>DASRRU010000058.1:0-11549 GCA_035656795.1 Phenylobacterium sp. | reverse complement strand
GGGTTTCGAGAACTTCCCCTTCGACCTGCAGCCGCGCGGCGGCCAGGGCGGCGGCGACGACGAAGAGGGCGGCCCGCCTCCAGGGGGCAATGGGGGCGGCAACGGCGGCGGCGGACGGACCGAAAAGGGCCAGCCGAAGCTTCCCACCCAACAGTCGGCCGGTTCCGGCTTCTTCATCTCGGCCGACGGCTACATCGTCACCAACAATCACGTCGGTGAGAACGCCGAGACCATCAAGGTCGTCCTGAAGGATGAGACCGAACTCGACGCCGTGGTGGTCGGCCGCGACGAGCCCTCCGACCTGGCGGTGATCAAGGTCAAAGGCGGTCGCACCAACTTCCCGTTCGTGAACTTCGAGAACGCCGGCAAGCCGCGCGTCGGCGACTGGGTGATCGCGGTGGGCAATCCCTTCGGCCTGGGCGGCACGGCCACGGCCGGGATCATCAGCGCCTACGGGCGCGACATCGGCGACAACTTCGTCGACTACATCCAGATCGACGCTCCCATCAACCGGGGCAACTCCGGCGGCCCGACCTTCGACATCTATGGCCGCGTCATCGGGGTGAACACCGCGATCTTCTCGCCTTCTGGCGGCTCGGTGGGCATCGGCTTCGCCATCCCGGCCGAGGTGGCCGACGCCGTCACCAAGAAACTGATCACCGGCGGCAAGATCCAGCGCGGCTATATCGGCGCCACGATCCAGAACTTCACGCCGGACATGGCCGAGGCTCAGGGCCTGGGCTCCCAGAAGGGCGCGATCGTCTCCGACTTGGTGCCGGGCGGTCCGTCGGCCAAGGCGGGCTTGGCGCCCGGCGATGTGGTGGTGTCGGTCAACGGCGTGTCCATCAAGTCTTCGACGGAGTTGACCCGCGAGGTCGCCAAGGCTCAGCCCGGTGACGCCATCAAGCTCGACGTGATCCGCGAAGGCAAGCACCGCCCGATCGAGATCAAGTCCGGCATCCGCCCGTCGGAAAAGGACCTAGCCTCCAACGACAACACACCCGGCGGCGGGGCCGAGAAGAGCCCGCTGACTCCCCCTGCGCCGCATCCGTCGGTGCTGGGCATGGCGCTGGGCCCGCTGGACGAGGCCACCCGACGCCGGCTGAACGCGCCGACCGAGGTGAAGGGCGTTGTGGTCGAAAACATCGACCAGGCCTCTGACGCCGGACAGAAGGGCCTGCATCGCGGCGATATCATCGTTCAGGCGGGCGGCCATCCGGTGACCACGCCCGCCGACGTCGCTGCGGCGGTGGAGGCCGCCAAGAAGGCCAATCGGACAGGCGTGCTGCTGGGCATCTTCCGGCAGGGCCGCACGACCTTCCTGCCGATCAAGATCGCCGGATAGGGCGCTTTCGCGGGGGCGGAACAAGCATGCGGATCCTGATCGTCGAAGACGACCTTGAAGCGGCCGACGCCATGGAGCGGGGTCTCAGCGAGGCGGGCAATGACTGCACGCGGGCGGCCGATGGCGAGGCGGGCCTCACTGCCGCCCGCGACGGCGAGTTCGACGTGATGATCGTCGACCGCATGATGCCGAAGATGAACGGCGTGCAGCTGATCGAGACCATTCGCCGTGAGGGCGACCAGACTCCGGTGCTGTTCCTCTCGGCCCTGGGCGAGGTTGGCGACCGCGTCGAGGGCCTGAAGGCCGGCGGCGACGACTATCTGGTCAAGCCCTACGCCTTCGCTGAGCTGATCGCCCGGGTCGAGGCCCTGGCGCGGCGGCGCGAAACCGGCTCCGTCCAGACCCTTCTGAAGGTCGGCGAACTGGAGATGGACCTGATCGCGCGCACGGTTTGCCGCCAGGGCAAGGAGATCGACCTGCAGCCGCGCGAGTTCCAGCTCCTGGAATTCATGATGCGCCACGCCGGGCAGTCGGTGACCCGCACGATGCTGCTGGAAAAGGTCTGGGAGTACCACTTCGACCCGCAGACCAACGTCATCGACGTGCACATCTCGCGCCTGCGTTCGAAGATCGACAAGGGCTTTGACCGCCCGATGCTGCAGACGGTCCGCGGGGCGGGCTACCGGTTGGATGCCTAGCCAATTCGCGCCCCTTCTCCCCCTGTGGGAGAAGGTGGCCCGCAACGCGGGTCGGATGGGGGGGCTCGCTCACCCCCCCAGCGGAATTTCCATCATCGTTCGGGCGTGCCGTGACGTGGCTGCGATGCCCGATGACCCCTTATCCGGCAGGCTTCGCCCGCCACCTTCTCCCGCAAGGGGAGAAGGACGACTTGAGCCGCTATGATGCGCCTGCCGCGCATATTCCGCACGGCGCCGTTTCGTCTGACGGTGATCATCCTGGGGCTGTTCGCGAGCTCCGCGCTGGCGTTCCTGGCCTACATCTATGTGGCGACGGCCGGCGAGGCGACGCGGCGCACCGACCAGGAGATCACCCGCGAGATGCACAGCCTCGTGGCGGCCTATGACCGGGCCGGCGTCGATGCGGTCAACCAGTCGCTGATCGAGCGCGCCGCCAGCGAGCGGCCGTTCCTCTACCTGCTGATGAAGCCGGACCAGAAGAAGATCTCGGGTTCCATCGAGGAGAGCCCGGTGGAGAGGTTCAGCGGCGCGCCCACCTGGACGAGCTTCGCGGTGACCGATCAGGACGCGCAGGGCCGCACGGTCAAGCACCCGGCCCGCGGCCTGCAGCAGCGCCTGAGCGGGGGGCAAATCCTGTTCGTCGGCGCCGATGTCGGCGAAGACCAGGCCTATGTGGACAAGATCACGCGCGCCAGCCAGGGCGCCGGCGCCCTCGTGGTGGTGCTGGGGCTGCTCCTGGGCATCCTGGTCAGCCGAAACGTGACCCGCTCGATGACCGGCCTGACCGAGGTGGTGGACGCGGTGCGCAGCGGCGACCTGGGCGCGCGCGCCCAGCTTCGCGGCGCCCGCGACGAGTTCGACGAACTGGCCGCCGGCATCAACGAGATGCTCGACCGGCTGGAGCGTTCCATGGCCGGCCACCGGCACGCCGGCGACGCCATCGCCCACGACCTGCGCTCGCCGCTGACCCGGCTGCGGGCGCGGCTGGAGGTGGCCTATCTGGATGTCGAGGCCGGCAAGGGCGACCCGACCCAGGCCCTGGCCCAGGCGCTGGAGGACACTGACGGGGTCTTGAAGACCTTCGGCGCGGTGCTGTCGATCGCCCGGCTGCAGGCGGCCGGTACGGCGCCCGATCAGGCGCCCTTCGACCCCTCGGACCTGGCTTCCAACATTTCCGAGCTCTACGAGCCCCTGTGCGAGGACAAGGGCATCGATTTCGCCGCCGAACTGCAGAAGGACCTGCAGGCGCGCGGCAACCGCGAGTTCCTGGCCCAGGCGCTGGCCAACATCCTGGACAACGCCGTGAAGTACACGCCCTCCGGGGGGGCGATCATGCTGCGCGTGCGCCGGCGTTCCTCCGGGGAGATAGAGTTCTCGGTGACCGATACCGGCCCTGGGGTTCCCGACGGCGACCGCGAGCGGGTGGTGGAACGGTTCGTGCGCCTGGAGAACAGCCGCAACGAGCCCGGCGCGGGCCTCGGGCTGTCGCTGGTGGCGGCGGTGGCCGAGGCGCACGGTGGCCGCCTGGAGCTGGCGGAAGGCCCCGGTAAGGTCGGTGAGATGGGACCGGGGCTGCGCGTCGCGCTGGTCCTGCCGCGGACATGAACCTCGGCGACCGCTTGCGCCCTTGCGGGCCTGTCGTCGACGACAAGGCCGCCGAGCGCTTGCGCAGCTACCTGGCCCAGTCGGCGTGGACCGAACGGCTGGAGGCGGCATGGCCGGCGCTCGCCCCGGTGGTCGCCGCCTCGCCCTATCTGGCGGGCCTGGCGCGGCGCGATCCGAAACGGCTGGACGCCCTGCTGGCCGACGATCCGCAGGCGCGGCTCGAGGACATCCTGGCGCGGACGTCGAAGGCCGCGCGGCTCGACCTGCCAGGCGCGCAGGTGCGCCTGCGCGAGCTGAAGGCGGAACTTCATCTGCTGACGGCGCTGGCCGATCTCGGCGGGGTCTGGGACCTTGACCAGGTGACCGGCGCGCTCACCCGCTTCGCCGACGCGGCGGTGGCGGCCGCGCTGACCGTGGCGGCGCGGGGCGAGGTGGAGGCCGGACGGCTCACCCGCCTGGGCGAGGGCGCGCACGGGCCGGTCCCGGGGTGGTTCTGCGTCGCCATGGGCAAGCAGGGCGCCTTCGAGCTCAACTACTCCAGCGACATCGATGTCTCGGTGTTCTTCGATCCGGACGCCATGCCGCTGGCGCCTGGGGTGGAGAGCGAGGCCTTCGCGGTGCGTCTGACGCAACGGCTGTCGGACCTGATGCAGCTGCGCACCGCCGACGGCTATGTCTTCCGCATGGACCTGCGGCTGCGGCCCGATCCGTCGTCCACCCAGGCTGCGGTGCCGATTCCCGCGGCCTTGGACTACTACGAGCACGTTGGTCAGAACTGGGAACGGGCGGCCTTCATCAAGGCGCGGCCCTGCGCCGGCGATATCCCCGCCGCCGAGGCGTTCCTGGCCGAACTGCAGGCCTTCGTCTGGCGCAAGAACCTCGATTTCGCCTCCATCGCCGACATCCATTCGATCAAGCGCCAGATCCACGCCCACAAGGTCGACGAGCGGATGGCGGCCAAGGGCTTCGACGTCAAGCTGGGCGCCGGCGGGATCCGCGAGATCGAGTTCTATGTCCAGACCCAGCAGCTGATACTGGGGGGGCGCAATCCGTCGTTGCGCAGTTGCCGGACCCTGGATGCGCTGGCCGCGCTCACCGAGGCCGGCCACGTGGCGCCACAGACCTGCGTGGAGCTGACCGAGGCCTATCGCCGCCTGCGCAGCGTCGAGCATCGCATCCAGATGCTGGCCGACGAGCAGACACACCGGCTGCCCGAGTCAGACGCCGACCGAAGGCGGGTGGCGGCGCTGTCGGGCTTCGAGCCGCTGCGCCAGTTCGACGCGTCGATCACCCGGACGGTGAAGGGCGTCAACGCCCGCTATGGCGAGCTCTTCCCCTCGGAGGAACCCCTGTCTTCGAAATTCGGCAGCCTGGTGTTCACCGGCGTCGAGGACGATCCGGAGACTCTGGCGACCTTGAAGCGGATGGGGTTTTCCAACCCGCATTCGGTGGCGGCCACGATCCGGAGCTGGCACCATGGCCACATCCCGGCCACCGCGACCGAGCGGGGCCGCGAACTGTTCACGCGGCTGGCGCCGCGCCTGCTGGACGCGGCCCAGGCCACCGGGGCGCCGGACGTGGCCTTCACCCGCTTCGCCGACTTCTTCTCTCGGCTGTCATCGGGCGTGCAGCTGCAGTCGCTGTTCCTGGCCCAGCCGAACCTGTTCGAGTTGATCGTGCAGGTCATGGCCTTCGCGCCTCGACTGGCGGCGACCCTGGCGCGTCGGCCAGCGGCGATTGACGCCATGCTGGACGGCGGCTTCTTTGAGCCCATCGAGATTGGAGAGGACCTCGCGGTCATGCGCGCGGCCGTGGCCCGAGCCGACGGCTTCGAGTCAGCCATGGACGTGGTTCGGGTGGTCCACCGTGAACAGGCCTTCCGCGTCGGCGTGCAGGTGATGAGCGGCGCGGCCAGCGCCGTCGTGGCAGGCAAGGCCTTCGCCGACCTGGCCGATGTCTGTATCGACGCCCTGGCTGACGCTGCGCTCGCCGAGACCGAGCGGCTGGGCGGAGCCTTCCCCGGCGATGTGGCGGTGGTGGCGCTGGGCAAGTGCGGGTCGCGCGAGATGAGCGCGACGTCAGACCTCGACCTCATGACCCTCTATCGCGCCGCCGATCCGCACGCAGGCTCGGAGCTGAAAGGCTGGGACGCGGTGACCTTCTACGGGCGCTTCACCCAGCGGCTGATCGCAGCGCTGTCCAGCCAAACCGGCCAGGGCGGGCTCTACGAGGTCGACATGCAGCTGCGTCCCTCGGGGACCAAGGGACCGGTGGCTGTGAGCTTCGCAGCCTTCGAGGGTTACTACGAGGCCGAAGCGGAGACCTGGGAGCTCCTGGCGCTGACCCGGGCGCGGGTGGTCTGGTCGACCAGCGCGACCTTCACGGCGGATGCGGAGGCCGCCTTCGGCAGGGCGCTGCGCCGGCCGCGCGACCGCGCCCAGACGGCCGCCCATGTGCGCGAAATGCGCGAGCTGATGCACCGGGAACGCCCGGCCAAGGGCGAGTGGGACCTGAAGCTGTCGCCGGGCGGGCTGGTGGACATCGAGTTCGCCGCCCAATTTCTGCAAATCGCGCACGCCGCCGAGGGCGGGCCACTGTCGCCCAACACCGCCGCGGCGCTCGCGGCGCTCAGGCAAAGCGGCCTGGCGCCCGCCGGGCCGGCTGGGGACCTGGAGTCGGCCTGGCGGCTGCAGCAGGACCTGACCCAGCTCTTGAAGGTGGCGTTGGGGGACACCACCGACCCTTCCGGCGAGCCGCCGGCGTTCCGCGCGCTGCTGGCCCGAGCCGGGGAGGTGCGGGACTTCCGCCAGCTCAAGGCGACCCTGGGTCGCCTGCAGGCGGCCGCGAACCGGGGCTACGAGACGATCGTCAAAGGATAGATATCCCGTCGCGCGGTCAGCGCGCGGCCGCGATCGCCGCGAGCGCCACGCTGGATTGGCGCACCGGTAGGGAGAAGGAGGCGCTGGTGCCCTGGCCGGGCGCGCTGCGCAGGTCGAGCAGGCCGCCGTGCATCTCCACCAGCGCCTTGGTGAGCGCCAGGCCAAGGCCGGTGCCCTGCCGGGTCTTGGCGTGCTGGCTCTCGATCTGTTCGAAGGGCTGGGCCAGGCGCGCCAGGTCCTCCGGCGGGATGCCGATGCCGGTGTCCTGCACGCTGATCCGCACCCGCTCGCCCAGCGGGTCGTCGCGACGCTCGGCGCGCACGGTGATCAGGCCCCCGCGCGGGGTGAACTTGATGGCGTTGGACAGCAGGTTCAGCAGCACCTGCTTGACGGCCCGGTAGTCAGCCTCGACCTCCGGCAGGTCGGAGAAGTCCAGCCGCAGCGCCAGGCCCGCGGCCTCGGCGCGATTGCGGACCAGGCGAAGGGCGTCCTCGGCCACATCCTCCAGCGCCACCGGCTCGAAACGCAGGTTCATCTTGCCGGCCTCGATCTTCGACATGTCGAGAATGTCGTTGATCAGGGCGAGCAAGTGCTGGCCGGAATTGAGGATGTCGCGGGCGTAGTCCTTGTAGCGCGGGTCGCCGACCGGGCCGTACATCTCGGCGACCATGATCTCGGAGAAGCCGTTGATGGCGTTCAGCGGCGTGCGCAGCTCGTGGCTCATGTTGGCCAGGAACTCGCTCTTGGCCTGGTTGGCGCCCTCGGCGCGGACCTTCTCGTTCTCGTACTTGCGGGCCAGTTCGGAGAGCTGCTCTTGGCTGCGCTCCAGGTTGACGACGGCGCGGCGCAGTTCGTCCTCATTGACCCGGCGCGCCTCCTCCTGGGCCTTGAGCGCGGTGATGTCGGCGGCGGTGACCACAAGGCCGCCCTCGGCGGTGGTTCGCTCTGAGATCTGCACCCAGCGGCCATCGACCAACTCGGCCTCGCGCACGCCCTTGCGCCCGCCGAGCGCCGGGAATTCCTGGCGCACCGCGTGCTTGGCCTGGGCCTCCAGTTCCTCGCGCAGGACCCCGGGCTTGAGGATCTGGGGCTCCAGGCGGAAAAAGCTGCGGTAGTTCTTGTTGCACATCAAAAGCCGGCCCTGCTTGTCCCAGAGCACGAAGGCTTCGGACACGCTCTCGATGGCGTCGCGCAGGCGGGTCTCGGCGGCCTGAGCGCGGGCCTGGGCCAGGCGTTCCTCGGTCACATCCAGGGCCACGCCGATGATGCGCGCGAAACCGCCGTCTGGGCTCTTGCCGAAGCCCTGGCCGCGGGCGTCGATCCAGACCGGCCGTCCGCCGGTGAGGCTGGGCGCCCGGAACGAGACGTCGAAACCGCCATAGACCGCGGCGTTGGCCAGCGCCTCGCGCAAGCCGTCGCGGTGGCCCTCGGAGACCCGCTCCAGCACCTGCTGGCCGTCGACCACGCCGCCGCGCCAGCCGAACAGGGCCGCGGTGACGTCGGACATGAAGATGCGGTCCTGCGAGAGGTCCCACTCCCAGATGCCGCAACGGGCGGCCTCGACAGCCAGGCGGAAGCGCTGCTCGCTGTCGCTGTAGGCGGCATGGGCTCGCTCGACCCGGCGGGATTCCAGCAGCAGCAGGCCGCCGAGCGCGCCGGCGACCGCCAGGGGAACCATCAAGGTGACGACCTGCTCGACAAGGCTCAAGGGGCCCTGGGTGAAGCGGGCTATGGCGATGGCCGTGTAGACCGCCAGCAAGAGGAGGGCGCCCAGGATCGCGATGCGCGCGAAGCGCTGCGTGGGCGGCTTGGCGAACGCCAGGTCGGCGGACCGATCCTGCGCCCTGGCCGCGCTCATCTCATCGCGTGCCCCCAAGGCTCGCCGCTCCCGAAATGGGGCAAATCACCCCGCTCGAAGATGGAGTCTAAGCGGTAAGGGTAAACAGCGTCACCGCTATTCGGTGGTGATTCGGCCCCGTAATCCTTAATCGCGTCGGTCTGACTCATAGCCGCACAATGATCCGGCGCCGGTCCAGGACATAGCCCAGGAGCCAGCAGGTCAGCATGTAGGCGATGGCGCAGAGCAGCGAACCCACCGGGCCGGGGACGGCGGCCTGGACGAGACCGGCGCCGATCCAGTCATAGAGTCCGACGCCGGACACGACCTCAATCTGCTGCAGGGTTGTGACGAAGAGTTCCGAGAACAGGTAGACGACCAGCGGATTGAGCCCAAACACCTGGAAGAAGCGGGCGGCCGGGTTCGGCGCGCGGCCCTCGAGGGCCGCGGCCAGCGCCGCGAGCAGGACGAGGTCCATGCCGACGGTCAGCAGGACGAAGCTGCCGGTCCAGAGCTTCTTGGACATCGGGAAAAGCGGGGTCCAGGCATAGGCGATGGCAGCCAGCAGGACGCCGGTCAGGGCCATGCGGATCAGGGCCGGCCGATCGGCCGCGGTCTTCAGGTAGCGCGCTGCGAGGTAGCCCGCGATCACATTGACCGTCGCGGGCAGCGTCCCCAGCAGCCCCTCCGGGTCGAAGCCGCCGTCGCGGCGATAGAGGTGGCTTGGACCCATCACGAAGAGGTCGAGCCGCGCCCCCGCGTTGCTGAGTTTGGCGAAGGGGTCCGCAGGATCGCCGAACGCCAGCAGCAAGGCCCAGTAGCCGAGCAGAAGCAGGGCGCCTAAGGCCACCAGCCAGCGCGGCGACAGATAGCGCACAGCGAACGCGGCCAGCGCATAGCAGAGCGCGATCCGCTGCAGCACGCCCATCACCCGGGTGTCCGCGAAGGGGCTCAGTATCCAGGCGCCGCCCTGGCGATGGACGAAGGGGTACCAGTACATCAGGAAGCCGAGCAGGAAGATCAGCGCCGCCCGCCGCAGGACCTTGAGCGCGAAGGCGCTGGCGGTCGGCCGCTGCGAAAAGGCGAAGGCCATCGAACAGCCGACGGCGAACAGGAAGGACGGAAAGACCGCGTCTGCGGCGGTGAAGCCGAACCACCGGGCATGGACCAGCCAGGGATAGGGATGGGCTCCCGGCCCGGGGGTGTTGACGACGATCATCAGGCAGACGGCGAGCCCGCGGAACACGTCCAGAGACAGGAAGCGCGGGGCAGGCTTCTCCATCGCCAAGGCCTACGGCTGCTTGAGGCGGGCGAGAAGGGCGTGCGTGGCGCCAACGGGATCGGTGGGGCGCTGACGGGCATAGGTCGTGTCGCGCTCGATCCAGGCCTGCTCCCAGGCGGCGATGCCGCGCACGACCGCGGCCTCGTCGAAGGGCCCGGCGCCGGCGGCGCGCAGGGCGTCGAGGAACTGCGACCAGCGGGGCAGGTAGAAGTCTCGATAGAGGCCTTGCCAGGCTTTCGACGCGTAATCGGCGAGCGCGCCGTCGCCGCCCCAGATGGTCACCTGGGCCTTGGCGTTGAGGACGTAGGTCCGCGCGTCGGCGGCGCTGTCGGCATAGCCGCGGGCGGCGTCGATCCAGGTCGCCAAGCTGTCCGGCTGGGCGCCCATCAGGCTGTCGAGCGCCAGGGCCAGGTCTTCCACCTTGCGCCGCGCCGGGTCTCCGGCGGCGGCGTCGCCGCGGCGATAGGCGGCGACGGCGGTCTGCAGCAGGAGGTCGATGTCCTCGCTCACCAGGTGGCGCGCGGCGTCGATCAGATCGTGGACGAAGAGCTTCTGGCCAGCGAAGGCCGGGGCCAGCCGCGCCAGTTCGCCGACCGCGGCCGCCAGCTTGGCCCGGTCGCCGGGATGGCCCGGAAACTCGCCGATGGTCGCTGTCGGCCGCTTGCAGAAGAGGTAGGCGCCGGCCCGGCCGTTCCACCAGCGCGGCGACCAGTAGCGAGTCGTGTAGGCGGCCTCGGCCAGGCCCTGGAGCGCCGCATCGAGCTCGGGCGTCGTACGCCCATAGCGCGACCGGGCGTAGGTCGAGAGCCAGGCCGCGAGCGAGGCTTCGCCCGCGCCCCAGGCCAGGTCATAGGCCTCCTCGTAGACGATGGAATTGTTGTCGAGGCCTTCCGGGAACAGGCCGAAGCCGGCCAGCCGCCCGGCCTGCGGATCGGCCTCGACGGCCGCGAGATCGCGCCGGTAGCCTTCGAGGTCGCCGTAGACGGGATTGCTGGCGCCGTAGTTGTGGACATAGCCGAACACCCAGGGCTTGCCGGCGAAGGCCCGCGCGCGGCGCCAGACGTCCGGATAGCGGTCGTTGCCGATGTCGAGCACCATGACGCCGCCGCCTGGGACCTGGCTGAAATAGGCGGCGATGGCGGCCTCGTCCCAGAACTGCGGGTCGGCGCCGAACAGCCAGCCCTGCATCACCCAGACCGCGTCGGGGCGCGCCGCGTGGAACGCCGCATGGATCGCCTTGCCATAGGCGGCGAGGCGCTGGGCCTTGCGTGCGGGGTCCACCTCAACGGACGCGGTCTTGCTGGCGCCGCCGTCGCCGAAGCCTGCATTTCCGCCCCCCGCGCCGTCGTCGGCGACCGGCGGTCGCATCTCGTTGAAGGAGTCGGCGAGGTAATAGGTCCCCGGTCCATAGGCCTCGGTGTAGAGCGCGAGGAACCGCGCGGTGAGCCTGGCGAACAGTGGATCGCGCGGATCGAGCCAGTAGGTCTCGTGGAACCCGCCGCCGGCCGGCATGCGGTAGATGCGCGCCTCGAGGTGCTTGAGGGCGAAGGCCTTCGGCACATAGCCGCCGAAGGCCGGCAGGATCGGGCTCATGCCAAGCTCGCGCATGGCGCCCAGGATCTGGCGCTGGAGGTCGCGCTTCTTCTCGATCCAGGCCGCCGGGAGCGGCGCGCGATAGCCCTCGATGTTGCCCATCCGCTGCCAGGGCGTGAACGCAGGGCCGGAGAAATACCCGGCAAGCTCCGCCTCGCTCAGCCCGGCCTCGCGCCAGAGCGCCCGCCAGACGTACTCCTGGCCCTCCATGGCCAGCGGCATGTCGATCCCGTGGACCGCCATCCAGTCGATTTCGCGGCTCCAGCGCGCCCAGCCCCACCAGGGCGTCGTGTAGCCGAAGGTGCAGGTG
>DASRRU010000057.1:0-16297 GCA_035656795.1 Phenylobacterium sp. | reverse complement strand
CGCCGATGCGCCCCAGGCGCAGGCCGCGGCGGCCAGCATGGCGCCCAGCAGGCTCGGGATACGGTAGGCCCAGATCTCGCGATCCTCGGGATTGGAGAACAGCGAGACGCTGGCCGCCTGCAGCCAGTGGATGCCCACAGGCTTCTTGAAGCGGGGCTCCTCCTGGTAGCGGATCACTGTGAAGTCGCCGCTCTCCAGCATCTGGGCGGTGGCTTGGGCGAAGCGCGCTTCGTCGCGGTCCAGGGGCGGCACTGCGATCAGGCCCGGAAGGCCCGCCAGGAACGCGATCAGCGCAGCAAGCGCCGGCCCCCGCCAGCCGCGGCTCAGCCGCGCCAGTTCACCCTCAAGCGTCATGAACGCGGTGATAGCACGATCCTTTCCAACGCCCGCTTTTCCGGTCGACCCTTCCTGATTCGCGCGCCGCGTGCGCCGGAAAAGAAGGGTCGATCTCCAGGGGCTTGAGCGCGCCGGATGGGCGAACCGGCTTCCCCTTCGCCCTGACCCGCTCTAGGGAGGCCGGACATGGCTCGCAAATCCGCGCTCTCGACACCGGAGATATCGGTGGTCGTCCCCGTATTCGATGAGGAGGGCGCCGCGCCGGCGCTGGCTCGCGAGATTGCTGCGGCCTTCAGGGGGCGGAATTACGAGATGATCTTCGTGGACGACGCCAGCCGCGACCGTACGCGCGACGTCCTCAAGGCCCTGAGCGGCGAGATTCCGCAGCTGCGCGTGCTGGCTCACCGCAAGAACTCCGGCCAGAGCCGGGCGATTCGCTCCGGAATCCTGGGCGCGCGCGGGGCGGTGATCGTCACCCTGGACGGTGACGGGCAGAACGATCCGGCGGACGGGCCGGCCCTGGTGGACGCGCTCCTGGCCGGACCGCCAAAGCTGGCGCTGGTGGGCGGCGAACGGGTCAAGCGCCAGGACAGCGCCGCCAAGAAGATGGCGTCGCGCATCGGCAACGGGGTCAGGAAGAGGCTGCTCCGGGATACCGCCAACGACACCGGCTGCGGGCTCAAGGCCTTCCGGCGCGAGGCGTTTCTTCGTCTTCCCTACTTCGATCACATCCACCGCTACCTGCCGGCGCTCATGCAGCGGGAAGGTTACTTGACTGCATTTCTTCCGGTGAACCACCGACATCGCCAGACCGGCGCGTCGAAATACACCAACCTGGGCCGCCTCTGGGCGTCGCTGTCGGACCTGTTCGGAGTGCTCTGGCTGCAGTCGCGCGCCCGAAGCCCGGGCGGCGTGGACGAGGTCTAGGTCAGCGCCGAGAGGATCAATGCGACGACGGCGACGTCGACGAGGCGGTAGACGGCTTGTAGCATGACAGGGCCCCCGTGATCGGAATCGCCAACACGGTTAAGCAAGACGGGCGCCATGCCCCGCTGAGCGCCCCAAGAGACGCCATGGCCCTGTTCTTCGACGCCGACTGGTTTGACGTCCGCCTCGCGGCGCGGGGCCTTTCGCGTGAGGCCATGGCCGCCGCGGCCGGAATGAGCGCCGAGGATCTGACCCTGGTCTTCAAGGATCAGCGCGAGCTTTCCGCCGCCGAGGTGACGGTCTTTGCCGAGCTGCTGGGCGAGAGGGCGGCAGAAGTCGCCACCCATGCAGGGACTTCGACGCCTGTTCCGGGTGAGAGTGACGCGGCGGGGCGGATCGCGGCGCTGGAGCAGCGGGTGGCGGCGCTGGAGGCCGAAGTGGTCCGGCTTAAGGGCCGCTAGATCTCGGTGCGCGCGGATCGGCCCTTCGGGGCGCGGCGATCGGCGGACCCGGACCACGCGGTTCGGTTGTAGCTGACGCGGGCCTGGTCGTGGATCTGGGCGCCGGCGCGCAGGCCCCGCCGTTCGCCAGCGACCTGGGCTTCGATGGCCGCCGCGCCGGCGTAACGCGCTTCGCCTCGCGGGATGGTGCGGGCCGGGCCGACGGGCACGGGCAACAGATTGCCGCCGGTCTCCTGCGTCAAATCGGCACGGTCCGTCTCCGTCTCGGGCTGCCGGCTGCGTCGGAGCCCAGGGGACTTGCGGAGGGGATCAACGGACATCGTCATTGCGGGACCGTCTTTGCAGGACTCGAGCCAACCCTTACCGAGACCTTAACGCTTGCCGGCCAGCTTCTCAATCTGCGCCTGCATCTCTTCCATCTGTTTGCGCAGGGCGACGAGGGCGTCATCGGAGGCCGCCACGGCCGCCGCCGCCAGCGGTTCGGCTTTCGGAGCCGGCGCGGGCTCCTCCGGCCGGGCGGCGTAGGCGAAGGGCGAGAACATCTTCATCGCCCGGTCGAAGAGGGCGAGGTTCTGGCGCACCTGCTCGTCGAAAACACCGACGCCCGGCGCGGCCTGGCCGAGCGCGGAGAACTGGGTGCGCATGCGTTCCTGCTGCTGGGTGAAGCTGGCCAGCGACAGCTCCAGATAAGAAGGCAGGAAGGCCTGCATCGAATTGCCGTAGAAGCCGATCAGCTGCCGCAGGAACTGGATCGGCAGCAGGCTCTGGCCCTGGCTCTCTTCCTCGAAGATGATCTGGGTCAGGACCGAGCGGGTGATGTCCTCGTTGGTCTTGGCGTCATAGACCACGAAGTCGACGTTCTTCTTCACCATCTCCGAGAGGTGCTCGAGGGTGACGTAACTGGATGAGGCGGTGTTGTAGAGCCGCCTGTTGGCGTACTTCTTGATGACGACGCGCTCGCCCGGGGCGGCTGTCCCTTCCGTGTCGGCCATCCCAAATCCTTGTGTCGGGCCGCGAACCTCCGCGAACCCTGTTTCTGCAGCGCAGTATCGCGGATGCGAGCAGAATGGCAATCGGCGCTAAATCAAGCGCGGGGTTGCGGAAAAGCCGCGCGCTCCCGATAGATGAACTAGGGCCACTCCCTCAGACGTCAAGGAATCCGCGTCATGACCGACATTGTCATCGTCTCCGCCGCCCGCACGCCGGTGGGTTCGTTCAACGGCGCGCTCGCCAGCCTGCCCGCCCACGAACTCGGCAAGATCGCGATCATGGCCGCCATCGAGCGCGCCGGGATCAAGGCGGCTGACGTGGACGAGGTGGTGATGGGCCAGGTGCTGCAGGCCGGCGCAGGCCAGGGCCCCGCCCGCCAGGCCAGCGTCAACGCCGGCATCCCGGTGGAAAGCCCCGCCTGGAGCCTGAACCAGCTTTGCGGCTCCGGCCTGCGCGCCGTGGCCCTTGGCGCCCAGCAGATCATGGACGGCTCGGCCGACATCGTGATCGCGGGCGGCCAGGAAAGCATGAGCCAGTCGCCGCACGCCCAGAACCTGCGCGGCGGCCAGAAGATGGGCGACCTGGCGCTGATCGACACCATGATCAAGGACGGCCTCTGGGACGCCTTCCACGGCTACCACATGGGCCAGACCGCCGAGAACATCGCCAACCGCTGGCAGATCACCCGCGAAGACCAGGACAGGTTCGCGGTCGGCTCGCAGAACAAGGCCGAGGCCGCCCAGAAGGCCGGCAGATTCGCCGGTGAGATCGCCCCTGTGACCATCAAGGGCCGCAAGGGCGACACGGTCGTCGACCAGGACGAGTACATCCGCCACGGGGCGACCCTGGAGGCCATGGCGGCCCTCAAGCCCGCCTTCAACAAGGAAGGCTCGGTCACCGCGGCCAACGCCTCGGGTCTCAACGACGGGGCCGCGGCCCTGGTGCTGATGAGCGCCGACGAAGCCAAGAAGCGGGGCCTGAAACCCCTGGCGCGGATCGCCTCGTGGGCCAACGCCGGGGTCGATCCGGAGATCATGGGCACCGGCCCGATCCCTGCCAGCCGCAAGGCCCTGGAGCGGGCGGGCTGGTCGGTGAGCGACCTCGACCTGATCGAATCCAACGAGGCCTTCGCCGCCCAGTCGATCTGTGTGGTGCGCGACCTGGGTCTCGATCCGGCGAAGGTGAACGTCAACGGCGGGGCGATCGCCATCGGCCATCCCATCGGCGCGTCAGGCGCGCGGATCCTGACCACCTTGCTGCACGAGATGAACCGCACGGACGCAACCAAAGGCCTCGCGACGCTCTGCGTGGGCGGCGGCATGGGCGTGGCCATGTGCGTCGAAAAAGTCTGATCTGATCGCCGGATCAACCGGTGACAGTCCTAGGGAGGCGAACGGAATGGCCAGGGTAGCGCTGGTCACGGGTGGAACCCGTGGCATAGGGCGGGCGATCGTCGAGCGACTGACCGCTGACGGGTTCAAGGTCGCTGCGGGCTATTCCGGCAACGAGGCGGCCGCCGAAGCCCTGAAGCGCGAGACCGGCGCGATGGTGATCAAGGGCAATGTCGGCAACTTCGCCGACTGCCAGAACGCCGCGGAGGCGGTGGCCGCCGAACTCGGGCCGATCGACATCCTGGTCAACAACGCCGGGATCACCCGCGACGGGGTCTTCCACAAGATGACCCACGAGCAGTGGAGCGAGGTCATCGTGGTGAACATGGACTCGCTGTTCAACATGACCCGGCAGGTGATCGAGGGAATGCGCGATCGCGGCTGGGGCCGGATCATCAACATCTCCTCGATCAACGGCCAGAAGGGCCAGGTCGGCCAGACCAACTATTCCGCCGCCAAGGCCGGGATGATCGGCTTCACCAAGGCGCTGGCGCTGGAGAACGCCAAGAAGGGCGTCACCGTGAACTGCATCGCGCCCGGCTACATCGACACGGAGATGGTGCAGGCCGTGCCTGAAAAGGTGCTGGAGGGCATTATCGGCCAGATTCCGGTGGGCCGGCTTGGCCGCGGCGACGAGATCGCCGATATGGTCGCGTTCCTGGCCGGCGAGCGGGCCGGATATGTGACCGGAACGACACTATCGCTGAATGGCGGCCAATACCTGGTCGGCTAGGGCCCCGCCGTCCGGTGGAGGACCCGGCCCGGTCCAAAAAGCGCCACACGCCCTCGGCATGGCCTATGGAGTCATGAAGGGCGATCTACAGGCTTATTCCAGGACCAAGGCGTCGGCGGTTCTCGTCGTCATCCTCGGTCTATGGTTGGGCCTGGCGCCGTCAGCGATGGCCGGGCCTCTCAGCAGCCTGCGCGACGGGCTTTTCGGCCACCACCCCAGCGACGGGCGCGATATCTCCGCCCCGCTGGTCGCCCACTACGTCACCGAGGACGGCGACGCCTTCACCTTCGACCGCACTCAGCCCAAGGCGCTGCTGAAGTTCGACGGCGGCTTCGAAGTCTGGGCCCTGCAGCCGCAGCCGGCGCCGCGCGGCGACACCATCTACAAGAACGACCTGGGCGAGACGGTGCTGCGCGCCACGCGCCTGGGCGGGGTGACCATCTTCACCGACCAACGGCCGGGCGGCGCCGCAGCGGCCCTGGCCGGCATCGCCCCGCCCCTGAAGCTCGCCATCATGGGCCCCCAAGCGCTGCTGGAGCGGCTTGCGCAGGCCAGCGCTCGGGCCAGCCGCGCCACGCGCCGATTGATCCCGTTCGAGGCCGAGGCCAACCCGACGTCGGCGCCGCTGATCGCCGACGCAGCCATGGTGACCAGCGAGGCCGTCGTGCGGATGACCAAACGCTCCGACGCGCGCAAGTTGATGGACCGGATCCTCAAGGTGCACCTGGGGGAGGGCGCTCGGGCCTCGGCCCAGCTCGATAGCAGCGGCGTCCTGGAAGTCACCGTCGCCCCGCCCCAGGGCCTGGCCGGCCGGCCCTCGTCCGACGTGATCGTCCACGTGACCCAGGCGTTCCGCCAATAGGTTCCTCGCCCTGGGCCCTGCGCGTCGAGGGAGAGGCGAACCTACCCCTTGAACACGTCCTTGGCGGCGCGCACGGCGCCGAAGGCTTCGTAGTCGGGCTTGCCGGCGGCGCCCACGCGTCCTGCGAGCACCGGCGCTCGCAGGAAGGGGTTGGTGGCCTTTTCCAGTGCAATGGTCGTGGGCACCGTGGGCTCGCCCCGCTGGCGGGCTGCGAAGATCTGCTCGGCGCGGGCCTTCAGACCCGGATCGTCATCCACCGACAGCGCGAAGCGGGCGTTGGAGGCGGTGTATTCGTGGGCGCAGTAGACGGTGGTGTCGTCCGGCAGGGCGGCGAGCCGCTGCAGGCTTGTCCACATCTGCTGCGGCGTGCCTTCGAACAGCCGCCCGCAGCCGAGCGCGAAGAGGGTGTCGCCCACGAAGGCGATGTGGTCGGCGGCGTCGAAATAGGCGATGTGGCCGAGGGTATGGCCGCCCGTCTCGATCACCTGGAACTGGGTCTCGCCCAGCATCACCGTGTCACCGCCGTTCACCTCGCGGTCGAGGGCCGAGATACGGGTGACCTCGGCGGGGCCGACGATCTTGGCGCCGGTGGCGGCCACGATCTCGGCGTTCCCACCGGCGTGGTCGGGGTGCCAATGGGTGTTGAGGATCACGTCGAGGTTCCAGCCCAGCTTGTCGAGTTCGCGCAGGATGGCCCCCGCGTCAGGGGTGTCGATGCAGCCGGTCAGGCCCGTGGCCTTGTCGCGGGCCAGGAAGCCGTAGTTGTCCTCGAGGCAGGGAAATTGGTGGACGGTCAGCGGCATGGGTGAACCTCCTGCCAGACGGGGAGCGCAGGGCGCGCATGCGATTTAGGTTGGCGGGACCCCATAGTCGAGCATAGCCATGGATTATGCGCCGCGACGTCCTGGATCTTCGCCAGTTCTACGCCTCCGATCTGGGGCGTGCGGCGCGCGCCATGGTGGGCCGCAAGGTGATCGAGGCCTGGGGCGATGCGCGCGGGCTGGACGTTCTGGCGCTGGGCTATGCGACGCCCTTCGTGGCCCCGGCGCGCCATGCCGCGCGGCGGGTGATCGGCGCCATGCCCGCCCAGCAGGGGGTCGAGATCTGGCCCGGCGGCGCGCGGAACCTGACCACCCTGGTGGGCGAGGACAGCCTGCCGTTCCCCAACGCCCTGTTCGACCGGATCCTGGTGGTCCACGGCATCGAGGAAAGCCCGGACCCGCTCGCCCTGCTGCGCGAGGTGTGGCGGGTTCTGGCGCCGTCGGGAAAGGTCGTGGTGGCGGTCGCGGCGCGTAACGGGCTGTGGGCCAATTCCGAGAAGACACCCTTTGGCCATGGCCGGCCCTACAGCCGGGGCCAGCTGGCCGAACTGCTGCGCGAGGCGGAGCTGGAACCATCGGGCTGGACGCGTGCGCTCTATGTCCCGCCCCTGAACTGGATGGCCGGCTGGGCCGAGGGCTTTGAGCAGACCGGGTCGCGCCTGTGGCCGGGGTTTGCGGGCCTATTGCTCATGGAGGCGGTGAAGCAGACGTTCGCGGTGAAGCCCAAGGGGCATGCCGCGCGCGTGCGCAGGGCCCGGCCTCTGCTCGCCCCTGCGCCGGGCGCTGCTCCGGTGGGCCGGAGCCACCTGTCCGAGGCGCCTATTTCACGGGCAGCCGGACCGACGGCGCGCTGAAGCTCTTGGAGCGGCGCAGGGAAGGCCTTAGCGTTAGGCTTCCAACCAACCGAAAGGCGGCGCCATGAAGATGATCGTCGCGATCATCAAGCCCAGCCGGCTCGACGCCGTGCTCGAAGCGGTGACGGAGGCGGGCGCCTCGGGCCTGACCGTCACCGAAGTGCGCGGCTACGGCCGCCAGCGCGGGAAGACCGAAGTCTACCGTGGCGCGGAATACGAGGTGAAACTACTTCCAAAGGTGAAGCTGGAGATCGCCGTGCCGGACGATATCTGCGGGGCGGTGGTCGAGGCCGTGTCGCGCACCGCCAACACCGGCAAGATCGGCGACGGCAAGGTCTTCGTTATGGACCTTGAACAGGCCCTGCGCATCCGTACCGGCGACCGCGACGCGGCGGCCATCGCCGGTTAGGGTTCCGCCCGATGGCGGACGACGGCTGCTGGGGAACCGAGATGGCCGACCTTTCGCCGCCGCCCGCCATCGACCCGGACGCGCCGATGATCGCGCGCACCGAGCGAATTTCCATCAGCCGTCCGCCCGAAGCGGTCAGTGACGGGGTGGTTCTGGGCGCGCTGGAGGAGATGGTCCCGCCGACGAAGCGGCTGCCGGGCGTCGCTGGCGTGACCCCGCTGACGCCAGGCCCTTGGGGCTCCCCCGGTGGGCGGCGAATCGTGCGGCTCACCGACGGGACTCAAACCACGGAGCAGGTCGTGGCCCGAACGCCGGAGCTGTTCCGCTACCAGGTCTGGAACTACACCACTGCGGCCGCGCGGCCGCTCGCCTACGCGATAGGCGAGTTCCGCTTCACGCCATTGGCCGGCGGGCGCACGGAGCTCACCTGGACCTACGCCTTCCGGCTGCGGGACGACCGGTTCCCGGGTAATCTCGGCGGACTCGGCCGCGCCCTGATGCGCATCGCCTTCATCGACAGCGCCTACGCTGAGCTGATGCGCACGGCGCTGGCCGCCATCAAGGCCCGTGCCGAGCGCGCGCCGGAATAGCGTCGGGCCATCAGGCTGAAGATATCGTCCAGCCAATCCTGTGGGCGCGACCATGCGGAAGGCCATGCTTGGTGCTTGGCGGGGTGGCGCGGCTCATCTAGCAAGATTGGGTGACCGACGCTGAAGAGCCCAAAGTCCCGGCAGGCCGCTATGTGTTCCTGGACTATATTCGTACGCTCGCGGCGTGGCTTGTGGTTTGGGACCACCTGGCGAATGTCCTGCCTGAAGGCCAGGGTCGGCATTTCCTCCCGGCGCAGTGGGTGCGCAACAACATCACAGGACCGCTCGGGATCATCCAGGATTTCGGTTGGTTCGGCGTCGCCCTGTTCTTCCTGATCAGCGGATTCATCATCAGCGACCGCGCCGCGGTGGAGAGCCCCTACAAATTCGTCGTGCGCCGGGTCCTGCGCATCTATCCGATGATGGCGCTGGCGGTCCTGCTTTCGATGGCGCTGGGCATTCCCGCGACTCAGCCGAGCCTTGGCGCCGTGCTGCTCAACATCAGCCTCCTGAACTATCTGGTTGTCCCCCAGGTGGTCCTTGTGGGCGTGGCCTGGACTCTGATCATCGAGGTGGTGTTCTACGCCCTGACGGCCGTGACCCAGGTCGCGCGTGGCTCGCCGCACAGGATCGCCATCAACCTGGCCTTCTCGGCGTTCGTGATCTGGAAGCGCGGCGCCTATGGCCCCAGCTTCGGCCTCCTCGCCACCGTCGCGAGCTATCTGCCTGTCCTGGTGATGGGCCAGATCGTCTACTGGTGGCTGGAAAAGAAGCGGCTGTCGTGGGTCTGGGGCTTCGCCTACTTGGCGGCTGCCTGCGCGGTGTTCCTGTGGGGGCTGCGCGCCATCCAGCCCAACTTCCTGCCGGCGACGAACTCCTATGTCATCTCCGTGGCCTATGCCCTGCTGCTATTTGTGGCCCTGCTGCACATTCGGCTCCCAGAGTGGCGCGTCGTGCGGTTCCTGTCAGACACCAGCTACTCGGTCTATCTGATGCACGGGCTGGTCGGATGGCGGTTGCTGATCGTCTTGATGCAGCATCACATGCCCCTCAGCTTTGCGATCCCGCTGGCGGCGACGGCCTCCCTCGCGGCGGCGAGCCTGACCTACTGGCTGATGGAGCGCCCCACTCAGCGACTGGCCAGGGTCCTGACCCGCAGACGCTAGACCCTTCCCATTCAAGTTGGACCAGGCTGAGAGGCGGAGAGTCCCCCCCAATGTCGCCGACGACTCTGCTTTTCCCGGCTGACGCGCCTCAAGTCAGCCAGGGCAGCTTCTAGCTCCTGACCTTCGCCCGCCGTTTCGGCGCGACGTCCGCCGGCCTGGGCGCCTCGACCTCTCCGAAAAGGTTCTGCGGCGTGGCGTCGGGCCGGTCCTCGGCGCGGCGGCTGAGCAGGAAGAGGGCGGTCTCCGAGCGCCAGTTTTCCAGCAGGCCGTCCGGGCGGATTGAGCGCGCCGGCTTGCCGCCCGAGAGCGCCGCGCAGGCGTCGACCACCAGATCGAGTTCCCGGCAAAGGTCGGTGAAGTCGCGCAGGGTGCACAGGTGGATGTTGGGCGTCGACCACCAGGGGTCGGGCAGGGCCCGCGTCTCCGGCATCCGGCCCCGCGCCATCAGCGACATCCGCATCCGCCAGTGGCCGAAGTTCGGCACCGAGACGATGGCCTGGTCGGCGATGCGCAGGAGTTCGGAGAGCACGTGCCTGGGGTCGCGCATCTGCTGCAGGGTCTTGGACAGGATCGCGTAGTCGAAGGCCTGGGTCGGGAAGTGGTCGAGGTCGCGGTCACCGTCGCCCTGCACCACGGCCAGGCCCTTGGCGAGACAGGCGGAGACCCCGGCTGGGCTGATCTCCAGGCCCTGGCCGTCGACGCGCTTCTCGCGGGTTAGCAGATCGAGGAGTTCACCATCCTCGCAGCCGACGTCCAGCACTCGCGCGCCGGGCCGCACGAGCCGCAGGATCTCAGCGAAGTCCTCGCGGAAGGCGGTCATCTAAAGCCCCCGTGCCTGGGCCGCGGAGGTGAAGAAGCCGCGGAGTGTCCGGTCGAGTTGCGGCTCGTCGAGGAAGAAGGCGTCGTGTCCCTTGTCGCTCTCGATCTCAGCAAAGGAGGCGCGGCAGCCGGCGGCGTTCAGCGCGCGGACGATGTCCCGGCTCTCGGCGGTCGGATAGAGCCAGTCGGACGAGAACGACAGCACGCAAAAGCGCACCCCGCGAGCCTTGCGGAACGCCTCGGCCAGCACTCCGCCGTGCCGGGCGGCTAGGTCGAAGTAGTCCAGGGCGCGGGTGATGTAGAGGTAGGAGTTGGCGTCGAAGCGGTCGACGAAGCTCGCGCCCTGGTGGCGGAGATAGCTCTCCACCTGGAAGTCGGCGTCGAAGCCCCAGGAGAGGCCGTCGCGTTGCAGTTCGCGGCCGAATTTCCGCTGCAGGGCAGGCTCGGACAGGTAGGTGATGTGTGCGGCCATGCGCGCCACCGCCAGGCCCTTTTCCGGGCGGACGCCGGCGGCCTCGTAGGCTCCGCCGCGCCAGTCGGGGTCGGCCATGATCGCCTGGCGTCCGACCTCGTGGAAGGCGATGTTTTGGGCCGAATGGCGAGGCGCTGCGGCGATGCAGACCGCGCTGAACAGCTTTTCCGGGAAGTCCGACGCCCACTGCAGCACCTGCATGCCGCCCATGGAGCCGCCGACCACGGCGAACAGGGTCTCGATGCCGAGCGCCTCGATCAGCATGGCCTGGGCGCGAACCATGTCGGCGATGGTGATCATCGGGAACGACAGGGCGTAGGACTGACCGGTCTTGGGATTGACCGAGGCCGGACCGGTCGAGCCCATGCAGCCGCCGATCACGTTAGTGGCGATCACGAAGTAGCGTTCGGGGTCGAGCGGCAGGCCCGGGCCGATCACATTCTCCCACCAGCCAGGCCGGCCGGTCGTGGGATTGACCGACGCGGCGTGCTGGTCGCCGGTCAGGGCGTGGCAGACCAGGACGGCGTTGGTCCGGGACTCGTTCAGCCGGCCATAGGTCTTGTAGGCCACTTCCAGGCCGCTCAGCGTCGCCCCGGAATCCAGGCGCAACGGCTTGCTGGCCGCAAACCGCCAAGTCCCGCCGCCGCTCTCGACCTCCGAACCGGGTTCCGCGCCTGCGTCCATGGCCGCCTTGGACCGCCAAGGCCTTTCGGTGTCAATGAGGTCTTAGAGGGTGCGCGGCGGCTTCGCAGGCGGCGCGGGCGCAGCTATGAGGGGTGCGCAAGCGGTGGAGCATCCATGGATCGGCTGATCCTTTTCCGGCACGGTAAGGCCGAAGCAGAGTCCGCCAGCGGCGAGGACTTCGACCGTCGGCTCGCGCCCCGCGGGATCGCGGAGTCGGCGCAAATGGGCGCCCAGCTGGCCGACATGGGCTTTTTGCCCGACGTGGTGCTGGTCTCGACGGCGGCGCGCGCGCGCGAGACCTGGGCGGCCGCCGAGCCGCACTTCCCCAAGGCCCGAGCCCGCTTCGACGACGAGCTCTATCACGCCGCTTCCGGCTGTGTTCGGCGCGAGGCCGCGCGGGCCGGCGCCGGCGTCGGCACCGTGATGATCGTGGGGCATAATCCGGGCCTTCAGGAGCTGGCTGTCCAGCTCCTGGCGGAAGGCTCGGCCCCGGCCTCGCTGATCGCGCGCGCCAGCAGCCAGTTTCCCACCGCCGCGGCGGCGGTCTTCCTGTTCGACGACAATGGCCGGCCGGCGTTCGACGGCCTATTCTTCCCACACCGTGACGCGGGACGCAGCGATCGGGGACGGGGCGGTTGAGCCGTATCTACAAGATCCTGCCGCGCGCCGACTGGGCCTCGGCCCATGAGGCCGGGCGCTATGAGGGCTCACCCCTCGACCGGGCGGACGGCTTCATCCATTTCTCCACCGCGGCTCAGGCGCAGGAGACCGCCCGCCGGCACTTCGCCGGCCAGACCGACTTGGTGGTCCTGGAAGTCGAGGCCGATGACCTGGGCGAGGCCCTGCGCTGGGAGCCCTCGCGCGGGGGCGACCTCTTCCCGCACCTCTACGGCTCCCTCGCCGCCCAGCAGGTCCGCTACGTCACCGAGGCGCCATTGGACGACGATGCCGTCCCCGTGCTCGGCGCGCTTTCGTGAACCTCCACGGCCTGGCCACCCGCGCCCTTCGGACTCTCGACCCGGAGGACGCCCACGGCTGGGCGATCCGCGGCCTGAAGCTGGGCCTGGGCCCGATTGGCGGACCTGACGAGCCGATCCTGGCCACGTCGCTGGCAGGCCTTTCGCTGCCCAACCCGGTGGGGCTCGCGCCTGGTTTCGACAAGGACGCCGAGGTGTTCGCCCCGATGCTGCGCGCGGGCTTCGGCTTCGTGGAGTGTGGGACGGTGACGCCCGAGCCGCAGGCGGGCAATCCACGCCCCCGGCTTTTCCGGCTGAGCCAGGACCGGGCGGTGATCAACCGCATGGGCTTCAACAACAAGGGCCTGGAGGCCTTCGCCGCGCGGCTGGCGCGGCGCGGGTCTGCGGGCGCCTTGGGCGTGGCCGGCGCCAACATCGGGGCCAACAAGGATTCCGCCGACCGGATCGGCGACTACGTGACCGGCCTGTCGCGGCTCTGGGGGCTGGCCAGCTATTTCACGATCAACATTTCCTCGCCCAACACGCCGGGCCTGCGGGCGCTGCAGACCAAGGCCGCGCTCGAGGAATTGCTGGGCCGGCTCCGGGCGGCGGCTGACAGCCTGCCGCCGTCCGGCCGCGTCCCGATGTTCCTGAAGGTCGCCCCGGATCTGGAGGCGGGCGAGGTGGAGACCATCGTCGAGACCTGCGTCGCCCACGGCCTCAGCGGAATCATGGTCTCCAACACCACGGTCTCGCGGCCGGCGCTCAGGTCGCGGTTCGCCGCCGAGGCGGGCGGACTGTCCGGCGCGCCGCTGACCGGGTTGTCGACGCGGATGCTGGGCGAGTTCGCCCAGGCGGCGGGCGGTCGGCTGGCCCTGGTGGGCGTCGGCGGGATCAGCTCCGGCGCCGACGCCTACGCCAAGATCCGGGCAGGAGCTTGCGCTGTGCAGCTTTATTCGGCCCTGGTGTTCGAAGGCCCGGGACTCGCCGGCCGCATCAAGCGCGATCTGGCGCTGCGACTGCGCGCGGACGGCTTTGCTTCGATCGGCGCGGCGGTGGGCGCAAACTAGGCGCGGGCAGGCCCAACGCTTGCAGGGGAAAAGGCCCGCGTTGCCGAAGTGGCCGCGCTGGATTAACTCGGAAGGATCATGGCGGACGCCGTCCCCACGCCCCAGGGAGAGACCAGGCCTGAGAGGCCCCGCTTCTTCTGGCCGGGCGGCCTCTCTGCGCGCCTGCTGACGCTTACCTTTCTGTTCGTGGCCTTTGGCGGCCTGTTGTCCCTGCCGCCGGCCCTGGCCTCCTTCGAGCAGCAGTGGCTGCTGGACCGGGTGCGCGCCGCCGAGCTGGCCTCGCTGGCCCCCGAAGTCGCACCGGATCGCAAGGTTTCCGAACAGCTGAAGACCGAGCTCCTGAAGGGAGCCGGCGTGGAGATCGTGGCCATCTCCAACGACAAGATCCGCTCCCTGGTGTTCGCCGGCCCAAGAACGGCGCTCTCGCCCTACCTGGTGGATCTGCGCGGCAATGTCGGCCTGGACCTGCTCGCGCCCTTCCGCACCCTGTTCAGCGCGCCGGACGCGCGACTGCGGGTGATCGCCGCCCCACGCTTCCGCATCGACCTGAATGCGCGCACCGACTTCGTCGAATTCGTCGCCCCCGACGCCGAGCTGAAAAAGGCGCTTCTGGGCTACCTGTGGCGGGTGGTGCTGGTCATCGCCTTCGTCTCGGCGATCGCCGGCCTGCTGGTCTATCTGACGCTCAACCTCTTCCTGGTGCGGCCCATCCAGCGGCTCACCTACGCCATGGAGCGGTTCCGCGCCGATCCGGAAGACGCCGAGGCGCGCATCCAGCTTTCAGGCCGTAGAGACGAGGTGGGCCGCGCCGAGGCCGAGCTCGATCGGATGCAGGCAGACCTGCGCGCCGCGCTCAACTCCCGCGCCCGGCTGGCCGCGCTGGGCGAGGCGGTGGCCAAGATCAATCATGACCTGAAGAACATGCTGACCAGCGCCCAGATCGCCTCCGAGCGGCTGGCGGCGCTGAAGGACCCCAAGGTGAGCCAGGCCCTGCCACGCCTGGAGCGCGCGCTCGATCGGGCGGTCAAGCTGGCCTCGGGCGTGCTGGCCTATGGCAAGACCCAGGAGGCGGCGCCGGAGCTCCGGGCCGTGCCCATCACCGGCGCGGTCCAGGCGGCGGCCGAGGAGGCGCGGCTGGTCGAGCACCAGATCGCGCTGTCCTGCCGGATCGCCGCGGCCGAGCGGGTGATCGCCGACCCAGACCAGCTGCATCGCATCCTGGCCAACCTGCTGCGCAACGCCCAGCAGGCGATCGAGCACCAGGAAGGCCGCAGCAAGCCTGGGCGGATCGCCGTCAGCCTGACCCGCACCCGCGAGGCGAGTTTCATCCGTGTGGCCGACAACGGGCCGGGCCTGCCGGAGCGGGCGCGAGAGCGGCTGTTCCAGCCCTTCGCCGGGTCGGGCCGGCCAGACGGGGCGGGTCTCGGTCTGGCGATCGCCCGCGAGCTCGCCCAGGCGCACGGCGGCGATCTGAGCCTGGTGGAGAGCGGTCCTGGCGGCTCGATCTTCGAGCTGCGACTGCCCGGCGCGCCGGCGCCGGCGGCGCCCAAGCGCCGGCCGGTGAAGAGCTCAGCGGCTCAATAGCCCCGCGCGACGCCTTCGCGCCTCGGGTCGGCGCCGCCACGCAGGCCGCTGGAAGTCGCCTCGATCCCCTGCTCGCCGGAGCCTTCGCCGAAGGGCCCGCCGCGGACCGCTACGCCCTTGGCCGCCAGCCCGGCCACCACGCCCGCCGGATAGCGAGCGGGTTCGGACGCGTAGACCGAACCGAAGGCGATGAGGTTGGGCAGATTGATCGCGTCCTGCACCGGCAGCTTCCAGTCCATCACCCCCACCAGCACCTTGAGGTTGAAGGCGATGATCGACGGGCCGCCGGGCGAACCGGCGGCGGCGACGAACCGGCCCTGCTTGTCCAGCACGATGGCCGGCGCCATGGACGAGCGCGGGCGCTTGCCGCCGGCCACCGCATTGGCGGCCGGAGCGCCGTCGGAGTCCTTCGGTGTGAAGGAGAAGTCGGTGAGCTGGTTGTTGAGGAAGAAGCCGTCGACCATCTTGCCGTCGCCGAAGATGCTTTCGACCGTGGTGGTCATGGAGACGGCGTTGCCGTCCTTGTCGACGATGACCATGTGGGTGGTCCCGCCGGGCTCCGCCGTGCGGTCAGGCGCTCGCGGGCCGGCGCCCTTGGGCGCGCCCGGGCCAGGGGGCGGACCCGCCTTGTCGGGGTTGATCAACTTGGCCCGCGCGTCGAGATAATCGGGGGCCAAGAGGCCTTCCATCGGCACGGAGATGAAGTCCGGATCGCCGTAGTAACGGTCACGGTCAGCGTACATCAGCCGGCTCGCCTGGCTGAACAGATACCAGCCCTGGACATCGTTCCTGTGCGCGTTGATGTCGGTGCGCTGCAGAAGGCCCAGGCCCTCCAGGACGGCTGGGCCGCCGGAAGGCGCCGGCGGCACGCAGACGGTGTATTCGCGGTAGGGGCGGCAGACCGCGGCCGTGGCCTTGGGCTTGTAGCTCGCCAGGTCCTTCAGCGTCATGGCGCTGGGGTAGGGGCCTTCGTGCAGCTTGGCGACGATAGCCTCGGCGATCGGACCTTCCAGGATGGCCTTGGGGCCTTCCGCGGCGAGCCTCTTCAGGGTGGCGGCGTAGGCCGGGTTTTTCATGACCTCGCCGGCCTGCACCTTGGTCCCGTCGGGCTTGGTGAAATAGGCGATGGCGTCCGGCTGCTTGGCCTGGGGCGCATTGGAGGACCCCGCAGC
>DASRRU010000056.1:0-3099 GCA_035656795.1 Phenylobacterium sp. | reverse complement strand
GTGAAGCTGCCCTTCTCGTGGCCGAACAGGATGGATTCCACGAGGTTCTCGGGGATCGCGCCGCAGTTCACGGCCACGAAAGGCTTGCCGGCGCGCTCGGACGAGCCGTGGACAGCGCGGGCGATGACTTCCTTGCCGACGCCGCTTTCGCCGGTGATCAGGATCGGGATGGCCGACTTGGCGGCCCGCTCGCCCAGGCGCTTGACCATGGTCATGGCCGGCGAGGCGCCGATCAGGTCGCCGAAGCTGGTGCGCCCGGAGGCATGCTTCTTCAGCCGGTCGACCTCGCCCTTCAGCGCGCCCATGGACAGCGCATTGCTGATCGAGACCAGGATGCGCTCGGGCGCGGCGGGTTTGATGAAGAAATCCATGGCGCCGGCCTGCATGGCCTGCACCACCGTGTCGATGCCGCCAGTGGCGGTGACCACGATCACCGGCTGGGTAAAACCCCGGGCCCGCATCTCGACCAGGGTCTCCTGGCCGGAGATGCCAGGCATCACCAGGTCGAGCAGTACGACATCGATCGTCGCGCCGGACGCCAGGCGTTCGATCGCCTGGTCGCCATTCTCGGCGTGCGCGACGGCAAAGCCTTCGCGCTCGAGGACCGCCTGGATCAGCCGACGCTGCGTCGGGTCGTCATCGACGACAAGGACCGTTTTGGCCATATGAAGACACCCACCGTAACTGGCCGTCGCCTCATGGACGAAGGCTCCTCTTGTCGCGAATTGATACACGACAGGCGTAAAGACCGGGTTTCGGAGAGCTGAGTCAGGAGTTAACGGCGCGACCTTGGCGGGTGGCCCGGCAGGGGCCTTCGCGCCTGGGGTGGATCTGCGGCGCGCGCAGCGACGCTTCGGGGGCAAAGCACTCCAGGAAGTGAAACTTGGCTGTCACGAAACGACGCTATGGCCCCCCTTCGCTTATAAGGCCGGTCATGCAGCTTCCCAGATTCGCCGCCGCGGGCGTGCTCGCCGCGGCCGTCTTGATTTCAGCGTCCGCCCAGGCCGCCCCGCGCAATGTGATCATCTTCGTCGCCGATGGCCTGCGCTCGCACAGCGTGACGCCGGAGACGGCGCCGGCCCTCGCCGCGGTGCGCAGCGAGGGCGTGGATTTCGCCAACAGCCATTCGTTGTTCCCGACCGTCACAACGGCCAATGGTTCGGCGATCGCCACCGGCCACCTGCTGGGCGACACCGGTGATTTCGCCAACAGCATCTACGCCGGAGTGGGTGTCGCGCCGGACGGCTCTCCCCTCGCCGACTTCGAGAACGACGAGATGCTGGGGCTGATGAGCCAGCGCTTCGCCGGGAACTACCTGGGAGAAGTCAGCCTGCTCCAGGCCGCCCGCGCCAAGGGCTACGCCACCGCCGCGATCGGCAAGGAAGGCCCCGCTGGCGTGCAGGACGCAACCGCCCGCGACGGGTCCGGCACGGTGGTGCTGGACAGCGCCTATGGCCACGGCGGCATCCGCCTTTCACCGGAGATCGCCCAGGCGATCCAGGCCGCCGGGCTCGCGCCCACGCCGCCGCAGCGCGGCGCGGATTTCAACGGCGGCGACTTCAAGACGCCCGGGACGCTGAAGGCCAATATAGAGCAGCAGGACTGGTTCGTGGGCGTGGCCACCAAGGTGCTGATCCCGCGGTTCAAGGCCGAGGGCAAACCCTTCGTGATGGTCTTCTGGTCGCTGGACCCGGACGGCACCCAGCACGGCAACGGCGACAGCCTGAACACCCTAACCCCGGGCATCAATGGCCCGACCTCGAAGGCCGCGATCCGCAACGCCTCAAACGATCTGCAGGCGCTGCGCGACGCCCTGAAGACGCAGGGGATGGACGCCAACACCGACATCGTGGTCACCGCCGACCACGGCTTTTCCACCAAGTCGCTGCAGAGCGCCGGGAGCGCCGCGGCGGCGCTCGCCTATCCGGACGTCAAGCCGGGCTTCCTGCCCCGCGGCTTCCTGGCCATCGACCTCTCCAAGGCGCTGAACCTGCCGCTGTTCGGCGTGCGCGGCGCTCCAATCCGTCCGGAGAAGGGCGACTATCCCAAGGGCGGCGCGCTGCTCGGCGCCGATCCCGGCAAGCCCGAGATCGTGATCGCCCCGAACGGCGGCGCCATGCTGGTCTACCTGCCTGGTCCGGACGCCAAGGCCTGGGCGCCCAAGGTGGTGGAGGCGCTGACCCGCCAGGACTATGTGGCCGCGATCTTCGTCAACGATGCGCTGGGCGAGGTCCCGGGCGCGCTGCCGATGAGCAAGATCAACTTGATCGGCTCGGCGCGCACGCCGCAGCCGTCGATCGTGCTGTCGTTCAAGAGCTGGTCGACCGGCTGCGCGGACCCGGAGATGTGCGGCGTCGAGATCGCCGATAGCGGCCAGCAGCAAGGTCAGGGCATCCACGGAACGCTGAGCCGGCAGGACACCCACAATTTCATGGCCGCCATCGGACCGGACTTCAAACGCCGCTTCGTCGACCCGGCGCCAGTGAGCAACGCCGACTGGGCGAACACCATCGCCCAGGTCCTGGGGATCGACCTGCCGCGGCGAGGCCAGCTGGTTGGCCGGGTGATGAGCGAGGCCCTCGTGGCGGGCGGGCCGGCGCCGTCGGTGAAGCCGGTCACCTTGCGCTCCAAGCCTGCCGCGAACGGCTTCGTGACGGTGCTGAACGCCCAGGTGACGCCGGGCGAGACCTATCTCGACGCGGCCGGCGCGCCGGGCCGTGCGATCGGCCTGAAGCCCTAGCTTCTACGCTTTGCTGGGGCGGTGGCCGGGCTTGGCCTGGTCGCCGATGCTCCAGCCGCTGGGGCAGCGGCCCATGCGCAGGAAGTGGCGGATCTGGCTGGCCGTTACCGGGGTCGACGCGTGTTGATAGTATTCCGGGTAGAGCTCGGTCAGGACGAAGTCGAGCCGGAAGTCACTCTGCAGATCGCCGACAGTGGTCGCGCTGATCCCGAAGGGGCGGCCGTTCGCCTGGCAGGTCAGCGCCCAGCCATTGGGGCGCATGTACGGGTAGGTGGTGTCCTTGCAGGGCTCGCCGTTCACTTCCGCGCGGGTGTGGGTGAACGCCTCGCGCAGGGAGCTGTCGGCGCACACGTAGAGCG
>DASRRU010000055.1:0-1896 GCA_035656795.1 Phenylobacterium sp. | reverse complement strand
CAGCATCCCCTTGATCGCCCCACTGGCTACTGTAAGGGTTCGCCTCCGATCTGAGGTGGGGCCTGACTGCGGGTACCCGGGTGGCACCCCGCAGCTCTAAAGGTTCGCTCTAGGAGTCCGCGTGGCGCTGAGCCGTGAGGGCACGCTCTCGTGCGAACACCTGCTGGGCGGTGATCGTGCGCTGGCGGCGGTACCGGCCGAGGAACGCAGTCGTCCACTCGGCCAGCGCGGCGAAGCGGTTCTTGAACCCGGTCAAGAAGGTTAGGTGAATGCCGAGCCAGGCCACCCAGCCCACGAACCCCGCCAGGCGGGTCGGGCCGAGGTAGGCCACAGCCTTGAAACGTGAAATTGTCGCCATCGTGCCCAGATCACGGTAGCGGAACGGCCGCTGGTCGTCTTGGCCGTTGATCCGCCGGGCGATCGCCTTGGCCGCGTGGCGGCCCGACTGCATCGCCACCTCGGCCACGCCGGGAAGGTGATCAAGGCTCATCAGGTCGCCGATCACGAACACCTCGGGATGTCCGGGAAGCGTGCAATCAGGCAGGACCGCCACACGCCCGGCGCGGTCGACCTCGGCTTTCGCCTGCCCGGCGAGGATCCGGCCGAGCGGGGAACCCTGGACCCCTGCGGCCCAGATCTTGGTCTGCGCCTCGACGCGCCTGGCGGCGCCGTTGCGGTCTTCGACGTCGAGCCCGGCGGCGTCGACCCCGGTGACCCGGGTCCCGAGACGCAGCTCGATGCCCAGGCGCTCCAGGTCGCGGCGCGCGCGCCGCTGCAGGGCCTCGGGAAAGGACGGCAGAACCGTGTCGACCGCATCGAGCACTACCACCCTCGCGGCCGCCGGGTCACAGACCCGGTAGTTCCTTTTCAGCGCCCGGCGTGAGAGCTCAGCTACCTGCCCGGCGAGTTCGACGCCGGTGGGTCCGGCGCCGACGACCGCGAACGTCAGCAAAGCGTCTCGGCGGCCCGGGTCGGTCTCGAGTTCGGCGGCCTCGAACGCACCGAAGATCCGGCCCCGCAGCTCCAGCGCATCATCGATCGTCTTCATCCCCGGTGCGTAGCGGGCGAACTGGTCATGGCCGAAATACGACTGGCTGGCGCCTGCCGCCACGATCAGGCTGTCGTAGGGCACGCCAAAGCGCCGGTCCAGGAACTCCGCCACCACGGTGCGCGCGCCCAGGTCGATGTCGACGACATCGCCGAGCAGCACCTGGGTGTTGGCCTGGCGGCGCAGAACGTGGCGCGTGGGGGGCGCGATCTCCCCCTCCGACAAGACGCCCGTCGCCACCTGGTAGAGCAACGCCTGGAACAGGTGGTGGTTCGTGCGATCGACCACGGTCACGTCGGCCGGCGCGCGGCGCAGCGCCTTGGCCGCGGACAGGCCGCCGAACCCGGCGCCGATGATCACCACGCGGTGGGTGGCGGGGCGGGACGTCATCGGATTCTCCATCTCATTACGTCTGGCCGTCAGGGCACCAGGATGAGGCGGATCGGATTGCCGATCTTGTGCTGCAGCTGGTGGATGGCCTCGGTGGCCTGGGCCAGCGGGATGTGGGCGGTGATGGAGGGTGCCAGGTCCAGACGGCCGCAGCCGACCAGCCGGACCAGCTCGTAGACGTGCTCGAACTCCGAACCGTAGTGCCCGAGCACCTGCTTGTTCATGACGCTGAAGTTCAGGCCTTCGGAGATGGTCAGCGGCGCGGTGGTGAGGCCCACCAGGACCAGGGCGCCGTGGTCGCCCAGAACGGGCGATGCCTGTTCGCGGACGGCGGGCACGCCGGCGAAGTCGAACGCGTAGTTCAGGCCGCGCCCTCCGGTGGCCTGGAGCATCGCCTCGGCGAAGCCGGGGTCGGCCGAGTCGAGGGCGACGTCGGCGCCGAATGCCTGGGCGCGCTC
>DASRRU010000054.1:0-19889 GCA_035656795.1 Phenylobacterium sp. | reverse complement strand
AGGGATAGATGGCGGCCTGGGTAAGGCCATAGCCGGCGAGGGTGAAGACCGTGACGGTCAGGGCGCCGATGGCCCTGGCGCGGGTCAGGGCCACGATGGCCAGGCCGAAGCCGCCACCGGCCAGGGCCGCCATCACGCCGGCGACGAAGACCCCGGCGTTGAAGATCAGGGGCAGGCTGGCCGAGGCGCCGCCTAGCTCGCTGAGATACTGCCGCGCGGGATTGAAGTGCGGATAGGCGGCCATCGCGGCCAGAGTTGAGGCGAGCGCCAGCAGGGGCGCGGCGACGCCGCAGGCGAGCATCAGCCGCCGTCGCCGAAACCGCGCGGACGGCCCCGCGCTCAGCGGCGCCGGCTCCGCCAGATCGGCGCGAACGGGGTCATGCCCCGCATCATTCACATCCCGGCCAAGATCCACCCGTGCAGCCTACAGGCCCACCGGGCGGCGGGGCAATGAACGCGGCGCGCGGCCTGGAGCCTCGCCCGGGCGAAGCCGCCGCGCCGGCGGGCGAAAGTTGCTCACAACTCCGGCGGGACGCCCGGGGCGTGGGCATTTCGCCGCCAACCCGCCCAAACCTGCGCCGTGGGTCTGGCCTGGGCGTTCAGGCGGCTTTCAATGGGCGCGCCGGTGATGGGATTCGGTCGAGCGCTGGCCGACGGCCGTCGTCGTGGAGGCCGTCGCCACAGCTCCCTTGGGGCGGCGGCCTCAGACGCCCGGCGGCATCCGCTGGAGGGCCGGACCCAACGCTCTAAATCCGAACGCCTGCGACTCGGCTGGCTTGCACCCATCCGGTCGATCCCCGCGCTGGGCGCCCCTCTGTCTCAGGCCAGCCGATCCGGGCGCCAGAACCGTCGTCGATTTCAAGTTTGGCGAGAACCGGTCGTCGTGGCGCCTCGGTCGGCGTGCTGTGCTAGACGCCTCGCACGGTGGAATCAGAGCGACCTAGGAGCAGCATGGGACCTAAAGACAGCGCGATCGCTCGGTCCTGGGCCGCCTATGCGTGCGCCGCGATGCTGGCGGCCGGGCCGGCCGCGGGTCTGGCGGATGCGGTCGCGCCGCTCCCAGGCTATTGGGAAACCACCAACACCTGGATCTTCGTGTTCCACTTCAAGACCGTGGAGCACAAATGCTTCACGGCGGCGGACATCGCCGGCGTCCTGCAAGGCCCCAGCAATGCGCACTACGCCTGCACCTATCCGACGCGCGAAGTGGGTGACGGCCATCTGGTGCTGAAGGGAACCTGCGTGGAGACCCACGGCCAGGTCGCCCAGATTTCCGCCCAAGGCGACTACGATCCCACGACCTTCAATCTGACCGCTGACTTGAGAACCAAGATCGCCGGCATTCCGCTCAGGGGGACCGGGACCACGTCAGCGCGCCGGCTTGGCGATACGTGTCCGGTCGAAGCGCCCAAGCCTCAGCGCGGTCGAGGCCGCGGCTAGAGCCGGGCAGAGGCCCGGTCGTGCGCCTTCAGTGCGCGCCACTGATCGAGCGCGCTTGCCGTCGGCTTGCCCAGCTCCGAGCAGGCCGCCAGCAGGTCGTGGCCGGCGAAGAGGTGCAGTTGCAACTCGGGACGACCAAGGCGGCCTAGTGTGGCGACCTTCAAGGGCTCCACATGGGCGAAGCATTGGCTGACCCGATCGAGACCCGTTCCGAGATCCTCCGGTTTCACGACGATCAAGGCGTCCTGGCCGACCAGGCTGCCGGCCGGGCGCATGTAGCCGAAGCCCCGAGGATCATCTGAGAAGACCGTCACGGCCGCGCGGTCCGCAACGAGGGGCTCGAGCCGTCCGGCTTCGTTCCACTTCATCGAGACGACGAAGGCGTTCGGCTCGCGCAGGATGGCGAGGTCCGCCACCTGCGGGCCCAGCGCCGTCCATTCGACGGTCTCAAGCGTCGGGTCGCCCTTCTTGAAGACGGCGGGCCAGGTCCGGCCGGCCCAGCCTGTGTGGGCGTCTCCGGCCACGATGGCCCACAAGGCGAGGCAGGCGACGAGCGAACCGACGGCCCAGACCTTTGGCCAGCGGCGGTCATCTTCCTCGGCGCGTGCAAGGCGATCGGCCAGCAGAGGCACAAGGAACAGCCACGAGGGCATCGCCCAGTGAGGCAACGGCGTTTGGCCCCAGACCGGGGTCAGGGCGAACAGCACGATGCCCGGCGCGCCCAGGGCGATGCAGAACCAGCGCCGCTGGTCGGCGGGGCCAAGCCTCAGAGCCCTGCCGGCCGCCAGCGCCAAGGGTGCGAACACCCACGGCAGCAACAGCGCCGCCTGGCCAGCCAGCGCCGTCATGACCGCAATCGGACGCAGGCCGTGCGAGGGCGCCGCGCGCCCGCCTTGGAAGGTGAACGAGGCCCAGTGGTTCTGGGCGTTCCAGATGAGCACCGGCGACACGATCAAGCCGGCGAGCAGCGCTGCAAGATACGGCCAGGGGCCCTTCAAGCTGGCTCGCCCGCGGGGTGTGCTGATCAGCAGGACGGCCACGCCGAACGCGAAGAGCACCGCCTGGTATTTGGAGAGGCCCGCGAGGCCTATCCAGGCGCCCGCGACAAGCCATGACCAGCTCGCAGCGCCGCTGTGTGGCGTCCCCCGGTCGTCAGCACCTATGAACACCCGCGCTAGGTGACAGGCCGCGGCGAGCAGGCAGAAGATCAGCGGCCCGTCCGGCAAGATCCAGGACCCCGCCGCGACGGTGAAGAAGCCGGATAGGTTCAGGATTAGAACCGACCAGACGGCGGCCCGACTGCCGAACAGCCGCCGCGTCAGCGCGAACAGCAGCCAGCACGATCCACCAAACAGCAGCACGAACGGCAGCCGTGCGGCGCGACCGTAGCCCAGGAGCCCGCCAAACAGGTGGACCAGCCACAGGTGGAGGGGCGGATGATCGAAATATGAGAGCTGCAGCTGCCGAGCGATCGCGGCCGTATAGGCCTCGTCGACTCCCAGCCCGACCACACCCGCTGACACCAGGCGAAGCAGTGAAAATCCAACGATCAGCGCAAACGCCGTCTGGCCCGCACTGAGGGTGCGCACCGTTGCTGGCGGTCGTGTGAGGCCTTCGACCGTCGAGTATTGCAGGTGCAGGTTCAGCGGCGTCGCAGCATGGCGTCGTGCGGTCCTCGTTCCGAGGCCGGGCACCAACCATGAGATTTGGGCGGAGTCGCGGCGGCAAAATAAGCGCGCCACATCGGCGATCCCGCCGTCGGCGTCAACCTGCCGCAGCCGTGGTCGACCATCGAGAATGTCGATGTGATTATATGAATAGATAGATTGGACCAGCGGCGCCGGATCGGCCAACAGTTATCCCGCCTTTGCATCGCATTCGCAAAAACCGGACGCCGAGTTCGCCTTGGATCCGTCCGGCGCCGGCCTCGCTCATGAGGGACCAGGTGTTCAATCTGCCCACGACCGCCACAGCGCCGTTCTGCCCCAGCGAAGTCCAGGGGACCGTGCCGGCGCCGATCGGCCTGCCGCCCTTGAAGCTGTTCCTGCGGTTTCTTGGGCCCGGCCTGCTGATCTCCGTCGGCTACATGGACCCGGGCAACTGGGCCACCGACATCCAGGCGGGTTCGCAGTTCGGCTACGCCCTGCTGAGCGTGGTGGCGCTTTCCGGTCTCGCGGCGATTGTGCTGCAGGTCCTGAGCCTCCGGCTGGGCCTGGTGACCGGCCGCGATCTCGCCCAGCTGTGTCGCGACCGCTATCCGCCCTGGGCGGCGCGAAGCCTCTGGCTGCTGGCGGAAGGAGCCATCGTGGCCTGCGACGTGGCCGAGGTCCTGGGCTCGGCCCTGGCCTTCAAGCTGCTGTTCAAGACACCCCTCGCCTTCGGCGTGCTGCTGACCGGCCTCGACACCCTGTTCGTCCTCGGCCTGAAGGGGCAGGGGTTCCGGCAACTGGAGGCCATCGTCCTCGGCCTAATCGCCACCATCGCGGTCTGCTTCGGCTTGGAACTGGCCTTCGCCCATCCCGACTGGGCCGCAGCAGGGCGGGGCCTCATCCCCACGCCGGACATCTTCGCCCGACACGACATGCTTTACGTGGCCGTGGGCATTCTCGGCGCCACCGTCATGCCCCATAATCTCTATCTGCACGCCTCCATCGTGCAGACCCGCAAGTCGCCGGACGGGCCGCGCGGATTGCCCAGAGCGCTGAAGCTGGCCACGGCCGATACGGTCCTGTCGTTGTCGCTGGCGATGCTGATCAATGCCGCGATCCTGATTCTCGCCGGGGCGGCCTTTCATGCGGTGGCCGGCGGGGTGGATGACATCGACCAGGCCTACCGGCTGCTGGCGCCCCTGACCGGCGTCGGGGTCGCGGGCCTGCTGTTCGGCGTCGCGCTCTTCGCCTCGGGACAGAGCTCGACCTTCACCGGCACCATCGCCGGTCAGGTCATCCTTGAGGGCTTCCTGAACCTGCGAATTCCCTGCTGGCAGCGCCGCGCGATCACTCGGGGCCTGGCGATCGTCCCGGCCCTGGCAGGCGTGCTTTGGCTGGGCGAGCACGCGGTGGGGCGCATGCTGGTCTTCACCCAGGTCGTGCTGAGCGCCCAGCTGCCCTTCGCCATCTATCCGCTGATCCGCTTTACGGATCACCGCGACGTCATGGGCCGGTTCGTCAATCCGCCTTGGCTGTCTGTGCCGGCCTGGGGGCTGTTCGGCGTGATCACGGCCGCCAACCTTTGGCTCCTGGTTCAGAGCTTCGGCTGACGGGGGTCCGCACGCCTGGATGGCGGCGGCTACTTCAGCTGCCGCTTCTCCAGTTTGCGGGCAAGCGTTCTGCGGTGCATCCCCAGACGGCGGGCTGTCTCGGAGATGTTGAAGTCGGCCTCCACGAGCGCTTCGTGAATCCGCTCCCATTCCAGGGTCTTGATGGAGGTCGGGCGCGGGCTGATAGGTGCGCTCGCGTCGCCCGAACCCCTGGCGAACGCGGCCTCGATGTCGTCGCTGTTGGAGGGCTTGGCGAGATAGTGGCAGGCGCCGAGCTTGATGGCCTCGACCGCGGTGGCGATGCTCGCGAAGCCGGTCAGCACCACGATCAGCATGGACGGGTCGCGCTCATGCAGAGCCACGACGCAGGCCAGGCCGGACTCGCCGGCGAGCTTCAGGTCGACGACAGCGTAGCCGGCCTGGGTGTGCTCGAGCAGCTCGAGCGTTTCGGCGAGGGACGTGGCGCGCTGCACCTGGTAGCCCTTGCGCTCGAAGGATCGCTGGAGCGCGGCGGCGAACTTGGTGTCGTCCTCGACGAGGATCAGGCGGCGCAGCTCGCTCATGTCGCCGCCTCGATGGCCAAGGTGCTGAGGGGAAGGGTGATCGTAACCTCGGCCCCGCCCGTGTCGCGGTTTCGGGCCTCGACGCGCCCGCCCAGCTTGCGCGCCACATTGACCACCAGAAAGAGGCCCAGGCCGCCGCCCAGGCGGCTCTTGGTGGAATTGTACGGCTTGCCGATCTCGGCGAGCGTCTGCGGGGTAAAGCCCTGGCCCGCGTCCTGGATGCGCAAGGCCAGCTCGCCGCCCTCCAGGCGCGCGCGCATCCACACTGCCTCAGGCGAGGCCTCGAAGGCGTTGTCGAGCAGATTGCAGAGCGCCTGCTTGAGCGCTGAATCCGCCACGATCGCCGGATCTGACGGCAGGGCGTCTTCGTAGAAGGCCGCGGAGGTCGAGCGGCGGACCTTCCACTCGTCGAACAGGTTCTGCAGATAGGTCTTTAGGCCCGAAACGCTCGCCGCCTCTCCACGGGCTTCGCCGGCCGAGACCAGCACGCCGGTGACGATGGCTTTGCAGCGCGCCACCTCCGAACGCATCTCCTCGATCTCGCTCAGGATCTCCGGGTCATTGGCCAGCCTCGGCATGCGCCGCCAATCGCCCAGGATAACGTCCAGCGTGGCTAGCGGCGTGCCGAGTTCATGCGCGGCCCCCGAGGCCAGCAGGCCCATTCGTACGATGTGATCTTCCTCCGCAGCCCGCTGGCGCAGCGCCGCCAGGCGCTGGTCACGCAGCCGCAGATTGGCGTTGATGCGGCTGATGAAAGTGACGAGGAGCACCGCATTCAAGGCAAATGCGACCAGCGCGCCCTGGATGTAGAGCGCGAAATGGCCGGGGCCATCGGCGGGAAGCGCCAGAGGGCGATAGGCCTCGACCAGGACAATGAAACAGAGAAGCGTGACCACGATCATCGCCCAGACCGCCCAGGTCTCGAGCAGGACCGCGCCCAGGATCACCTGCAGCAGGTAGAGCAAGGTGAAAGGGTTCGTCGCGCCGCCGCTCAGGTAAAGAAGGGCGGTCAGGATCAGGGCGTCGAAGGTGAGGGCGACAAAGAGCTGTCCGTTGGTCACCGGCCTCGCCCAACGCAGGCGCAAGAGCGTGAGGATGTTGCCCGCCACCTGAAGCGTCAGCATGACGCCCATGGCCGCCAGGGGAAGGCGGACGTGCATGCCCCACTCGACGATCCCGATCGTCGCCACCTGACCCGCTACGGCGATCCAGCGCAGCTGAACGAGCTGGAGCAGGTTGCTGCGTGCGGTGTCGGCCGCCAGCGGCGCATGCTCCGCCGCGAGGTTGGGATCGTCAGCTCGGTTGGCGATGAAGGCGGGCGAAACCTGCTCCTAGAAACCGGCGGCGCGCGCGCGCGCCTTCGATGATCGCCCAGGCGCCCCACAAGGCTGTGATCCCGGCCATGCCGAACCAGGTGAGCGCATAGGCGAGGTGGGCGTTGCGGAAATGCACGACCGTCATGCCTCCGCGCGGCCACCCCCCGGGATTTGGGGTGGCGTCGGCGTCAATGAAATAGGGAGCGACCGGGGAGAGGCCACGGGCTCGGCCGATTTCCGCCACGTCGCGTGAATACCAGCGCCCGGCAGCCGGCTGGTTGGCGCGCAGGAAGCCGCCATTGGGTTCGGTCATCCGCAGGAGGCCGGTCACGGCGACCTCGCCGGCCGGAAGCCCCGCGCCGCGAGAGCCTTGCGGTCGCATTTCCGGTGGAACGAAGCCGCGGTTGACCAGGACTACGTAGCCCCGGTCGGTCTTGAGCGGGGTCATGACCCAGAAGCCGGGGCCGGCCTCTGTCACCGCCTGGACCAGGGTTTCCCGGTCGTTGTCGAAGACGCCGCCGATGCGGACGCGGCGATACTCATCGCCCTTTTTCGAGATCCACGCCCAGGTTTCTGGTCCAGGCGGCGCGGCTGGCGCGGCGTGGATGCGCGCATCGACCCGGGCGATCAGGTCGAGCTTCCACGCGAGTCGCTGAAGCTGCCAGACGCCCAGGCCCATGAAACCTGAGAACAGCAGCATGCCGGCCACGACTGCAGCGGCGCGGTTGCGCCGCGGACGGCTTTCCGAGAGGTCTTGGGACCGGCGGCCCATGGTCACGGCGCCTGTCGCGCATCCTGCGGCGACATGGGCATCATGTTGACGTTCAGGTGGTGCATCACCCACATGGAGCCGCTCAGCACGATGGCCAGAAGGAGCACGGTGAACAGCAGGGCGAGCATCGTCCAGCCACCCTCCGATCGACTGTTCATGTGCAGGAAATAGACCATGTGAACGACGATCTGCACCACCGCGAGGCCCATAACGGCTGCTGCGGTCGCTGGGCCCGTCCCGAGTGGGTGGGCTATGACCAGCCAGAAGGCCAGCGCCGTCAGCGCCGCCGCGAGCACGAAGCCCGCGACGTAGTCCTTGCCCCTGACATGGCCGGCGCCGTGGTCCGAGGCGCCGTGGCCGCCATGACCGTCGTGGTCAGCGTGACGGGTGGCGTTCATCACATCACTCCGAGCAGATAGACGAAGGAAAAGACCCCGATCCAGATCACGTCGAGGAAGTGCCAGAACAGGCTCAGGCACATGAGCCGCCGGCGGTTGGTCTCGGTGAGGCCGCGCCGCGCCACCTGGGTCATCAGGGTGACAAGCCAGATCACGCCGACGGTCACGTGAAGGCCGTGCGTCCCCACGAGGGTGAAGAAGCTGGACAGAAACGCGCTGCGCTGCGGCCCCGCGCCGTCTCCGATCAGATGTGTGAACTCCGTGAGCTCCAGCCCCAGGAATCCGCAGCCGAACAGGCCGGTGACCGCAAGCCAGCCCAGCGTCCGGCGCACGCTTCCACTTTGCGCCCCGATCATCGCCATGCCGTAGGTGATCGAGGAGAACAGCAGCATCGTGGTGTTCACCGCCACCATCGGCAGATCGAAGATCTGGGCGCCGCTTGGGCCGCCGGCGTAGTTGCGGCCCAGCACGCCGTAGGTGGCGAACAGGCCGGCGAACAGCAGGCAGTCGCTCATCAGGTAGATCCAGAACCCGAGTAGGGTCCCATTCTCCGGATGGTGCTCCTCGGCGAGGTAGAACTCCGGCCCCTCCCGGCCGCCTACGAGGCGGATTTGCGATGCAGCCGTCATGCCACCTTCCTCAAGAGCTCGGTGCGGGCGCCCTCAGAGATGACCACGGCCTCGACCGGGATCGTCTCGTCGCGCGCCTGGTTGAAGCTGTGACCGATAGCGACGGCCACCAGGGCGATCATCCCCACGATCGCCAGCCACCAAATGTGCCAGATCAGGCCGAAGCCGACGGCGAGGCTGATGCCGGAGAGGATCGCGCCTGCTCCGGTGTTCCGCGGCATGTGGATCGGCAGGAAGCCTTCCACCGGCCGGTGGTAGCCGCGGGACTTCATGTCCCACCAGGCGTCGTGGTCGTGCACCACCGGGGTGAAGGCGAAGTTGTAGGCCGGCGGCGGCGAGGCGGTGGACCACTCCAGCGTGCGGCCGTCCCATGGATCGCCGGTGAGGTCGGCCAGTTCCTCGCGCCGCATCACGCTGACCGCGATCTGGATCAGGAAGGAGACGATGCCGCACAGGATCAGGACGGCGCCGAGCGCGGCGATGATGAACCAGATGCGCAGGCTCGGATCGTCGAAGTGGCTGACCCTGCGGGTCACGCCCATCAGCCCCAGGACGTAGAGCGGCATGAAGGCGGCGTAGAAGCCGATCAGCCAGCACCAGAAGGACACCTTCCCCCAGAGCGCGTCGAGCTTGAAGCCGAAGGCCTTCGGGAACCAGAAGTTGATGCCGGCGAACGCGCCGAACACCACGCCGCCGATGATCACATTGTGGAAGTGGGCGACCAGGAACAGGCTGTTGTGCAGGACGAAATCGGCCGGCGGGACGGCGAGCAGCACCCCGGTCATGCCTCCGATGACGAAGGTGACCATGAAGCCCAAGGTCCAAAGCATCGGCACCTCGAAGCGCACCCGGCCGCGGTACATCGTGAAGAGCCAGTTGAAGATCTTCGCACCGGTCGGGATCGAGATGATCATGGTGGTGATCCCGAAGAAGCCGTTGACGTCGCCGCCCGAGCCCATCGTGAAGAAGTGGTGCAGCCACACGAGGTACGAGGCCACCGTGATCGCGATGGTGGCGTAGACCATTGAGGCGTAGCCGAAGAGGCGCTTGCCGCTGAACGTGGCGACGATTTCGGAGAAGACGCCGAAACAGGGCAGGATCAGGATGTAGACTTCCGGGTGGCCCCAGATCCAGATCAGGTTCACGTACATCATCGGGTTGCCCCCGAGTTCGTTCGTGAAGAAGTGCATGCCGAGGTAGCGGTCGGCGGAGAGCAGGGCGAGGGCCACGGTCAGCACGGGAAAGCTCGCCACGATCAGGGCGTTGGTGCAGAGCGCCGTCCAGGTGAAGATCGGCATCTGCATCAGGCTCATTCCGGGCGCCCGCATCTTGACGATGGTGGCGATCAGGTTGACGCCGGACAGCAGCGTCCCGACCCCTGCGATCTGCAGCGACCATATGTAGTAGTCGACGCCGACGTCGGGGCTGTAGGCTAGGTCCGAGAGCGGCGGATAGGCGAGCCAGCCGGTGCGGGCGAATTCGCCCACGAACAGCGACATCATCACCGTGACCGCGCCGCTCACCGTCATCCAGAAGCTGAAATTGTTCAGGAAGGGGAAGGCCACGTCGCGGGCCCCGATCTGCATCGGCACGACGAAGTTCATCAGCCCCGTCACAAACGGCATGGCCACGAAGAAGATCATGATCACGCCGTGGGCGGTGAAGATCTGGTCGTAGTGCTCCGGCGGCAGGTAGCCGTGGGAGTGCCCGAACGCCATCACCTGCTGGGCGCGCATCATCAGGGCGTCGGCGAACCCCCGCAGGAGCATCACTACGCCGAGGATCATGTACATGACCCCGATCTTCTTGTGGTCCACGCTCGTGATCCACTCGCGCCAGAGATAGCCCCAGAGCTTGTAGCGGGTGATCAGCGCCAGGACCGCGATGCCGCCTGTGGCGACCACAGCGAAGGTGCCAATCAGGATCGGCACATGAAGCGGCAGGGCGTCCCAGGTCAGGCGACCGAAGATCAGCTTTGCGATGTCCACGTGGCCGGGCGCGGTCAGGGTCTGCATCTGTTGCATCTTCATTCGCCTCGGCCGGTCATGTTCATCGCGGTGCTCATTGGCGCCTCGGCGCCGGCGTGCTGGCGGCCAGACTTGGCGGACGGGCCGGCGCCGGCGCGGGTCATGCCGGGCATCTGGTCCATGCAGGCCTGCCCGGGCTCGACGCAGAGTCGGACGATCGCCGGAAACAGGCCCGGATCGACGCCGGCGTAGTGATGCACGGGCTCGTCCGCGCTCGGCCGCGCCAGCTTCAGATAGTCGGCGCGGGTCAGTTGGGCGGGGCTGGCGCGAAGGCCGGCCACCCAGCCGTCGAAGTCGTGCTGCGACATGCCCTTGAACTTGAAGTGCATGCCGGAGAAGCCAGCGCCGCTGTAGTTGGATGACAGGCCGTCATAGACGCCCTCGCGGTTGATCACGGCGTGCAACTGCGTCTGCATGCCAGGCATCGCGTAGACCTGTCCGGCAAGCGCCGGGACGTAGAAGGAATTCATCACCGACGAGGCGGTGATCTGGAACTCGATGGGCCGATCGACCGGGGCGGCCATCTCGTTGACCGACGCCACCCCGAGTTCCGGATAGATGAACAGCCACTTCCAATCGAGCGCCACGACCTGGACCTCGAGCGGCTTGACGCCGGCGGGGACCGGACGGTTCGGCGCCAGCCGGTCCAGCGGCCGATAGGGGTCAAGCGTGTGGCTGGAGATCCAGGCCACGGTCCCCAGGACGATGATGATGGCCATCGGCGCGGCCCAGACCATGACCTCCAGCCGGGTCGAATGGTGCCACTCGGGATCGTACTTCGCCTGGGTGTTGGAGGCCCGGTACTTCCAGGCGAAGAACAGGGTCGCGGCGATTACCGGCACGACGATCAGCAGCATCAGCCCTGTCGCGAGCAGGACAAGGTCGCGCTGCCGCACCGCAATATCGCCGGCGGGATCCATCACGACCATTTTGCAACCAGCCAGGCAGGTCAATAGGGGCGCGACCAACGCTGCCTTGAAAAATCTCACGTTTTGACCTGCTTCAACGCAAACAGCTATTTTGCTGCGGCGCGATACACCCGTGGCTTGGGGCCGTGACATTGGACGGATTGTCCTAGGGGAAGCCGGGCGGACCGAGGCCGGCGCGCCTGGCGATGCAGCAGTTTGCAGTTGCGCGGCCGCGTGGGTGGGTCATGCTCGCTCTGGAGATCGCCAAGACAGGCGGCGCGACCAGAGGGTCGAAGGATGGAAACGAATATCTACCTGGACGCTTGGCCGTCCTCGTCGCGCCTCGAACTGGAGGCGCGAAGGATGCATGCGGAGCCGGCGTCGGCTGGCATTGGCGGCTTGGCGCCCGCCCTGGTTCTCGGGCGCCTGCCGGTGATCTTTGACGCCTGCGCCTGCGCGATCGCAGCGGTGCTGGTGTTTCCGAACACGCTCTTCCCCCGTCTGGATTTCAGCGTCGCGGTGCTCTGCGGCCTAGCGCTCTGTTGCCTGGCGTTCGTGGCTTACCCGCTCGGAGACTGGCTGGCCTCGAAGGTCGACCGGCGGCACGGCCGCGGCGTGCGGGTGACGGCCGCGCAGTTCGTCCTGGGCGCTTCGACGGCGGCCATCGCCTTCCTGCCCGACCGTTCGGCGCTCGGCTCGGTGACGGTTCTGGCGCTGCTCGGCTGTTGCCGGGTGGCGCAGGGCATGGCTGCGGGCGGCGTCTGCAGGCGCAAGGGCGGCGTTGGGGACGCTGGCGATACCGCCATGATCTCGGGTCTCGCCACGGTGCTTGCGCTCTGCCTGGCCGGCGGACTGTTTGCCGTCCTCACCCTCGCCCTGTCGCCGTCGGACTTCCTCAGCTGGGGATGGCGGTATCCGTTCATCATCGCCGTGCCGATGAATATCGTCGCCCTGTTCGCCCAGCTCCGGCTGCTGACCACCGAATTCAACCGACAGAATGGCGAAAAGCCTGGGATCAGGCTGGTCGCCAGCCGGACATCCTGAGGCGGGGCTGATTTCGGCGGGACTCCGGTCGTCGAGCGCGTGGTGCGATCGAGGCGGCCAATCGCCTTGGAAAATTTAATCGATTGGATCGCTGTCGCGTCGGAACGGTATGCAAACGCAATTCTCGCTTCCGAGCGAGCGTGGTGTGAGCGCGCCAGACGTTCACAACTACGACCGACCGGCCAGAAGCGAGGCTTGGCCGTGGCGTGTGGCTGGCTGGAGGGAACCCGGTTTGGCCTTGCCGTCGCTCAGACAACTGCAATATCTCGTCGCGCTGCACGAGCATCAGCATTTTAGTCGCGCTGCTGACGCCTGCAACGTGACTCAATCCACCCTCTCCGCCGGACTCAAGGAACTGGAGATGGTGCTTGGCGTGCGTCTGGTGGAGCGTACACGGCGGGTCATCGTCTTCACGGCCGTGGGCATTGGCGTCGTGCGTCGGGCGGAAGAGCTTTTGCTGCAGGCGCGGGACCTGTCGGTCGTGAGCCAGGTGGGCCCGGAGCCCCTGGCGGGCGCCTTCAGGCTCAGCATTATTCCGACTATCGCACCCTTCCTCTTGCCGAGAATTCTGACGTCACTCCGACACACCTACCCGGCTCTGGCGTTGAAGGTTCACGAGGAGATGAGCCACGAAGGCTGCGCAGGCCTTTCCAGCGGCACCCGCGATTGCCTGATCCTGGCGCAACCCTACGACTGCGGCGACTTCAAAGTCGCGCCCCTGTTTGACGACCCGATCATGGTCGCCGTGCGCTCGGACGACGCGCTCGCCCGGTGCGCCGCCATTGACCCCGAGGACCTGCCCGCCGATCGATTGCTGCTTCTCCATGAGGGCCATTGCTTTCGCGACCACGCCCTGATGGCCTGCAAACGGCCTGACTTCGGGCCGACGACGGCGCCCGGCGCATCGATCCATACCCTCGTCCAGCTGGTCAACGCCGGCATGGGTGTGATGCTGCTGCCCCAGATGGCCGCGGAAGCCGGCGTCATGGCCGGAACCGACGTCGTGACGCGGCCCTTGGCCGGGTCGGACGCCCGGCGAGTCATTTCGCTGGCATGGCGGCGCAACAGTCCCCTGTGCGAGGGGTTCGCGCTGCTCGCCAACCAGATTCGAGATATCTACCAGGGCCCACCGCTCGCCGTGGCCGCCTAGATTTTGCCCGGAATCAATTCAGGCGGGAGACGGGCGCGCACTCATCGAAAAACTCGATGAACATCTCCAAATGAATTCATTTCTGCAACAAAAACAATCCTCATACAGACCGGTCCAGCTCTCGCGGCACTCGCGACAATGGAGGCTTGACCAGATGCACTACCGAATGCCGTTAACGGCCCTCGCCGTCCTTGCGATCACCGCCACCGGCGCGATCGCTCAAACGCCAGCCCTGACGCGCGACACCGGCGCGCCGGTCGGCGACAATCAAAACTCCAAGACCGCCGGCGCCGACGGCCCGGTCCTGTTGGAGGACTACAATCTCATCGAAAAGCTTGCCCGCTTCGATCGCGAGCGGATTCCTGAGCGGGTCGTCCACGCGAGGGGCGTTGGCGCCGAGGGCGTGTTCGTAGCGAGTACGGACTTTTCCAAATACACGCGCGCGTCGCTCTTTGCTCAGCCCGGCAAGGAGACTCCGGTGTTCGTCCGGTTCTCCACCGTGATGAACTTCCGCGGCTCGCCGGAAGCCGCGCGAGACCCCCGGGGCTTCGCCGTCAAGTTCTACACCGACCAGGGGAACTGGGACATTGTCGGCATCAACGAGCCGATCTTCTTCATCCGCGACGCCATCAAGTTCCCGGACTTCGTGCACGCCAACAAGCCGTCGCCCGTCACCAACATGCAGGACCCGAACCGGGCGTTCGATTTCTTCTCGAAGGTGCCTGAGTCCACCCACATGCTGACCATGCTGTACACGGACACCTACGGACAGCCGACGGGCTACCGCACGATGGACGGCAACGGCGTGCACGCCTTCCGGCTGGTGAACGGCGAAGGCAAGATGGTCTTCGCCAAGTTCCACTGGAAGTCGCAGCAGGGCATGCACGGCATGACGCTGGAGGAATCCCGGGCGGCCGACACCAGCTACGCCACGCGCGATCTCTATGACAACATCCGGCGGGGGAACTTCCCGAAATGGGATCTCATGGTGCAGATCCTGACTCCGGAGCAGGCGGCGCAACTTCCGTACGACGCCTTTGACGACACCAAGACCTGGGATGGAGTCCCCGAGGTGAAGGCCGGGACCATGACGCTGAACAAGGTTCCCGAAAACTTCTTCACCTCCACCGAAGAGTCGGCGTTCTGTCCTTGCGAGCTGGTTCCCGGCATCGAGCCGTCCCCTGACAAGATGCTGCAGGGCCGTCTCTTTTCTTACGCGGATACCCAGCGCTATCGCGTCGGCACAAACTACATGGAGCTCCCCGTCAACCGGCCGCGCGTGCCGGTGAGTAACAACCACATCGACGGCGCGATGCAGTTCCTGTCGCAACAGGGCGAAGTGAACTACGAGCCGAACAATTCGCCGACGCAGCCGGTCGAACAGACGCAGTACCGGTACAGCCAGTATCCGGTCTCAGGCGTCACCCAGCAGCGCAAGGTCGACAAGGAAGACAACTTCCGTCAGGCCGGCGAGTTCTATCGCAGCCTCAGCAAGCACGATCAGGACAACCTGATCAAGAACCTCGCTTCCGACCTCGGGGCGGTCACCAATCCCGAAATCCGCAGGACCATGGTCAGTCACTTCTACCAGGCCGACCCCGATTACGGGACGCGGCTCGCCAGGCTCGTCAACGTGGACATCGCGACCCTGCGCCCCTGAGGGCGATGGGCCAGTTCCAGCCCGCGGCGCCCTTCGGGGCGCCGCGATCGGCCAACTCCAACCGGCATATATTGATCATGCGCACTCTGAGATGGTTCTGCATGGCGAGCCTTGTCGCCATGACCTTGTCGGGCCCCGGCGCGCGGGCCGCACCGGCAATCCCCGATCACTACAAGACCCTCTATTTCGACGCCGCCCGGGCGGGCCGAACCGACCTCCTCGGCGGAATGATCGACGATGGGGCGGCCGTGGACGAGCGGGACAGCCATGGCTACACGGCCTTGATCATCGCGGCCTACGACGGACAGCCGCAGACGGTCGAGTTCCTCATGGGTCGGGGCGCCGACCCCTGCGCGGCGGACCTCAAGGGCAACACCGCCCTGATGGGGGTCGCCTTCAAGGGACAGCTCGCCATCGCCGAGCGCCTGGTCGCCCGCTGCGACGTCAACACCCGAAACAAGGAAGGCCAGACCGCGGTGATGATGGCGGCGCTGTTCGGCCACGCCGAGATCGTGCGCCTGCTCGCCACGCACGGCGCGAACCTTGCCCTGACTGACGCGTCCGGAAACTCCGCCGACAGCGTTGCGCATCAACAGGGCAATGCCGAGATGGAATCCCTGCTGGCCCAGTTGCAGGCGGGTGGGCCGTCCAGCCGCGCAACACCCTGAGGGCGGCTAGAACCCGCGCGCGGCCATGTCGGCCTTGAACGCGTCGGCGTAGTCGGGGTGCCAGCGAGACAGGGCCGGACGGTTCTCGACCACGTCGCCGATGGCCCATTGCATGCGAGCCTCGTCCTGGGCGCGAGTGGTCTCGTTGTCCGGGCACAGGATGTAGAAATCGCCCCGGGCCAGGCTCTGCAGCATGAAGTCCACGACCTGGTCCGCGCTCCAGGCGCCCGCGGGCTTCTCGGGGCGTCCGGTCATGCCGGTATAGGTGAACCCGGGGATCAGGAGGTGGGCGCTGACGCGGCAGCCGGGAGTGTTGCGCAGCTCATGCGCAAGGGCTTCGGTGAACACCTTCACCCCGGCTTTGGACACATTGTAGGCGGCGTTGCCCGGCGGGGTGGTGATGCCCTGCTTGGAGCCGGTGTTGATGATCAGCCCGGGCTCGCCCGAGTTCGCCATCGCCCCGGCGAAGGCCTGGACCCCGTGGATCACGCCCCACAGGTTGACGTCGATCAGGCGCCGCCAGCCGTCCAGGTCCTTGAAGGTCGAGCCCGGATTGGCGCCGATGCCCGCGTTGTTCATCAGCACCGAAACGGCGCCCAGGGTCTCGATCGCCGCATCGCACAGACGCTCCATGTCCTGATAGCGGGCGACGTCCGTCGGCACGGCGAGCACCTTGACGCCCTGGCCGGCGGCGTCGCGCACCGCGGCCTCGGCCGCCTCAAGCTTGGCCCCGGGAAGGTCGGCCAACACCACGCCCATGCCAAGGCTCGCGAAGCGCCGCGCCGCCGCCAAACCGATGCCGTCCGCCGCGCCCGTGATCACCGCGCCGCCAGCCAGGGCGGGAATGGCCTTCGCCAGGTCAGTGATATCGGTCATCGGAATACTCCAGGAAACACAGTTAGGGGAGGGCGCGCCCGCCTAGGATTTAGGGGGCGCGGCGCAGGACCGGAAGGGGGACACCAGCCCGTGCGTTCGATCAGGCTTGCTTTGGCGTCACGCAAGGCCCACGGCCGCGGCGGCGCCCTGCGCGCCCGCGTGCGCGCAGGTCCAGGGCGGCCGAGAGCCCGAAAATGGGAATGGCCGCGACCGCCAGAGCCGCGCCGATCCACCCGGTCGAGGACCAGCCGAATCCCGCAGCGATCGACAAGCCGCCGAACCATGCGCCCAGGGCGTTGGCCAGATTCAGGGCGGAGTGGTTGAGCGCGGCCGCCAGGGTCTGGGCGTCTTGGGCGGTGTCCATCAGCCGGGTCTGCAGGGCGGGCACGACGGCTATGCCGCCGCCGATCAGGAACAGGTCGGCCACCGCGCTCCAGGGATGGGCGGACGCCAAGGTGAACAGCCCCAGAACCGCGGCGCTCCACACCAGGCCGCCGAGGATCGAGGCCATCAGCGCGCGGTCGGCGAGCCAGCCGCCGACCAGACTGCCGGTGATCATGCCCAGCCCAATCACCGACAGGAACAGCGGAACGGCGGAGAGCTTGACGCCGGTCACGTGGACAAGCGTGGGGGTGATGTAGCTGTAGACCGCGAACAGGCCGCCGAAGCCGACCGCGCCGATCGCCAAGGTCAGCCAGACTTGGGCGTGCTTGAACCCGCTCAGCTCGCGCATCGGCGAGGCGGCGCTGAGGACGGGTATGGAGGGCACGAAGACCGTCACCAGCGCGGCGGTCAGCAGGCCAAGGCCGCCCACGGCGAAGAAGGCCGCCCGCCACCCCAGGTCCTGGCCGAGCCAGGTGGCGAAGGGAACGCCCACCACATTGGCCACGCTGAGCCCGAGCATCACCCGACCGACGGCCTGGGCCCGCCCGCCGTTCGAGGCGAGGCCCGCGGCCACCAGGGCGGCAATGCCGAAATAGGCTCCGTGCGGCAGGCCGGCGAGAAAGCGGGCCGCAACCAACGGCGCAAAGGTCGGGGCCAGGGCCGTCGCGAAATTGGCCAGGGCGAAGACGATCATCAGGCCGATCAGCATGACGCGCCGCGGCGCCTTCGCCATCAGCACCGTGATCAGGGGCGCGCCCACGACCACGCCCAGGGCGTAGGCGCTGATCATGTGGCCGGCCGTGGGGATCGAGACCCTCACGTCGTGGGCCGCGCTCGGCAGCAGTCCCATGGAGGCGAACTCGCCGGTCCCCAGGGCGAAGCCGCCAACCGCCAAGGCGAGCTCGGCAAGCGCCACGCCATAGGGCGCACGGGCAGGCGGCTCTTGCGCGCCGACCGTCGCCAACGGCTCGACGGGCGAGATGAGAAGGTCTGAGTGCATGTCTAAGCCTTTACTGGGGACGTCGCCCCTAGGTCGGGGGCGCAAGCCCCGACGGGCACGGGAAGATTGGTATCAGTCGCGGTTCTGCAAGCGTGGCTGGCGGGCCGAGCTCAGGCCGCGTCGGCGCGCCGGGGAACGATTCCGGCGGCGGCCATCACCCGGCGGCCCATCTCGGCGGCGCCGGACACGTTTGACGGCGCCGCGCCGACGGCGCGATGGTCGAACTTACGCGCCCGGCCCTTGACCATCACCGTGTGGACGTTGGCGATGCTGGCGTGGAAGACCACGGCCTGGACCGGGTTGACCAGCGGCGAGGACTGCTCGTGCGCCCAGGACACGACCGTCAGGTCGGCGTCCTTGCCCGGCGTGATGGAGCCGATGCGGGCGTCCAGGCCAAGCGCCTTGGCGCCTTGGCGGGTCGCACTGATCAGGGCGTCACGGGCGCCGATGGGCAGGTGCTCGAGCATCCCGCCGCCCTCGTGGGCTCGGGCGTTGGCAAGCATGCGCTGGGACTGCACGGCGAAGCGCATCTGCGAGAACATGTCGGCGCTGACGCTGCACACCACGTCGGTGCCCAGGGTCACCCGGCCGCCGGCCGCCTGCACTCGACCGGTGACCGGCAGGCCGTGGCCCATTTGCATCTCCACCTCAGGGGTGACCGAAAAGCTGCAGCCACGGTCCAGGGCCATGGCGATCTCGTCGTCGAGAAGGCGGTTGCAATGAACGAGGTTGATGTCGGGACCGAGCAGCCCGGCGTCTCCCAAGGCGCGAGCATGGGGCGTGTAGTCGCCGTACATCCCAACCGCCAGGTGCATGCTGGCCATGACGCCCAGGGAACGGGCCAGGCAGATATCCGCGGCGTTGACCGCGTCCGCCGCAAAGTCCGGGCCGCGCATGGACAGGCCCAGAGTGACCAGCGCGTCGTCGGAGGACAGGCGGGTCTTGCGGATGCGGACGATGTCGTCGGGATGGCCGTCGCGGCTCTGATAGTACCAGCGGGCCAGATCGTCGCCCGGGGTGCCGTGGCCGAACACGGCGCGGATACCGGACGCCTGCAGAGCGTCGATGGCCGCATCGGCGTGGTCGGGCGTGTTCATGATGTGGGCCCAGTCGTAGACGGTGGTCACCCCGGCATCGAGCTGCTCGATGGCGCCCAGTAGCGTGGACACCCGCACGTCCTCGGGCGTGTAGTGCTTGCCGGCCTCGCCCAGGATGTACTGCAGGTAGTCGCCGAAGGAGTAGTCGCCGGCGCAGCCCTTGATCACCGTCTGCCACAGGTGGATGTGGCTGTTGACGAAGCCGGGGATCACCACCTTGTCGGTCCCGTCGATGACCAGCGCGCCCTCGCATGCGAGGTCATGGCCCACTGCGGCGATCCGGCCGTCCCGGACCAGCACGTCGCCCTGCAGGTCGCCGAGCTGATCGTCCATGGTGATCAGATGGGCCTGTCGGATGAGGACGGGTCGGGAAGGGTCGTCCAGCGCGGCGCGCTGGCCGGCGGCGACGTTCGGGTCGCGGAGGGCGGTTTCGGTCATGTGAGCACTCCTCAGTGCAGGTCGGCGGGCATCAGGCCCACGTCCCGTATGATTCTGCGGCCCGACTCGCCGAGCTCCCCGGCGAGGGCGGCGAGGTCGTCACGAAGCAGTCGCCCGTGGCGCTTGCGCCAGACGCCGGCGACCATCACGGAATCGATGTTCGAGGCGTTGGACTGCATCACGACGCTGGAGATGGGGTCGTGGATGGGCTGCAGGTTCAGGGCGTCGGCGCGGATCAGCACCAGGTCGGCCTGCTTGCC
>DASRRU010000053.1:0-7729 GCA_035656795.1 Phenylobacterium sp. | reverse complement strand
CAGCTGAAGAGCATCATCTATTCGTCGATCATCGACTGAGGGCCCGTGACAGCCTGCTGACAGGAAGCTGTCAGCAGGCCCCCGGTAAGCCTGCCCCGCAACCTGGGGACAGGACCATGAACGCCATCGCCATCGTCAAGGACGGCCGGCACGACTTCGATTTCTTCTACGGCCAGTGGGCGGTGCAGCACCGCCTGCTGAAACGCCGGGGGGCCCATTGCGACGAATGGCTGGAGTTCTACGGCACTGCGCAATGCCGCGGCCTGATGGGCGGCCTGTGCAACGTCGAGGAGAACGACATGCCGGCGCGACGGTCTCAGGGCGTCGCGCTCCGCAGCTTCGATATCGCGCGCCGCACCTGGTCGATCCACTGGGTGAGCAGCACCGACGGCCTGGTGGGCGAGCCGGTCTATGGCCGCTTCGAGGATGGCGAGGGCCGCTTCTACGGGGCGGACCTGGACGACGGCCGCCCGGTGAAGGTGGTCTTCCAGTGGAACGCGATCAGCGAGCGGGCCGCGCGCTGGTCGCAGGCCTTTTCCTACGACGACGGCCAAAACTGGGAGCTGAACTGGATGATGGATTTCACCCGCGTGGGGACCTGACGCCGGCGTCGCCTGGGGTCTTCGATTGAGCTTGCCGTCGCACGGCGCTAAGCACGCGCATGCCCATCGCCCTAGCCGACCTTGAGACCATCCTGCGGGAAGGTTTCCCCGACGCAGAGATCCACATCGACGACCTCGCCGGCGACGGCGACCACTACAAGGCCCGCATCGTCTCGCAGGCCTTCAAGGGCCTGCCCCGCGTGCGCCAGCACCAGCTCGTCTATGCGGCGCTGAAGGGCAAGATGGGCGGCGAGCTCCATGCCCTGGCGCTGGAGACTTCCGCGCCGGCTTGACCCGCCAAAAACTTGACCTGGAGGGCTGGGCTCCCTAGCTCTTGGCTGATGATTTTGCGCCGAAGGGCCCACCGATGACCGATACCGCGACCGCCAATCCCGTCCATGCCTTCATCGCCAAGGCCGTGGAAGACCATCCCGTGGTCCTGTTCATGAAGGGCGTGCCGGAACAGCCGCAGTGCGGCTTCTCCGCCCAGGTCGTGCAGATCCTCGACCACCTCGGCGCCGATTTCGTGGGCGTCAACGTCCTGCAGAGCGAACCGCTGCGCGACGGCATCAAGACCTTTTCCGACTGGCCGACCATCCCGCAGCTCTATGTGGCGGGCGAGTTCGTTGGCGGCGCCGACATCGTGCGCGAGATGTTCCAGTCGGGCGAGTTGAAGACCCTGCTCGACGAAAAGGGCCTGCTGGCCGCCTGATGGCTTCAGGCGCGCTTCTGGAGCCGCCACCCGGGCGCAAGGTCTTCCGGCTGACCTTCCAGCCGACCCCATCCGACATCGACGACAATGGCCACGTGAACAACGTGGTCTATCTGCGCTGGGCGCAGGACCTGGGCGTGGCCCACTGGCAGAGCCTCGCGCCGGCCGAGGTTCAGGCGACCTGGGCGTGGGTCGCGCTGCGCCACGAGATCGACTATCGCCGCGCCCTGATGCCGGGCGAGGCGGGGCACGGGCGCACCTGGGTCTCCGAGACCGCCGAGGGCCCGCGCTTCGAGCGCTTCATCCGCATTGACGCCGAGGACGGCGCCATGTGCGCCCAGGTCAGGACCACCTGGGTGCTGATCGAACAGGCCACCGGCCGCCCCAAGCGCGTGCCGCCCTGGATGGTGGAACTGTTCGCCTAGGCCGATTTCAGCCCTTCGGCTTCAGCTTGCGATCGAAGAAATCGAGGGTGGCGTGGGTTCGGTGGATCATCGGCTTCGAGGTCCAGCCGGTGCGATGGCGCAGGCCCGGATAGGTCATCATCTCGAACGGAATGCCCTTGGCCTGCAGGCCCGCCAGCACCCGCGTCGAGTTCTCGAAGATGACGTTGTCGTCGGCCATGCCGTGGATCAGCAGCAGGCTGCCGGGTTTCAGGTTCGACAGCCGCGAGGTCACCTGGGCGTCCCGATAACCGGTCGGATTGTCGGTCGGCGTGCCCATGTAGCGTTCGGTGTAGGCGGTGTCGTAGAGCGTCCAGTCGGTGACCGGCGCGCCCGCCACCCCCGCCGCAAACGGCGAGTTCGGCACTGTGAGCAGCATGAGCGTCATGTAGCCGCCGTTGGAATAGCCCGTGACGCCCAGCCGATCCCCGTCAACGAAGGGAAGCGACTTCAGGTAGGCCGCGCCCGCCAGCTGGTCCTCCAGGTCCGGCCCGCCGGCCTTGCGGTCGATGGCGGTCTTGAAGGCCACCGAGCGGTTCGGGGTGCCGCGGTTGTCGATGGCGAACAGGATGTAGCCCGCATCCAGCAGCACCTGGTCGGCGGGCGAGGCCCAATGCTTCTGCACCAGCGCCCCGGCCGGGCCGCCGTAGACCTGGACGATAACCGGATATTTCTTCGCCGGATCGAAGCCCGCGGGCTTGCGCATCATCCAGTGCAGGGGCTGGCCGTCGGAGGCCTTGATGGTCCCGAACTCCGGCGTCGAGAGGCGCTGATGGTAGGGCCAGAACGGATGGCTCGCATTCAGCGGATTCTCCTCGATCCAGCGGACCAGCGTCCCGTCGGCCTTGTAGAGGCCCGTACGCGGTGGGGTCGCCGGATCGGAGTAGCTGCCGGCGAACGCGCCGCCCGTCTTGGCGACGTCCGCCGTCCACCAGCCGCCGGCCGGCGTCAGGGCCCTGGGCTCGGCCGGCTTCAGCCACGAGACCTCGTAGAGCCGGCGCTCGATCGGCGTGTCCTTGCTGGCGCCGAAGATCGCCACATGCCGCGCCTCGTCGATCCCCTCCAGGTCGGCCACCGGCCAGTCGCCGTGGGTGACCTGGCGGATCAGTCTGCCGTCGCCGGCGTAGAGATAGAGGTGCTTGTTCCCGTCCCGCTCCGACGACCACAGGAAGGAGCCGTCCTTCAACGGCTTCATGTCCTCGCTGAGATCCACCCAGTGCGGGCTGGTCTCGCTGAGGATCACGTGGCTGGCGCCTGTCGCAGGATCGACCGCCAGCAGGTCCAGCCGCTTCTGGTCGCGGGTCAGGCGCTGGACGTAGAGCGTCTTGCCGTCCTTCGCCCAGTTGGCGCGGCCCAGGTAGATGTCGGTGGAGGCCCCCAGGTCGACCTTGACCCGCGCGCCGCTGGCCACGTCGGCCACGTAGAGCTCGACCACGGCATTGGGCCGCCCGACGCGCGGATAGCGCTGGTGGACGATGGTCCCGCCCTCGGCGCCGATGTCGACGCGGTCGATGACGTCGACGCCCGACTGGTCGACGTGGGTCAGCGCGATCTTCGTCTCGTCCGGCGACCACCAGTAGCCGGTGAAGCGGTGCAACTCCTCCTGGGCGATGAACTCCGCCGTGCCCCAGCTCTTCAGCTCGCTGCCGCCGGTGGTCAGCGCCCGCTCCGCCCCGCCCGCGGCGAGCGGCGTCAGGTAGAGGTTGTCGTCACGGACATAGGAGACGAAACCGCCCTTCGGCGAGATCTTGCCGTCGATCTCGTCGCCGGGGGTGTTGGTCAGCCGCCGCGTCGTCCCGCTGGCCCGCTCGTAGAGCCACAGGTCGCCCTGCACCGGCGCCAAGATGTACTTGCCTTCGTCGTCCCAGTGGTACTCCACGACGCCGCGGCTGCGCAGGCCCAGGCGCTCGCGGCGGCTTTTCTCGGCCTCGGAGAGCAGATGGTGATCGTCGGACAGCGCGCGGCCGTCGATCAGCATGTGCGGCGCACCGCCCTTCACGTCGGCGATCCACAGATCGTTGACGTCCACGTCGTCGGTCTTGGCCTTCAGGTAGGTCACCGCCGAGCCGTCCGGCGCCAGGGCCACGCCACGGGCCTGCGGACCGGACAGGTCCGGGCTCGCGAACACCCGCTCGGGGATCAGGATTTCGGCGTGAGCGCCAATCGGGAGCGTGGATAGAGACATGCAGGCGGCCACCGTGGCGATAAAGAGCTTCATGGAATCCCCGACGCGTTCGGACGGGACCTGACCGCAACAGCGGAGGCTTGCCAAGTCCTGAGGCGTTAAGGGACGGCCATGGGGTTGAGCAAGAAGACCGGCGTGCGTGGCGCGAGGCCCAGCTCGGCCCATGTGAAAGCCACATCGGCCTGGCCGGGCGCGGTCTTGCAAACGTCCACATGCCTGCGCGCAAAGGCGGCCGTCGCCGACCCCGCCCGTCGCTCGATATAGAATGCCATGTCGGGCTTAGCCGTGCAGCCGGCGGTCGCGACCCGGATCGTCAGGCCCTCCGGGCCCGCCTCGACGGCGTACAGCGGTTCAAGCTCCGCCAAAGGACCCGAAACGGCTGCCGGCGGCGCAATCGTCGCGCATCCGCCGAGCGAGAGGGCGGATAGAACGAAGCACCTGCGATCCATGCCCCACTCCGCCACAGGCGTGCGCAAAGCAAAAGGCCCGGGATCACTCCCGGACCTTCGCATCGTCTTCGAGGTCTTAAAGCCCTTACGAGGCGTAGAATTCGATGACGAGGTTGGGTTCCATCTTCACCGGATAGGGCACTTCGGCCAACTCCGGCATGCGGACGTACTTGGCGCTCATGCCCTTGGTGTCGACCTCGACGTAGTCGGGCGTGTCGCGTTCCGGCGACTGCAGGGCTTCCAGCACCAGGGCCATGTTGCGCGAACGCTCGCGCACCGAGACCACGTCGCCGGGCTTCACGCGGTAGGACGGGATGTTCACGCGCTTGCCATTCACCAGCACGTGGCCGTGATTGACGAACTGGCGGGCGGCGAAGGGGGTCGGCACGAACTTGGCGCGATAGACCACCGCGTCCAGGCGGCTTTCCAGCAGCGCGATCAGGTTCTCGGAGGTGTTGCCCTTACGGCGAGCGGCCTCTTCGTAGATCTTGCTGAACTGCTTCTCGGTCAGGTTGCCGTAGTAGCCCTTCAGCTTCTGCTTGGCGCGCAGCTGCAGGCCGAAATCGGAGACCTTCTGCTTGCGGCGCTGGCCGTGCTGGCCGGGGCCATAGGCGCGCTTGTTGATCGGGGACTTCGGGCGACCCCAGATGTTTTCGCCCATCCGGCGGTCGAGTTTGTACTTGGCGCTATGGCGCTTGGACATGCTTCACTCTCATTCGACCCGAGCCGGCGCTTCTGAAAAAGAAGCGCGATTCCAACGGCGGCCTTCGCGTCAACCCGTCATAGCTCCGCCGCGCGGCAAGCGCGCTGCGAAGAAGGCGCGGTGTATGCCCACCGCCCTTCGCCGAGTCAAGGTTTGGCCGAGTCAAGGTCGGGCCGAGTCAAGGTCAGGCGGGGACCAGCGCCGGGGCGCGCCAACGGCCGTCGAGCATCTCCGGCTTGGCGAGATAGGACCGCAGGCTGATCGAATAGGGGCCCTTGGCGGGCGCCGGCAGCCAGTTGGCGGTCTTCTCACCGCCCGGATCGCTGCGGCCGATCCAGATGTCGAGCGAGCCGTCCGCGTTCTTCTTCAGCCCCGCCGTGCGGTCGCCGATCGAATAGCGGTTGAGCGAGTTGTCGGCGAGGAAGAACTGCCCGTCAGGCGTCGCCTCGTACATGGTGATCGACCAGAAGGCGTTGACCGGCGGCAGCTTCCCGGCCGCAAAGCTCAGCCGGTAGTTTCCGTTGAGGATCGAGCCCCTTCCGCCTTCGCCCACCGCGCGCAGGTACATGGCCTCGGGCGGGGTCAGGGCCGCAAGCCCGCCCAGGGCCACCGCGGCGCGGAAATCGTAGTCCTGGCCAAAATAGCCGATGTCGCCGCGCGGATAGGACCAGCCCTGGACGGCGTTGGGCGTGGAGCGGCCGAGCGCGCTCGGCAGGGCTTCGGCGACGCCCGCCTCGATCTCGCGGATCGCCGCGGCGTCGAGCTTGCCAGGATCGAACCCGCCGCCCGGCTTGAGGCCGAGCGCCGCGATCCTCCGCAGGACCACCGCGTCAGTCGCCGGCGGCGGGTCGGAGATCAGGAGCTGCTGAGCCGAGGCGAAATAGTCCTTCCACCCCGACTTGCGCGTCGCATAGGCGGGCGGCGTCACGCCGGCGGGGCCGTGCAAGACGAAGCCGTCCTGAACCTTGTGCGCCGCCGGCAGGTCGGCGGGGCCGTCGTTGAGGATCCGCGCCAGCAGCCAGGCGTGCGGCGTCGCGCAACGCACGACGTCCGCCCCGGAACCCGGCTGGCCCGGGCCCACGATGGTGTAGCGCCCACCGCCATTGCCGGTGGTCCGGGTGCCCAGGATCGCATCGTTGTCGCTGTACATGTTGAGCAGGGCCACCGAGACGTAGCGATCGCCGCTGGGCGGGATGGTCAGGGTCACCGGCCCCTTGGTCAGGTCCAGCCAGGCGTTGGAATAGAGGGTGTCGTTGTTGGGCGTGGTGATGCTGCGGTTCTTCGGGCCCGCCAGGTTGCGCGTGGGTCGAAAGGCGTTGATCGCGGCGGGCTGCCCCTGGCCGGTGTCGTGCAGCATCCGGTCGCGGGCGGCGGCCATCTCGATCAGCGGCAGGCAGTAGATGAAGGCTTCGCGTGCAGCGCCGCGCAGGTCACCGGCCGCCGCAAAGGCGCGCGCCGTCGGGATCAGTCCGATCGCACCCGCGAACGCCAACACTTCACGCCTGTTCATGCATAGCCCCTGTCTTGTGGCCGGGGACGTTGGCGCAGCGGCCATTCAGGAACAAGTCAGGCCGGCTCAATTTCCGGTAACCGGAACTCGCCATCGAGCAGGGCCGGCTTCGGCAGATAGGCCCGCATGAACAGCGCGAACGGCCCGGCTGGCGCGGGCAGCCAGTTTGCGCTTCGCCCCGGGCCGGGATCGGCATGGCCGATCCAGATGTCCAGCGAACCATCGGGGTTGGGCGTCAGGCCCGGCGTGCGGTCGCCGATGGCGTAGCGATCCAGCGGATTGTCCGCGAAGAAGAACTGCCCGTCGTCCGTCGCCTCATAGAGGCTGAGCGACCAGAAGGAATTCACCGGCAGGTGGCCGTCCGCCGGGAAGTGCAGCCGCCACGCCTTGTTTCCCTCGAACAGTTGGCCGGGCAGGCGCCCTTCGGCGCGCATGTACATCGCCTCGGCCGGCGGCAGAGCCGCCAGGCCCGACAGCGCCACCGCGGCGCGGTAGACATAATCCTGGTCGAAATCGCCCAGCCGCGCACTGGGATAGGACCAGCCGCCGACAAATACCGCACCGCCCAGGCCGCCCTTGCGCGCGTCCTTCCGCGCCTGGACGACACCGGCCTCAATCTCGGCGGCCTCAGCCGATGAGAATCGGCCGGGATCGAAGCTGTCGAGCAGGCCGAGCGGCGCGATCCGGCGCATCAGCCCCAGGTCCGTCGGGGGCGGCGGATTGGCCGCGATCAAGGCCGCAGCGCTGGCGAAGAATTCAGGCCAGGGCGCTGTGCGCGCCGCGAAGGGCCCCGGGGGCTCGCAGGCTGGCCCTTGCATCGACAGCCCCGCCTGGACCGCGCGCGCCGCTTCGAGATCCTGCGGGCCGTCCACCAGGATCCGCGCCAGCGCCCAGACGTGGTCGGTGGGCGCGCGGATCACATTGGCGCCGCCGGCGTCCGGCTCGCGCGGCCCGATCAGTTGGAAATCTCCCCCGTCCGGGCCGGTGGTCCGCGTGCCGAGGATCGCGAAATTGTTGGTGTAGGCGTCCATCAGCGCCAGCGAGAGGTAGCGATCTCCGCTCGCCGGAAGCGTGATGGTCACAGGGCCTTTCGACAGGTCGACCTGGGCCGTCGAATAGAGAGTG
>DASRRU010000052.1:0-27227 GCA_035656795.1 Phenylobacterium sp. | reverse complement strand
CCAGCGATGCCGCCATCAGCGCCTGGTACATGAAGCCGGTGGTGCTGGGGGCGATCATGCTGGTCGCCGTCGTGATCCTGAACATCATCTTTCGCTAGGAGCCGGGGCCATGATCTTCGACGTGCGCCTGCCCATCGGCCTGCTCTTCCTCGCCATCGGCGTCCTGGTGGCCGGCGCGGGACTGCTGGGCGATCCGGCGGTGTTCAAGGCCCATTCCGCCGGGCTGAACATCGACCTGGTCTGGGGCGGAGCGATGGCGGGCTTCGGCGCGGTGATGCTGCTGCTCGCGGCCCTGGCCAAACGCGAACCGCCGCCCGACGCCTAGCCCCTGTCCGGCCGCTCGCTTTGCGCCAGGAGGCCGGAAATCCACATCGATCGCTTATGCCGCCCGGTCGTAGACTATCGCTGGCCAAGCCGATGGCCATGTACGGTTGGAGCCGCAGATGTCCGAATCGTTGACGGGTGATCTCGCGCACCTGAACGAAGTCTCGTCGCGCCCAGGCGCGGCCTCGCAGGACGGCCGGGACGAGGCCTCCGGCCTCCAGCAGCAGGCGACGCGGTACGGCCTGTCCCTGCTGTTCGTGGTCCTTGCCGTCGGCCTGGCGTTCATCGTGGACCATGTCGTCTCCACGCCGAACCTGACCCTGATCTTCGTCCTGCCGGTGATCGGCGCGGCGATCGCCTTCGGCTGGGGCCCGTCGCTGGTCGCCGTCTGCGCCAGCGTGCTGGCCTACGACTTCTTTTTCACCCAGCCCTACTTTTCGCTACGCATCGCGAGCCCGTCGGACATGTGGGCCACGGTCCTGCTGCTGGTGGTCGCCGCCAGCGTCAGTGCGCTGGCCGCCGAGTCCCGGCGGCGCATGGGCGAGGCGCGGCGCGCCGCCGAGCAGGCTCAGGCGCTGCAGGCCCTGGCGCACCTGGTGATCGAGTCGGCCCCGCAGGCGCAGATCGTCGAGGCCGCCGCGGCCACGCTCGCCCAGATCTTCCGCGCGCCGGCGGTGATCTTCATGAAGCAGGCGGACGGCTTGCGCCCGGTCGCCTGCGCCGGCGGCGCACGGATCGCCGAGGCGGAGGAAGACGCCGCCAAGGGAGCCCTGGAAACGCAAGTACCCGCCCGCGCGAAGACCTATCCCTATGACCGCTCGACTTTCGACTTCTGGCCCATTGCGCCGTCCACGGACGGCGCCTGTGTCATCGGTGTCGACTTCACCCATTCCGGGCGCGAACGCCCCGCCAAACCGGAACGCTTCGTGGAGATCGTCGGCGGCTACCTGACGGCGACCACCGCAAGGCCGGTGAATTAGCCGCCCGGGGGACGGGCCATCTCGTCCGCCATGAAGCGATAGCCGATCCCCGGCTGGGTCAGGATCAACTTGGGCTCAGAGGGGTCAGCCTCGATCTTCTGGCGAAGCTGGCCAATGAACACCCTTAGATACTGCATGTCCTCCACGTGGGCCGGGCCCCACAGCGAGATCAAGAGGTCCTTGTGGGTCAGCACCTTGCCGTCGGCCTGCGCCAGCTTGACGAGGAGATCGTATTCCTTGGGCGACAGGTGGACAGGCTCCCCGGCCCGCGTAACCAAACGCCGCGGGATGTCTATCGTCAGGTCGCCCGCGTGGACGATCGCCGGCGGAGCCTCGGCCTGCCGAAGCTGCCGGCGCATGACAACCCTCAGCCGGGCCAGCATCTCTCCCACCCGGAAGGGCTTCTCCACATAGTCGTCGGCGCCGGCGTCGAGCGCCTCGATCTTCTCGATCTCCCGATCGCGGGCCGACAGGATGATGATCGGGCCATCGTAGAAAGCGCGCGCCGTGCGCAGCACCTCCTGCCCGTCGATATCCGGCAGGCCGAGGTCGAGCACTACCGCATCCGGCGGTCGCCGCGCGATATCGGCCAGCGCCTGGCGCCCGGTGTCGGCTCGTAGCGGCTCATAACCCGCGGCGTTCAGCGCCGGCCCGAGGAAGCGGTGCATCTGGGGTTCGTCGTCGACGACCAGGATACGGAGCCTATGCATGGGTCGCCACCTGGGTTGACGCGACGGGCTCTTTCTTGAGGCTGATCAGGATGCGGGTGCCGCGGCCGTCATGGATCGGGCTGGCCGCGGCGATGCGCCCGCCCATGGCCTCGACGAAGCCCTTGGAAATCGCGAGTCCCAGGCCTGCGCCCTTGCCGCGGTCGCTGGCCTCCTCCATGCGTCGGAAGCGCTCGAAGACCCGCTCCAGTTCGGCGGTGGGAATGCCGCGCCCCTCGTCCTCGATGCTCAGCACCACGTTGTTCCGGTCCTCATAGGCCGCCAGCTCGATCGTCGAGTTGTCAGGGCTATAGCCGATGGCGTTTTCCAGGATGTTCACCAGCGCCTGCTCCAGGAGGGCGGAATCCACCTTCACCAGGGGTAGTTCGCCCGGGAAGTCGCGCGTGACCTTGCGCTGGGCGAGCCGGCGCGAGACCCGCTCCAGCGCCGCGCCCAGGACGTCGCGGACATCGACCCAGTCGGTGCGGATGTTCAGGCCTCCGCCCTGCAGACGCGTCATGTCGAGGAGGTTGCCGACATAGCGGTTCAGCCTTTCGGCCTCCTCGCGGATGCTGGTGAGCAGGTCGACGCGCACCGCCGGCTCCAGCGACGCCTCGTATTCCAGGAGGGTCGTAGCAGAGCCGAGCACCGTGGCCAGCGGCGTGCGCAGGTCGTGGCTGACCGAATTGAGCAGGGCCGAGCGGAGCTTGTCGGCGCGGCGCAACGCCTCGGCGTCGGCCGCGTCGGCCGCGAATTCGGCGCGCTCCAGCGCCACCGCGCCCTGGTCGAGCAGGGCCGAGACAAAGCGCTCCCCATCCTCGCCGTGGACGGCCCGCGCCTCGATGGCCGCCACGCCGGACCGCGCCTTGACGCCCTGCAGCGGCCGGTAGGTCCAGGCGGCGTTGGGCAGGGTGCCGGTCTCCGCGCCGGCTGGTTCGCCGTGCTGCCAGGCCCACCGCGCGGCTGCCAGATCGGCGGTGCCCAGTGTCTTCATGGCCGGTGCGGCGGCGACCGCCACGACGTCCTCGCCACCCGGCAGCAGCACGATCGCCTCTCCGCCCGTGGCGGCCGCGAGCTGTTCAGCAAGCGCCTGGGCGGCTTCTTCGCGGGTGGCGGAGGCCGAGAGCCGGCGGCTGGCCGCCAGCAGCGCGGTGATCGCCGACGCCCGGCGCGACATCGCCACCGCCTGGTCGCGGATGCGCCCCGTCAGCCAGCCGGTGGCCATGGCCACCCCGAAGAAAACGGTGAAGGTGATGACGTCCGCCGTATGCCCGATGGCGATCGACAGGCGCGGTTCGAGGAAGAAGAAATTGTAGACGAAGGCCGACACGGCCGCGGCCGTCAGCGCCGGCCAGAGCCCGAACGCCAGCCCGCTGATCAGCACGCTGACCAGGAAGATCATCGCCAGGTTGGCGCCTTGCGAGAACTGGTCGATGAGCGCGGCGAGCCCGCCCGCGATGGCCACGAGGGCGACGGAGATCACATGTCCGCGCCAGGCCAGCAGGGTCCGGCGGTCCGCTGGCTTGGCCTGCGGCTCCTGCTCCGGCTGGGCTTTCTCGGTGATGATGTGAAGCGCAGCCCCGGTCACCTGCTCGGCCAGCGCCGGGATGAGCGCCATGCCGAACAGGGCCCGCCAGCGCGAGGAGCCCGATTTGCCCACCACGATCTGGGTGACATTGTTCTGCCGGGCATAGTCCAGCAGGGTGCCAATCAGGTCGTCGCCGGTGAGCACGACATTGGCGCCGCCGAGCTGCTCGGCGAGCTTGATGGCGGCGTTGATCTTGGCGGCGCCGGCGGCGTCGGGCGACGGCTTGTTGGGCCGCTCCACGTAGGCCACGGTCCACGGCGCATCCATCATCATGTCCGACAGCCGCCGTCCGGCCCGCACCAGGCTCTGGGCCATGACGTCCGGCCCGATCAGGACAAGGATCCGCTCGCCGGCCGCCCAAGGCCCCTCGACGCCGCGCTGGCGCATGGCGGTGAGCAACTGGTCGTCGACCGTCTGCGCCGTGCGCCGCAGCGCGAGCTCGCGCAAGGCGGTGAGGTTTTCGGGCTTGAAGAAGTTGGCCGCTGCTGTGCGGGCGGTCTCCGGCAGATAGACCTTGCCCTCGTTCAGCCGCTGGCGGAGCTCGTCGGGGGTGATGTCGACCAGTTCGATGTCGTCGGCCCGCGACAGGGCGGAGTCCGGCACCGTCTCGCGCTGGCGAATGCCGGTGATCTTCCAGACGAGGTCGACCAGGCTCTCGAGATGCTGGACGTTCAGCGTCGTCCAGACGTTGACCCCGGCCGAGAGCAGCTCCTCGACGTCCTGCCACCGCTTCGGATGGCGCGAGCCCGGCGCGTTGGAGTGGGCGTACTCGTCGACGAGCAGCAGTGTCGGCTTGCGGGCCAGCGCCTCGTCTATGTCGAACTCGAGGAGAGTGCGGTCTTTGTATTCGATCGGCCTGCGCGGAAGGATCTCCAGATTGGAGGTCAGGGCCTCGGTCTCACGACGGCCATGGGTCTCGACGACCCCGACGAGCACATCGACCCCGTCCGCCTTGCGCCGGGCGCCCTGAGCCAGCATGGCGTAGGTCTTGCCGACCCCCGGCGCCATGCCGAGAAAAACCTTGAGCCGCCCGCGCCCGGCCTTGGCCGCTTCCAGAAGAAGGGCGTCAGGATCGGGGCGGCGCGGCTCGTCGGACTTCATGATGTCTTTGGCGTACTCTTGGGCGCCGCGTCGTCCAAGGCCCTGTTGGTCATCAGCACGTTCACGTGCGGCTGTCCGAGGAAGCCAAGGAACGGCGATTCCACGTGAGCGGTGACGACCTTGCGGACCTGATCGGGCGAAACGCCGCGCGCCTTGGCGATCCGGTCGACCTGCAGGAAGGCGTAGGCGGGCGAGATGTCAGGGTCCAGGCCGGACGCTGATGTGGTGATTGCGTCGTCCGGGATCTCGCTGTGGCCGGTGGAGGTGCGCAGGGCCGCGGCGTCGGCCGTGACCCGCTTGGCGAGGTCGGGGTTCAGCGGGCCGTAGTTCGAACCGCCCGAGCTGGTCGGATCATAGTCGTTTGCCCCGGCCGCGGACGGGCGCGGATGCAGGTACTCGTCCTTGGCGAAGGGTTGGGCGATCAGCGCCGAGCCGATCACCTGGCCCTTGGCGTCTTTCACCAGGCTGCCTTCGGCCTGGTAGGGGAAGGCCACCTTGGCGATGCCGGTGATGGCCAGAGGGTAGACCACGCCCAGCAGCGCCGTGAACAGCACTGTCGAGACGATGGCGGGACGGATATCGGAGAGCATGTCCTTGGCGCCTTTTTCTTAGGCCAGACCGGTGGCGGTGATGATCAGATCGACGATCTTGATCCCGATGAAGGGAGCGACGACGCCGCCCAGGCCGTAGATCAGAAGGTTCCGCTGCAGCAGCTTGGAGGCCCCGATCGGCCGGTAGCGGACGCCTCGCAGCGCCAGCGGCACCAGGGCGATGATGATCAGGGCGTTGAAGATCACCGCCGAGAGGATCGCACTGTGCGGGTTGCCAAGGCGCATGACGTTCAGGGCGCCCAGAGCCGGCAGCGAGACCACGAAGATCGCCGGGATGATGGCGAAGTACTTGGCCACGTCGTTGGCGATGGAGAAGGTGGTGAGCGCGCCGCGGGTGATCAGCATCTGCTTGCCCACCTCGACGATCTCGATGACCTTCGTCGGGTCGCTATCCAGGTCCACCATGTTGCCGGCCTCGCGGGCGGCCTGGGTGCCGGTCTGCATGGCCACGCCCACGTCGGCCTGGGCGAGCGCCGGGGCGTCGTTCGAGCCGTCGCCGCACATGGCAACCAGTCGGCCCTTGCCCTGTTCCTCGCGGATCAGCCGCAGCTTGTCCTCCGGCGTGGCCTCAGCCAGGAAGTCGTCAACGCCGGCTTCAGAAGCGATGGCCGCGGCGGTGACCGGGTTGTCGCCGGTGATCATCACGGTGCGCAGGCCCATGCGGCGCAGGTCGGCGAACCGCTCCTTCACCCCGGCCTTGACCACGTCCTTCAGGTGGATGACGCCCACCAGTATGCCATTTTCGGCGACGGCCAGCGGCGTGCCGCCGGCCCGCGCGATCCGGTCGATGGCGGCGTTGAGTTCCGCCGGCGCGCTGGCGGCGCTCAGGCCGACCAGCTTGAAGATCGCGTCGACGGCGCCCTTGCGCCAGCTGTCCTTGCCGGCGTCGAGCCCCGAGATCCGCGTCGTGGCGCTGAAGGGAACCGGGGTGGAGTCCTTCGGCGGCGTTCCCGTCAGGCCCTTTTCGAGGGCCAGGTCGACGATCGAGCGGCCCTCCGGCGTCTCGTCCGCCAGCGAGGCCATCATCGCCGCGTAGAGGGCGGCTTCCGCCCGCACGCCCGGCGCGGCGATCACCTCGGTGGCCATCCGGTTGCCGTGGGTGATGGTGCCGGTCTTGTCCAGCAACAGGGTGTCGACGTCGCCGGCGGCCTCGACCGCACGGCCAGATGTCGCCAGCACGTTCACCTTCAGCAGCCGGTCCATGCCGGCGATGCCGATCGCCGACAGCAGGCCGCCGATGGTGGTCGGGATCAGGCAGATGAACAGCGCGCCCAGCACCAGCGGATCGAGCTTCACGCCCGAGTACTGGCCAAGGCCCAGAAGGCTCGCCACCGCGATCAGGAAGATCAGGGTCAAGCCGGCCAGCAGAACGGTAAGCGCCAGCTCGTTGGGGGTCTTGCGCCGCTCGGCGCCCTCGACCATGGCGATCATGCGGTCGAGGAAGGTGTTGCCCGGCTCGGCGGTGATGCGGACCTTGACCCAGTCGGAGACCACAGTGGTGCCGCCGGTGACGGCCGACCGGTCTCCCCCGGATTCGCGGATCACGGGCGCGCTTTCACCGGTGATCGCCGCCTCGTTCACCGAAGCCACGCCCTCGATGATCTCCCCGTCGGAGGGCATCATGTCTCCGGCTTCCACGAGGACGATGCTGCCGGCGCTCAGCTTGTAGGCCGGCGTCATCACGATCGTGCCCTTGTCGTCGCTGATCAGCTTGGCCTTCACGTCGACCCGTTGGGCGCGCAGGGCGTCAGCGGCGGCCTTGCCGCGCCCCTCGGCGATGCTCTCGGCGAAGTTGGCGAAGAGCACCGTGAACCAGAGCCACAGCGCGATCTGGAACGCCCACCAGGGCGCTGTGCCTGTGATGAAGTCGTGGATCGCCGAGGCGGTCGCCAGAACGGCGACGACTTCAGTGGCCAGGATCACCGGATTGCGGGCGAGCTTGCGCGGGTCGAGCTTCACGAAGGAGTCTCGGATCGCGCGGGCCATCACGCCCGAAGACAGCGTGGTCGAGGCGACCGCGGAGCGGCGTTTGTCGCCGAGATGGACCGTAGCGTCGGTCATGGGAATCTAGGCTCCGGAGGAATTCAATGACCGGCGACGGCGGCGAGCACTTGGAAGTGCTCGACGATCGGGCCGAGGGCTTGAGCGGGGAAGAATTGCAGCCCGCCCATGATCAGGATCACGCCGATGAGCAGGCTGATGAACAGCGGGCCATGCGTCGGCAGGGTTCCGGTCGACGGCGCGAGCTTGGGCTTGGCCGCGATGGATCCGGCCATGGCGAGAACCGGCACCACATAGGCGAAGCGGCCCAGCAGCATGGCGATCCCCAGGGTCGTGTTCCAGTAGGGAACGTTGGCGGAGAGGCCCGCGAAGGCCGACCCGTTGTTCCCGGTCGCCGAGGAGTAGGCATAGAGCAGCTCGGAGAGGCCGTGCGGGCCGGAGTTCTCAAGCGCCTTGAGGGCGATGGGAATGACCGCCGCGGCGGCTGAGAAGCCCAGGATCGAAAGCGGCAGGATCAGCACCGCCAGCATGGCGAACTTCACCTCACGCGCCTCGATCTTCTTGCCCAGGTACTCCGGGGTTCGCCCGACCATCAGCCCGGCCACGAAGACTGCGATCAGCGCCATCACCACCATGCCGTAGAGGCCGGACCCGACGCCGCCCGGGAGCATCTCGCCGAGCTGGATCATGAACATCGCCGCCCCGCCGCCGAGCGGCATGTAGCTGTCGTGCATGGCGTTGACGCCGCCATCGGAGGCGCCGGTGGTGAAAGCGGTCCAGACGGCGGTGGACGGGGCGCCGAAGCGGACCTCCTTGCCCTCCATGTTGACCGCGGTCGCGGCGTGCACGGCGTGCATGGCGGGGGCCGGCTGGGTTTCCGACCAGTAGACCACGGCCGAGGCCGCGAGGATGAAGGTCGCCATCACGGCGACCAAGGCGCGGGCTTCGCGGCGGGCCAGAGCGATGATGCCGAAGGCGACGACACAGGCGTAGGCCAGCGCGTTCATGATCACCTCTTCGATGAGGTTGGTGATCGCGTTGGGATTCTCGAACGGGTGCGCCGAGTTGGCGTTGAACAGACCGCCGCCGTTGGTGCCGAGCTGCTTGATCGCCTCCTGGGAGGCGGTGGGATAGAGCGCGATGACCTGCTTGCCGCCTTCGATGCCCACGGCGTTGGCGTGGGCGACGAGGGTCTGCGGCTCGCCCAGGGCCACGAAAACGATGGCGATGACGACGGCCAGGGGCAGCAGGATGTAGAGGCTGATCCGGGTCAGATCGACCCAGAAGTTGCCGAGTCCCTCGCCGCGATTGGCCGCGAACGCCCGTGCGACTGCGGCGGCCATGGCGATGCCCGCGGCGGCCGACAGGAAGTTGTGCGAGGTCAGGCCCGCCATTTGCGAGAAGGTCGAGACCGTCTGCTCGGGCGTATAGGACTGCCAGTTGGTGTTGGTGATGAAGCTGATCGCTGTGTTGAACGCCAGGTCCGGCGACGCGCCCTTGAAACCCTGCGGGTTCAGCGGCAGCAGATCCTGGAAGCGCAGGATCAGGTACAGGACCACGAAGCTTGCAATGCTGAACATCAGCATCGAGACCGTGTAGGCGAACCAGTTCTGGCTCTTCTCGCGATCGACGCCGAACGACTTGTAGAGCAGCCCTTCGACAGGCCTCAGGACGGGATCGAGCCAGGTGCGCTCGCCCTTCCAGACGCGGGCCATGTAGAAGCCCAGCGGCCAGGCGATCGCCACCGTGATGGCAATGGTGAATAGGATCTCAGACCAGCCTCGCACGTCCATGGCGAGGTCTCCTTCTCGTATTGGGCTCGATGAATTGGGGGTCGTTCGCGGGCTGCGCCCGGCGGGGCGGCCTTGCCTGACCCCGCGCCAACTAGAACTTCTCGGGCCGCAACAGGGCGGCGACCATGTAGATCGCGATGCCGACGCCACCAGCTGCGTAGAGCAGGAGCATAAACATTGTCAGGTCCTTCTCAGAAGGGCGGCGTAGCCCACGAAGAGAAGGAGAACGGCGATGCCGCCCGCTAGATAGATCAGGTCGGTCACAACATTCTCCCAGAGGGGATCGAATTGTGACGTTGATAGAACCTTTATGCCTAAACGGGCTATTCGTAAGCCGGGGCACCGGCATCAACGATTCATAAAGGCCGAAGCGACCAGGCCCCGATCCGGATCCGCTCCGTGATCAGCCCTTCACCAGGGCGAGGATCTTGGCCGGGCCTGACTGCGGTTCGCCGGCGTCCGAGGCGGCCAGGCGCCCGATGGCCGACCAATCAAGCCGCTCGCCGCCCTGGGCGATCAAGGCGAGGAACCGATCGCGCAGCAGGCTGGCGAGCGGCATCGGCACGCCGAGGGCCTCCGCCGCAGCGAGCGTCAGCCGGATGTCCTTTTGCCCGAGGGGGGCCGCGAAGCCGGCCGGCTCGAAGCGGCCGTCGGCGATCATGCCGCCGTAGATCCTGTAGGCCGGAACGTCGAACAGCGACGAGGTCAGGATGTCGACATAGCGCTTGCGATCGATGCCCGCCTTGCCGATCAAGGCTATTGCCTCCCCCAACGACTCGATGACGGAGGCCAGCAGGAAATTGCCGCTGAGCTTCACGAGATTGGCCGCGGCCGGCGCGTCCGAGACGACGGAGGTCGTGCGCCCCATCACATCCAGGAGGGGCATCGCGTCATTGATCGCCCCGGCAGGGCCGGCGGCGACGATCGCGAGCTGCCCCGCAGCGGCGACATCGGGCCGGCCAAAAACTGGCGCCGAGACGAAGCGACTACCGAGCTCACGGTGGGCCAGTGTCAGCCGTTCGGCGAGAGCAACGCTTATGGTGCTCGACGAAATGTGGATCGCGCCTGGGGCCAAGGTCTCGACCACCCCGCCGTCGCCGAAAACGATGTCTTCGACGGCCTGGTCGTTCGCCAGCATGGTCACCAGGACTTCGCCACGGCAGGCCTCCGCCACGTTTGCGGCGACCCTCGCGCCCAAGGCGGCCAGCGCCGAGGCCTTCGACGGCGTGCGATTGTAGACCGTGACCTCATGGCCGGCCTTCACGAGGTTCGCCGCCATGGCGGCGCCCATGCGCCCCAAACCGATAAAGCCAACCTTCATGACGACGCCTCACGCTGTTGCAGATCTCGAACGCAGCGGCCACGGCCTCGCGGGCGGTGTTCCCCTATCGTGCTCCAAACAGGTGGATAGCGATCCTGTCATGCGTGACTCGCCCGTCCTTACATTCATGTCAGATGTCACGCCGCAGCGGCCGGAGACACTCAGGCAGGACAGGGTCTAGGGGTCTTCCGACAGCCGGTAGCCGGCGCCCCGGACGGTATGCAGCATAGGTTTGTCGAAGCCGGTCTCCAGCGACTTCCGCAGCCGGCTGATGTGAGTGTCTATGATGCTGGTGTGCGGATCGAAGCGGTAGTCCCAGACCCTTTCGAGAAGCATCACCCGGGTGACCACGCGGTTCTGGTTGCGGAGCAAGAATTCCAGGAGCTTGAACTCGCGCGGCAGGAGTTCGATCGGACGTCCCGCACGCGCCACCTTGCGCGCCAGCAGGTCCATGACCAGGTCACCGCAGCGAAGTTCGGTCTCAACAGCCTTCTCGCTGCGCCGGCGGATCAGGTTCTCGATGCGCGCGAGCAGCTCGGAGAACCCGAACGGTTTGGTCAGGTAGTCGTCCGCGCCGGCTCGCAGACCTTTGACCCGCTCGTCGAGGTGGCCCATCGCCGAAAGGATCAGGATCGGGGTGGGTGCGCCCGTGGCGCGCAGGGCCTTGACCACCGACAGGCCATCGAGCCCCGGGATCATGCGGTCCATGATGATGGCGTCGAATTCCGACGAGGTGGCCATGAAGAACCCATCGCGCCCATCGCCGGCCCTTTCCACCGTGAAGCCCTCTTCGCGCAGCCCCTTGGCGATGTAGTCCGCCGTCGAAGCGTCGTCCTCGACGATCAGCACCCGCCTGGACATGCCTAAGCTCCTTCGCGTCCGACTTCGGGGCGGTCTTCCGCAGGCTCGCCGCCAGCTAGGACCCAGATCGGCGTGTTGGCAAGGAAGCCGCTCGTCCGGCCGTAAGCTTGGCGCCTGGGGCGGCGGGGGCGGCGTCACGCGCCAGGGTCAGCACCGCGCGCAGCCCCGGGCGGTTGTCCTCCAGCCGCAACTCTCCGCAATGCAGCTTCGCCGCCGCCGCTGCGATGGAAAGTCCGAGCCCTGAGCCCGCGCCGCCGCGCGCTTCGTCCAGCCTAACGAAGCGGTCCTTAACCCGCCCGCGGTGCGCCTCGGGAATTCCGGGTCCATCGTCCGCAACGACGATCATCGCGGCGCCCGGGCCGTCGCGCACCTCCAGGGTGACCGTCGCGCCGGAGCCGGCGTGCCGCGCAGCGTTGAACAACAGGTTGCCGACCGCCTGGCGCAGCAACTGCTCGTGGCCGTCAATGACCAGCGGCCTCATCGGGCGGATCTCCAGCCGCTGGCCGGCGTCTTCCAGCACCGGGGCGAACAGGCCCGCCAGGTCGATCGCCATCTCGTCCAGCCGCGGCGGCTGCATCATCTCCCGGGATAGGCCGGACTCCGCCCGAGCAATGTCGATCAGGGCGGTGAATACAGACAGCACCCGCTCCAGCTCCTGGCCGACCTGCTCGAGCGCGGCGTGGCAATCCTGGTGGCTGGTCGCCGGGTCCAGCGCGCCGTCGATGGCGCCGCGCATCCGCGTCAGCGGGGTTCGCAGGTCATGGGCCAGGCTGTCGGTCACGGTACGCATGCCGGTAAGCAACTCCTCGATCCGGTCGAGCATCTTGTTCAGGGAGGTCCCGATGCGGTCGAAGGAATCCCCGCGTTCGGAAACCTCGGCCCGCGCGCCCAAGTCGCCGGCCGCGATCCGCTCGGCGACACCGGCCACCGCATCGGCGCGCCGGATCACCAGTGCGTTCAGCAGCAGGCCCACGCCCAAGCTGGCGGTGACCACGATACCGAGCGCGATCAAAAGACCGTCGGCGGTCCGGGCTTCGAAATCTCGCTGTCCGGCGGCATCGCGGCCGACGACCAGCAACGATCCGTCAGGCAGCCTACCGGCGGTGGCGTAGAACGCGATCGAGCCTGCGTCCGTGCGAGAATGGACCTCGGCCCACCCTCCCAGGGGCGGCCGCGCAGGAGCCGTTAGCAGATCGCCCCCCAGGCGGCGTCCTTTGGTGTCGAAGAATCCATAGTGGGCTTCTGCAGCCGCCAGCCGCGAACGCCGCTGCAGCCGCGTGACCACCCCCTGCGCGCCCTCCGAATTGAAGACCTCGGTCAGGATCCGCCGCTCCGCCAGCGCCACGTCACGTTCACGGTCGAGGAACACGTGCTCGCCGGCCAGGTTGACCAGATAGAAGGCGATGGCGACCGCGCCCAGCACGGTGGTCATCGCAAAGGCCGTGAACGCAAGCGGCCGCAGGCGAAGGGACGGCCGGAGCGGTCGCGCCCTCATGCCTTCAGGTTCGCAATCGCCAACGCCATGTGCGCCCTCCTGTGTGGCGCGCTCATGCGGCGCCAATCCCGCACCGCCCGGCGCCGAGTTTACACCCTTGTAAGCCGTGCGCGAGGCGGCTGCGGCGCAGACCCGTCAGGATGGCTCCGACACACTTGGATGGGGTCGCCCGCGGAGGCTGACGTGAGTTGGAAGGTATGGCTGGGAGGGGCCCTGGCGCTGACGGGAGCGGGCAGCCTTTGCCTCGTTTCGCCGCGACTGGGCGGACTGGCCCTGATCGTGCTCGCGCTTGCAGCAGTGGCGACCGCGGCGCACCGCCTGCTCTGAGCGGAGTGCCGACAGAAAGACGAACGCCCTGCCCCGACTGACTTGCTGAAGTCAGCCGGGGCAGGGTCTGGAGCCGCGCGGCGTTGGGGGGGGCCGGCCAGCGACGGCTGCAGATCGTACCGGCTCAGGGGCGCCGGGGTTTGCGGTGGTCGAAGTCGAGCTCGACGACGACCCCGTCGTCCCGACCGATCGCTGCGGCCTTGGCGATGAGCAGGGTCTCGAGGTCTCGCGCCATACGGTCCTGGAGGCCGGTCTCGGAGCGCAACTTGGCCCGGGCTTCGCTGACGATCGCATGGACCGCAGCGGAGCCCTGCCGTTCTTCGGTGGAGATGGTCTTCAACGCCTCGTCCAGGGCCACGTCGATTGCGTGATGTGTCGAGGGCGATGTCGCCGTCAGGCCCTCCAGCAGGGCATTGCTGATGGCCAGGGCGCTGCGCAGGTCGATTTCGAGCGCCGCCAGGCGCAACTGCAGGGCGTTGACGCTGGCCGGGTTCGTGTTGCTCATGGACGGAACTCGCAAGACTGGAATGAAACCGAAGCGCCTTTGTCGACGCCGGCAGCGACCGCGCCGCGGCGCATGGCCCGGGTCGGTCCGCCCCCGTTTGAAACGTCAGCTCGACAGGCGGATCCAAGGCGAACGCTGAAGCCGGTCATGCGGCCTCCAGGTTGAACTCGGGGACGATGTGATCGAGGCCTAGCAGGCTGATCATTCGCCCCTCGCTCGGAAGGAGTCCGCGCACAAAGGACCTGGCGGCGTCGGACGCGACATCGGGCGTGGGCTGGATCGCCTCTTCGTTCACCGACAGGATGTCAGAGACCGCATCGACGAGCAGGCCGATCACCTGTCCGCCGATCTCCGTCACGATGATCACGTGCTTGGCGGTCGGATCCGCCGTGTCGAAGCCCAGCCGGAAGGCCAGGTCGACGATCGGCAGGACGGCGCCACGAAGGTTGATCACGCCACACACAAACTCCGGAGCGCCCGGCAGGGCCGTCGCCGGTGTCCAGCCGCGGATTTCCCGCACGGCCATGATGTCGACGCAGAAGTCCTGGGCCCCGACGCGAAACGAGATCAGCTCGCGGGCGGAACCATGATGGGCGGGTTGGCCCATCCTCAGAACTCCGACCATTCGTCCTCGGCCACCGCTACAGCGGCCCCGCCGATGCTGGCCGCAACCTTGCGCGCCATCGCCCGAGCCGGCGAGGGCGACGCGACGTCCCGACGAGCATCCGCCGGCCGCGGCGCCGAGCGGACCCGGCCCTTGGTCGCGGCGACCTTGAACCGGCCGATCAGCGCGGCAAGCTCTCCGGTCTCGCTCTTGAGCGAGTGCGTGGCGGCGGTCTGCTCCTCGACCATCGCGGCGTTCTGCTGGACCACCTGGTCCATCTGGTTGACCGCGGTGTTGACCTGCTGAAGGCCGGTGGCCTGCTCCTGGGCCGAGGCGGCGATTTCCAGAACCAGGGTGTCGATCTTGGCCACCTGCGTGACGATCGACTGCAGCGCCCGGCCGGTGTCGCCGACCAGGGCCACGCCCTGGCCAACCTGGTGTGAGGAGGCCGAGATCAGGGTCTTGATCTCCTTGGCGGCTTCGGCGGAACGCTGGGCCAGAGCCCGCACTTCAGACGCGACGACCGCGAACCCCTTGCCGGCGTCACCGGCCCGGGCGGCCTCGACGCCGGCGTTCAGGGCCAGCAGGTTGGTCTGGAAGGCGATCTCGTCGATCACGCCGATGATCTGGCTGATCTGGCCGGAGGACTGCTCGATCTCGCCCATGGCCTGCACCGCTTCGGCCACCACCGCGCCCGAATGCTCGGCTTCGGCCTTGGCGAGGGTGACGACTTCGCTGGCGTCCTTCGCGCCCGAGGCGGTTTTGCGCACCGTGGCGGTGATCTCGTCCAGCGCCGCGGCGGTCTCTTCAAGGCTCGCCGCCTGCTGCTCGGTGCGACGCGACAGGTCGTCCGAGGCCTGGCTGATCTCCTCGGCGCCCGAGCGGATGCCGTCGGTGTTGGCCGAGACCACCTTCATCGTGTCCTCAAGCTTCTCCATGGCGTCATTGAAGTCGCTGCGGAGCTTTTCGTACTCGGTGGCGAAGGCGGTGGTCAGGCGGAACATCAGATCGCCGTCCGAAAGCCTGGACAGGCCGGTCGCCAGGGATTCGACCACCATCGCCTGCTGCTTGGCCGCGGCCTCGCGTTCGGCTTCGTTGCGGGCGCGCTCTTCTTCGGTCCTGCAGCGCTGGTCGGCCGCTTCGGCCTCCAGCCGCTGCTTCTCGATCGCGGCGTCCTTGAACACCTGCACGGTCTTGGCCATCGAACCGACTTCGTCGCGCCGGTCCTGGCCGGTGACCGCAGCGTTCAGGTCGCCCTTGGCCAGGTTCTCCATGGTGCCGTTCAGGCCCTTCAGCGGGGCGACGACCCAGGTGCGGATGGCGAAGAACCCGAAGCCGATCACCAGGGCGAGGCCGCCCAGGATAACTCCGAAGGTCAATAGGACCGTGCGGTTGGTGACCGCCGTCAGGTCGTCGCTGGCCTTGCTGGCGGCCTTGGTCATGGAGTCGACCTTAGCGGCGACGGCGACGGAGACAGGGGCGAACTTGGTCGCGCACTGCTGTTGAAAGGTGGGCAGAGACTTGAACATGTCGGCGGGCGTCGTGGCAGCCTTGCCGAGGCGGATCGATTCCGCGCAATCATTGTCGATGACCGCCAGGCTCTGGGCCCTCAGGCCCTGGATGTCGGCGGCGTCTGCCGGCGAGGCCTTCGCGGCCTGATCCATGAAGTCCAAAACCCTCTTTCTGGAATCGGCTATGCTGGCCTCGGCTTGGCGATTTCCGTCTTCGCTGGTGGAGATCATCAGGTCGCCGATGCTGCCGCGGGCGGCCTCCAGTGCCCGATTGCTCCGCGCCAGGAAGGGCGTCGCCGCGTCAGCATCGATAATGTTACTGTAGGCGGCGTCGATCTTCTTGAGCTGGCTCGTCGCATAGAAAGCCACGCCAAGCACGAAGACGCCGAAGAGGGCGAGTACTGCCAGGAATTTACCAATGATGGGGACGTTCTTCACCACACTCTCCGAATTATTGACGGATATGCGACAGATAATTCTATCGTCGATAGATCCGCATCGATGAAATCAATCGTATTTTCGCCATCATCGTACTAACCATCATCTTAACATGGCGTAACTTCGCAAACAGAAGATTTGCCAATTAAGTATAGATGCGGCCATGCGTCGCCATCTAATTGAACTAATCAATTTGTATGCTTATGCGTGTTGATAGTCCCATTGGCCATAGCCACATGGCTGCTCCGGAGACCCGCACCCCCAACCTGGCGCGGCGTACGCAGCACCGACCGTCCGCACTTAAGGCAACGCGTCGACACCCCCAGGCAGGCCGCGGCGCCCGCCCCGAAGTCAGAGCTTCTCGGTGGCGGAGATGATCATGTCCCGCAGCCAGCGGTGCGCAGGATGGTCGTCGAAGCGGCTGTGCCAGACCATGACACACCTCAGGATCGGCGACGGCGCCGGCAGCGGCGCGAATTCGATCGCGTAGGCGGCGCACAGCGCCGCCGCCACCCGCCGCTCCATGATCGCCACCATGTCCGACTGTGTGAGGATGGCCCCCGCCGACAGGTAGGGAGCCTCGAGCCTGACCGTGCGCGCGAGCCCCCGGGCCAGGAGCTCCTCGTCCACAAAGCTCAAGTCCTGGTCGCTTGAAGAAATCACCAGGTGCTGCGCGGCGGCGAACGCATCGAGTTCGATCGGTCCCTGGGCCAAGGGGTGCCCGCGCCGCATCACAACCACGCACCGATCCTCCGTCAGGACATGGCTGGAGAACCGGACACCCGCCGCTGGCCGGCTGACGATCGCGAGATCCAGGTTTCCGCGATCAAGCATTGCAGCGACGTCCATGTTCGCGCTGGGGCCCACCGCCAGGCGGACGCCCGGGGCGATGAGACGGCAATCGCTGGTAATCGCCCCGCCCAGGACGATGGCCGCGCCGTTGTTGACGGCGATTGTAAAGCGCCTGTCCTCGGTCTCAGCGATGAACTCCTCGGGGTCGAGGCTACGCTGCAGGTCCACCAAGGCCCGGCGTATCGGCTCCGCCAGTCGAAGGGCCCGCGGCGTCGGCGTCATCCCGTCATCCCCGCGGACGAACAGCCGATCCTTCAGCCGCCCGCGCAGCCGATTGAGCGCATGGCTCGTCGCGGGCTGGCTGAGACCAAGCTCCGCGGCGGCCTTGGTCACACTGCGGTTTCGCAAAACCGCTTCGAACACCAACAGCAGGTTGAGATCGAAGGTTTTCAGCTGCATCGCGGCGCGGTCCGCCGAGATCGGCTCCATTCAGTCATTGAATATGGATGTGCAGGAAATTCACTGGTTTCATAGGTCATCAGCGCCAATATATTAGCGAAATCGAGGCGAAAAAGGGATGCCTACGTGTCAGGGCGTGCTTAATTGTCGAGTTGATTCACGATTAATAGTGACAGTACAGATGCCAGCACTACAAATCCGACACACAGAGCGAACTTGTTCAAAGAACTGCGGAATCCCAACTGACATCATTCGCCCCACAAACCGGCGGCGGCAAGACGCTCGACGAAGCGCCTCGAGACGCCCCGAACGAAGCCATACACGCAAGGGATGTACCCCATCTTCAGCAGCCCCCCCGGAACGGGGTGCAAGCGTGACCGGTCTTGCCGAAGGGCCGTGCCGCCGCGCGTGGGACGCCGGTTTCTACGATCGCATCCGGTCGAAGCCAGCCATGCCGCCCCGGGCAGGTCGTCCCCATGTGGAGACACACCCACGTTGGGCCGGGGATGGCGCCGCGATGCAACCCATCCTTCGGTGAGCAGGCTTCGGAATGCAGCTGCTTCTAGTCGATGAGCATCCCGTCGTTCGGAATGCATTGGAGCACCTACTGCGCACGGCCTTCCCGGCGGCGCACCTCTCCGTGGCGGAATCGCACGAGGACGCCCTCGAGTCGGTGCGCCGGCAGTCCGTCGACCTGATTGTCGCCAACCTGATATCGCGGTCTGCCGGCATGCTTCAGAACCTGCCGGAGCTGGTCATCAGCGCCGCGCCTGGAAAGGTCGTCGTCTTCGGCGAATCCAGCCTGGGTCCGGGCGTGAGGCAGGCGATCGCCGCCGGGGTGCACGGCTATGTGCCGTCCACGAGCCGCCCCGAACTGGTCGCCGCCGCCATCGGGCTGGTGGCCGCCGGCGGGGTTTACTTCCCGCACATGCCGCTGCTCGACGAGCGCCCCCACTGCGCAAGCGGGCACGATGTGATCGCCCGCCTCTCCGCCCGTCAACGCGACGTGTTTCAGGCGCTGAAAGAGGGCAAGAGCAACAAGGTGATCGCCCGCGAACTGATGATTTCGGTGGCGACGGTCAAGCAGCACGTGCAGGCCATCTTGAAGCTCTCCGGCGCCCGCAACCGCACCGAGGCGGCGGCGCTGCTGTCGCGCCAGCCTGCGCATACCGGCCCGCCGGCCGCGCTTTCAGTATGATTGGCGGGCTCACCTCCACCGCATCCTGAAGCCGACCGCCCGGTCGCGCCCGATCAGATCGCCGCCGACGGCGATGGCGGCCCGCACGGCAAGCGAACCCCGCTCGATCTGAGAGATCAACCGGCGCCGAACTGACCCCGCCGGCTCACCCATCCGATCGGATTGCAGCAATGGGCAAGCGCCCAGATTTCGCCCCGAAAACGGTCCGCGGATCGTCACATTCGGGCAACAACCCGCCACTTCCCTGTCGCGAGGACCCCCATGTTCACGAAACCGTCGCAAATTTGCTAAGTTTCATTCATAGTCCGCGCATAGCGAGACGCCAGTCCGGCCGCAGACCAGCGGCGCGGTGGAGAGGCAAGGCTATGACATCGAAATCTTCGCTCCTTGCGAGCGCGTCCATCCTGATGGTGTGTGTGCTGGCGGCGACCGGGGCAGCCCAGGCTGCGCCGAAGCATAAGCACAAGGCCGCCCCCGCCGCCAACACCCGGCTTGCCGACGAAGTCCAGGCGCTGAAGGCGCAGGTCGAGGCGCTGACCACGACCGTGCAGCAGCAGGCCGCCGCGCAGCAGCAGACCCAGGCGCAGGCCGCCGCGAGCCAGGCGCAGGCCGAACAGGCCACCGCCGCCGCGCACGCCGCCCAGGCCAAGCTGGACATGCAGATCGAGCAGATCCCGGGCACGGTGCAGACCGCCGTGGCCGCTCAACCGGCGCCGACGCTCGACAAGCTGAAGTACAAGGGCATCACCCTGACGCTCGGCGGGTTCGCGGAAGCCGCGGGCATCTACCGTTCGAAGACGCTGGAATCGGACATCGCCTCGCCCTTCGCCAAGGTCCCGTTCGAGAACTCGGGTCTGTCGAGGCTCTCCGAGACCCGCTTCACCCCCCGCCAGAGCCGGGTTTCGTTCCTGGCGCAGGGCGACATCAACGCCGCGACCCACGCCGCGTTCTACGGCGAATTCGACTTCCAGGGCGCCGCCCAGACGGCGAACTCGAACGAGAGCAACTCCTACAATCCCCGGATCCGCAACCTCTACGGGACCATGGATTGGGACTATTGGGGTCTGCATATGCTCGCCGGCCAGAACTGGTCGCTGCTCACGATGAACAGCAAGGGCATCACGCCTCGCAACGAGGTCATTCCGCCGTCCATCGATGCTCAGTACATTCCGGGCTTCGCCTGGACCCGCCAGCCGCAGCTGCGGCTCACCAAGGACTTCGGCGACAAGCAGTATTGGCTCGCCGTGTCGCTTGAGAATCCGCAATCGACCTTCACCGGGACTGCCGGCAATGCCCTGCCGACCGGCGTCAGCGTCGCCGACCTGGCGACCGGCAACGCGACGCTCAACCCGGCTCCGACGCTCACCAGCGGCTTCGGCGGCTTCAACTCGGTCAACACCACGTCGTTCAACAAGACGCCGGACGTGATCCTGAAAGCCGCCTGGGAGCCCTACATCGGCGTCAGCCGGCCCCTGCATGTGGAAGCGTTCGGCATCTACCGCGACTTCTACGACCAGATCACGGTGACCGCGGCCAACACCCAGGGCCTGACGGCCGGCGTGCATGAAGCTGACGTCAGCGGCGGCGGCTGGGGCGCGGGCATCACCTATACCGCAATCCCCAAGATCCTCGACCTGCAAGCCTCGGTGATGAGCGGCAAGGGCATCGGCCGCTATGGCGCAGCCCAGCTGTCGGACGCGACCCTGAACATTGACGGCAAGGTCGCTCCGATCTCCGAGACCATCTACCTGGTGGGCGCCACCCTGCACGCCACGCCGGACATCGACCTCTACGTGTTCGGGGGCGACGAGCGCGAGAACTCCAAGGTCAGCACGCTCGGCACGACGAACTACGGCTTCGGCAACCTCAACAACACGATCTTCACCGCAGCCGGCTGCACCACCGTCGGCGGGGCCTGCTCGGCGACTGTCCGCGATGTGGGTCAGATCACGGCAGGGATTTGGGACAAGGCCTACACAGGCTCGTTCGGTCAGATCCGCATCGGTCTGCAGTACTCGCACACGCGGGTTGAGGGCTTCTCCGGCGGCGGCTACACGCCGAAGACCTCCGACGACATGGTCTTCACCAGCTTCCGCTACTATCCGTTCTAGGGCCCTTGCCGCTCACGCCGGATCGGCGTGAGCGGCAAGACGGGCTCACAGCCAATATCGAGGGCCCAATGGTCCCGGCTGACTTGCCGCAAGTCCGCCGGGACAGGGTCTGGGCGCAGGCCGCCATCCGGGCGCAGCCCGCTCTGGCGAAACTCCACGACAAATCCCCGCTCGAAGGCCTGGCAGACCGGTGAAACTTATTTCACTGGCCCGCTGCTGTTTGGCCGATATTTTTCGGGCCGCTCGATGGGCCCGCTCGCCGATTGAGCCTTCAAATCGGCGGCATTGTCATGTCCAAGCAATCCCGATCCTCGCATAGCCGCGGCCCCCTAGGCTGTTCGTGGATCGGCCGCTCGTCCCGAGCGCACGGTCACGTGGTGGCCGGCCTGTTGATCGGCGTCACCGCATTCGCCGGCATTGCAAGCTGCGCCTCTGCAGGGCCCTTCAACCCTTCGCAACTCGCGCCGACCCAGCTCAGCCAGGTTCAGCAAATCTGTCGCTCCGTTCTGGGCATCCCCGCGGGCGTCGGCCTTGCGACGGACTGTGTAGCGAACCTTTCCGCCTCGGCCGTCGCGCTCAGCCGGGCGCACGTCATGCAGGCGGCGCGCCGCAGTTGCCTGGGCAAGGGGCTGGCGCCAGGCGGCGCGGCGCTCCCGCAGTGCGAGCTGTCGATCGCTTCGGAGCATGCGACGGCGGCCTCGGATGCGGCGGACGTGCGCATCAACACCGGCGCCTTGGAGCCGGTCGGCGCATCCTATTACAAGGTCTCGTCCCGCGAGATTCACAAGCGCGAGCAGGCAGCTTGCGCGCGCCTGGGTTATGATCCCGTCGATGGCGGGTTCGCGAAATGCGTGGCCAGCCTGGATTCGGCCCTCTACGCGTCAGAGCATGTCATGCAATGAGCTGTGGGGGCCCTGCGCAGGGTAGGAGATCGATGCCCGGCCATGGATGTCCCCAACGTCGACAGCCGCAAACCAGGTCTGCCCGTGCCTAGGATCCTGGTTATCGAGGACGACCCGGACACGGCCGAAGAGATTACCGCTTGCCTGACCGCCAGCGGGTTCGAGGCGCTGAAAGCGTTCGATGGTCCGTCCGGGTTCGAGGCGGCCACGACGGAGCGGTTCGACGCGATCACGCTCGACCGCATGCTGCCGGGGCTCGACGGACTGGCCCTGATCAAGGCCTTGCGGGATGCTGGCTCCGACGCCCCGGTCCTGATGGTCAGCGCCTTGAGCGACGTCGACGACCGCGTGGACGGCCTTCGGGCCGGCGGCGACGACTACCTGATCAAGCCGTTTTCTCCGAAGGAACTGGTCGCGCGCCTCGAAGTGCTGCTGCGCCGCAACCGAACGTCAGGCGCGGAGGTGCGGCTGCGCATCGCCGACCTTGAGCTGGACCTCGTGAAGCATGAGGCCATTCGAGCCGGCCGGCGCATCGAACTGTTGCCGATGGAGTTCCAGCTGCTGGAATTCATGATGCGAAACGCCGGCCAACTGCTGACAAGGCGAATGATCTTCGAGAAGGTTTGGGAGTACTATTTCGACCCGGGCACCAATCTCATCAATGTCCACGTCGGCAAACTGCGCAGGAAGATCGACGGCCCCGGCCTCCTGCCTCTGATCCGCACCGAGCGGGGCCAGGGCTACATGCTGTATGCGCCTTAGCGAGGTTTGGCGGACCACGACCTTCCGGCTCTCGCTGCTCTACGGCCTGCTGTTCGCCATCGGCACCGTCGCCTTGCTGGCCCTCGTCTATGCACGCACGGCCGTCTACCTGACCCAGCGGGTGGACCGCATCCTTGCCGCGGAAGCCAGCGCCGAGATGACGCTGCCGCCCTCGGCGCTTCGCCAGACCATCGACGACGCCTTGATCGTCAACGGCCGCGCCTCTGTGTTCGCCCTGTTCGCCGCGGACGGCGCGAGGGTGACCGGCAACCTGCCCTCCCTGCCACCTGACCTGCAGCCCGGAGGGCGCCCCGTGGAATTTCCCGCCACGGCCGACTTCCCGGCGAGCGCGCGCCTGCTCGCCCGACGCCTGCCGTCCGGGGATATCCTGGTGGTCGGACGCGATATCAACCAGCTGCGAGAAATCCGGAGGATCATCGCCTCCGCGCTGATCTGGAGCGGGGTGTTCATCATGGTCGCCGGTCTGGCCTGCGGCGTCGCGCTGAGCGTCGGTCCGCTGCGGCGCCTACGGCAGTTGCAGGAGGCCAGCCACGACATCGCCGCCGGCGACCTGAAGCGGCGCATGCCCTCAAGCGGCCATGGCGACGAACTCGATATGTTCGCCGACACGGTGAACTACATGCTGGGCGAGGTCGAACGGCTGATGGCCGAGGTTAAGACCTCCACGGACACCATCGCCCACGATCTGAGAACGCCCCTGACCCGCGCGCGGGCGCAGCTGCATCGGCTCGAGCAGTCTGCCAGCGCCGATGCCGCCGACATCGCCCGCGTCACGGCGGAGCTCGATGAGGTGCTGGAACGATTCATCGCGATCCTGCGCCTCTCGGAACTCGAGACCCGGGCCCGAAGCGCGGGGTTCGTGGTGACCGATCTCGGCAAGATCCTCGACCAGGCGGGGGAGCTCTACCAGCCTCTGGCCGAGGAGGCGGGCGTGCAGCTCGCGGTCTCGGCGGCGGCCGGCGTCACCATTGAGGCAGACCCGAAGCTGCTCTTCGAGGCGGTGAGCAACCTCGTGGACAATGCGATCAAGTTCACCGGCGAGGGCGGCCGTGTCCGACTGGAGCTGGACATCGGTGGCGAGCGCCCGCGGATCATCGTGCAGGACAATGGTCCAGGTGTTCCGGCCGGAGAACGCACCGCGGTGTTGCAACGGTTTTACCGCAGCGAGCGCGACCGGCTGACTCCGGGTTCGGGCCTGGGATTGAGCATTGTCGCAGCCATCGTGCGGCAGCACCGATTCCGGCTCGAACTTCAGGATTCCGAGCCCGGGCTGCGGGCCATAATAGAGTGCCGAAACACGACCTAATGCACTGATTTAACAGTTAAATCTGCGCAATTCAGCGGTGAAATTTTATTCACTCGATCAGCGCGCAACACTCACTAGGTTTCCGACGCGCAACGCCGCCCGCCCTCGGGAAGACCCGATGGCGAGGGACGGCTGCGTTCGAAAGTGGAGTGTCTGGATGCTAGCGATTGTGCGGCTCGCTCTACGGCGTCCCTACACTTTCGTCGTTCTGGCGATCCTGATCCTGCTGCTCGGCCCGCTGGCGGCGCTCCGTACGCCCACCGACATCTTCCCCGAGATCCGCATCCCGGTCATCGCCGCCGTCTGGACCTACAACGGCCTGTCGCCCGACGACATGTCGGGCCGCGTGATTTACTACTACGAGCGGCAGCTCTCCTCGTCGGTCAATGACATCGAGCATATCGAGAGCCAGTCCCTGCCCGGCGTGGGCGTGGTGAAGATCTTCTTCCAGCCGACCGTCGACATCCGCACCGCCACCGCCCAGGTCACAGCCGCTTCGCAGACTGTGCTGAAGCAGCTGCCTCCGGGCATCACGCCGCCGCAGATCCTCAATTACAACGCCTCCACGGTGCCGATCCTGCAACTGGCGTTGGCGAGCCCGAAGATGGGCGAACAGGCGCTGTTCGACGCGGGCCAGAACTTCATTCGCCCGGCCCTGGCCTCGGTGGCGGGGGCGACGATCCCGTCCCCCTACGGCGGCAAGGTGCGGCAGATCCAGATCGACCTCGATCCGGTGGCCCTGCAGTCCAAGGGCCTGTCGCCGATGGATGTGGCCAGTGCGCTCGCCGCCCAGAACCAGATCATCCCAGCGGGCACGGCGAAGATCGGGTCGTTCGAGTATTTCGTGAAGCTGAACAATAGCCCCGAGGCGCTGGAAGCGCTGAACGACCTGCCGATCAAGACGGTGGAGGGGACGACCATCTACATCCGAGACGTCGCCCACGTCCGCGACGGCTATCCGCCGCAACGCAATGAGGTGCGGGTCGATGGCCGCCGCTCGGTGTTGATGAGCGTGCTGAAGAGTGGTTCGGCCTCGACGCTAGCGATCATTTCGGGCGTCAAGGACATCCTGCCGCGCCTTCAGGCCAGCCTTCCGGCCTCGCTGCACATCGCCCTGCTCAACGACCAGTCACTGTTCGTGAAGGGCGCGATCTCCGGGGTGGTGAAAGAAGGCGTCATCGCCGCAGCCCTGACCAGCCTGATGATCCTCCTGTTCCTGGGCAGCTGGCGTTCGACCGTGATTATCGCGACGTCGATCCCGCTGGCGGTGCTCTCCTCGATCGCCGCGCTCTCGGCCATGGGCCAGACGCTGAACATCATGACGCTCGGCGGGCTGTCCCTGGCGGTGGGGATCCTGGTGGACGATGCGACGGTGACGATCGAGAACATCAACTGGCACCTGGAGCAGGGCAAGGACGTCCGCGCCTCCATCCTGGACGGGGCCGCGCAGATCGTGACGCCGGCTTTCGTATCGCTGCTCTGCATCTGCATCGTCTTCGTGCCGATGTTCTTCTTGCAAGGCGTGGCGGGCTTCCTGTTCGTGCCCATGGCCGAGGCGGTGGTCTTCGCCATGATCGCCTCCTTCATCCTGTCGCGGACGCTCGTTCCAACCATGGCGATGTACCTGCTGAAGCCGCATCAGAGCGGGCACGCGGACTATCTGATGGAGTCGCATGGAGGCGCGACGCCACATCGATCGATAAACCCCCTGGTGCGCTTCCAGCACGGGTTCGAGGCGCGCTTCTCCAGGCTGCGCGAGGGCTATCGCGGCGCGCTGGCGATGGCGCTGAGCCACCGGCCGCAATTCATCGTGGGCTTCATGGTCCTGGTGCTGGCCTCGTTCCTGTTGGCCCCCGCGCTAGGCAGCAACTTCTTCCCGAGCGTCGATTCCGGGGCGATGGTGCTGCACGTCCGCGCCCCGGTGGGTACGCGCCTGGAGGACACCGCGGCCCTGTTCGACCGGGTCGAGGCAGCGATCCGCCAGGCTGTTCCACGCGACGAAATGGCCACCATCGTCGACAACATCGGCCCACCGGTGAGCGGCATCAACCTGGCCTATTCCAACACCGGGGGCATCGGCCCGCAGGACGGTGACATCTACGTCACCCTGACCGAGCACCACAAGCCGACCGCCCGCTATGTGGCCGAGCTGCGCAAGCACTTGCCGGCGCAATTCCCCGGCACGACGTTTTCGTTCCTGCCAGCCGACATCATCAGCCAGATCCTCAACTTCGGGGCGCCCGCGCCGATCGACGTGCAGGTCGCCGGTCCCAACAGCGCGGCCAATGAGCGCTACGCCGACGAGCTGCTGCAGCGACTGAAAGCCGTGCCCGGCCTAGCCGACGTGCGCCTGCAGCAGTCGAGCCACTATCCCCAGCTCAACGTCAACGTCGACCGCTCGGAGGCCGACCGCTTGGGCCTGACCGAGAACGACGTCACCGGCGCCATGGTCACCACCCTCGCCGGCAGCGCGCAGACCGCGCCGACCTTCTGGCTGAACCCCAAGAACGGAGTCTCATATCCGATCGTCGTCCAGACGCCGCAGCAGGACGAGAACACCCTCTCCAAACTGGAGAACATCCCGCTCAAGTCCGGCAAGTCGGGCGATCCGCAGATCCTGGGCGGCCTGGCGCAGGTGCAGCGCGTCAACGCGGACGCGGTCGTCACCCACTATGCTATCCAGCCGGCGTTCGACCTCTACGCCGCGACTCAGGGCCGCGACCTGGGCGGCGTCTCCCGCGACATCGGCAAGATCCTCAAGAGCACGAAGAAGGACCTGCCGAAGGGCGCCACTGTCACCCTCCGTGGCCAAGTGACCACCATGAACAGCGCGTTCTCAGGGCTGTCGCTGGGCTTGGTCGGCGCGATCGTGTTGATCTACCTGCTGATCGTCGTGAATTTCCAAAGCTGGTCTGACCCGTTCGTGATCATCACCGCCCTGCCTGCCGCCCTGGCCGGAATTGTCTGGATCCTGTTCGCCAGCGGCACGCCGCTGTCGGTGCCGGCGCTCACCGGCGCGATCATGTGCATGGGGGTCGCCACCGCCAACTCGATCCTGGTGGTCACCTTCGCCCGCGAGCGGCTGGCGGCGACCGGCGACGCGCTGACCGCGGCGCTGGAGGCGGGCTTCACCCGCTTCCGCCCGGTGCTGATGACCGCGCTGGCCATGATCATCGGCATGGCGCCGATGGCGCTCGGCCTGGGCGAAGGCGGCGAGCAGAACGCGCCCTTGGGCCGCGCCGTGGTCGGCGGTCTGATCTTCGCCACCGCCGCCACCCTGCTGTTCGTCCCCGTCGTCTTCAGCCTCGTCCACCGCAAGCATGCCGCGCCCGCCGGCGAGCCGCGTACCGATGGCGAGCCTGAGGCAGGAGAAGCCTATGCCGTCTGATTCCGATCGCGACGTTCCCGAGGTGCTGCGGCATCGTCCGCAGCCCTGGCTGAAGCCGGCCGGCTTCGCGGGCGCGGGCCTGGCGGTGCTGGTGGTGGCCGTCGGCCTGATCAGCCGCGGC
>DASRRU010000051.1:0-36693 GCA_035656795.1 Phenylobacterium sp. | reverse complement strand
CGCTTCCGGCATGGAATAGCTGGTCGCGCCCAGCGCCGGTTCGACGGCGGAGCGCGCCGCGTCCAGCCGCTGGGCGGTCACCACGATCTCGGAGGCCTGCGCGGCGGGCGGCCCATCGGCGGCGCCAGCTGCAGCCTCGGCCCGGGCGGATGAGGCGGCCATGGCGCCGAGGCCGGCCGCGGCCAGCAGCAGGTACTTACGCGACATTGAATCTCCTTGGAATCCGGCGGCCTTGAATGGCGTTATGTGATAACATATCTGTTATAAAATAACATAAGTGGCCGTCAAGCCGCTCCGTGCGGCGGGGGCGGCGCGCGTCAAGACCGTTGCGGCGCAGGCACATGGAGGGTTACTTGACGGACATGCACTCGCCGGACTGCACGCACGAGGACGGCGCCCATCCGGGGCTCGATGAGGCGCACCTGCGTCACGCCCTGGTGAACGCCGAGCACCGCTGCCTCGACATCCAGGAGCGGCTGACCGCGCCGCGACGGCGTGTGCTGGAGCTGTTGCTGGAGGCGGACGGCCCCCTGAAAGCCTACGACCTGATCGCCGCCTTCGGCCAGGACGGCGAGCCGGCCAAACCGCCTACCGTCTACCGGGCGCTGGAATTCCTCGAGCGGCTCGGCTTCGCCCACCGCATCGAGAGCCTGAACGCCTATGTGCCCTGCCGGCTGGACGGCTCGGGCCACGCCGCGGCCTTCCTGATCTGCGACTGTTGCGGTGCGGCGGAGGAGTTCGAGCCCGACTTCGCGCCAGGCCGGGCCGCCGCCGCCGCCAAGGGCTATGCGGTGACATCGGTCACCCTGGAGGCGCGCGGCCTCTGCCCTGCCTGCCAGCCCGAGTGAGACCACGACTCGCTTGCGACGGCAGATCTACCTCGACTGCGACGGCGTCCTGGCCGACTTCGACACCTCCGCCGAGGCGATCCTCGGCATGCCATCGGCGGCCTTCGAGCAACTGCGCGGCGCGGGCCAGTTCTGGAAGCGCCTGGCCGCCGCCGACGGCTTCTTCGAGCACCTCGGCCTGATGCCCGACGCCGGCGAGCTCTATGAGGCGGTGAAGGCCAAGGCCCCGATCATCCTGACCGGCATGCCCCACGGCGATTGGGCCGAACCGCAGAAGCGCGCCTGGGCCGCGCGCCATTTTCCCGGCGTGCCGATGATCACCACCTCCGCGGCCCTGAAGCGTGAGTACTGTCACCCCGGCGATGTCCTGGTCGACGACCGCGACCAGCATCGCGGCGCCTGGGAAGCTGCGGGCGGCGTGTTCATCCATCACCACTCCGCGCCCACGTCGATCGCGGCGCTGAAGACGGCGGGCTATATCTGAAGATCATCCCTCCCCGTCCGGAGGAGGGATGGCTTACATCACCAGAAGATGCCCCTCACAACCTGCACGATGCGGCCGGTGTAGCGGTCGATCATCAGGGCGTCCCCGCCGACCCGCACCCACTCATAGCCGGGAGGCGGGTAGGGCAGGCCGTAGTCGATGAAGTCACCGATCCAATAGGACTCGCCAAACCAGGCGCGCGGCAGGAAGTCGCCGAAGCCCCAGGCCCGTGAATAGTAGCCGTAGGGCGCGCGATAGGCGCCGGCGTGGAACCGGTCATGGCTCGCGTAGACCGGAGGGTAGCGCCCGGGCTGCCAGCGCGGCGCCTGGCCGCGCGGGGCGCCGGCGCCGTTGCGTGCGTCGACCTGGGCGCCGGCCCCGTGGCCGTCGCGGCGTCCGTCAAAGCCTCGGTCGCCGCCGGGCGCAGGACCTTGACCCTGATCATGGTTGAAGCGCTGGGGAGCCACCGGGCCTGGCGCGGAGCCCTGGAACCCCTGCCGCGGGGCGCCGCCCTGCGGCGAGCCGCCCCGGCCCTCTGCGCCGCGGCCCTGGCCAAACTGGGGGGCGGCCTGGGGGCCGCCCTGAGGCGGGCCACCTCGGCCCTCGCGGCCATGGCCCTGACCGCCTTGGAGCCCGCCCTGGGGGCCGCCCTGGGGGCCGCCTGGTCCATGTCCGCCGCCCGGAGCGCCGGAAGGCGCGCCGGCATGCGGCGCCTGTTGCGGGTGCGCCTGCGGCAGGGCCTGCCCCTGCCCGCGGTCGCCGCGGTCACGATCCTGGGCCAGAGCCCCACCGCTCATCCCGGCCAGTAAAAGCAGCGCCAGCGCGGAGATTGAGAGTTTCGTCTTCATGGTTTCGCTCCAGGGGCGCCAAGGCCCCGAGGTTCGCGTGAAATCCATCCCTACTATTGCCGAGCTGCCTGAACCACGCTTGAACGCAGTTGTACGCTGAGGCGTCAGAAAGCGGAACGCACCCACGTGATCGCGCACATCAATGACATCCTGGGCTTCTGGCTCGGGGCCGGCCCCAGCAAGTGGTTCAAGAAGGTCACGGCCTTCGACGAGGCCATCCGCCTGAAGTTCGAGCCGACCCATCACCGCGCCGCACGCGGGGAATACGACGCCTGGGCCGAGACCCCGGACGGCGCCTTGGCCCTGGTGATCCTGCTCGACCAATTCCCCCGCAACCTCTACCGCGGTTCCGCGCACGCCTTCGCCACCGACGGAAAGGCCCGATCCATCGCCCGCGCCGCCGTCGAACAGGGTTTCGACCGGCAGGTCGACACGAGCCTGCGCAACTTCTTCTACCTGCCCTTCGAGCACTCCGAGGACCTCGCCGACCAGGACTTCAGCCTGGCCCTCAGCGCCGAGGCGGGCGTCGAGGACGACATCAAGTGGGCCGGCATTCACCGCGACATCATCGCCCGCTTCGGCCGCTTCCCCCACCGCAACACCGCCCTGGGCCGCGTGACCACCGCGGAAGAGCAGGAATTCATGGACGAGGGTGGGTTCGGGGGGTGAACCGCAATTCTCTGTGAATCGTTTGGGTGATCGACTCCGCATCGAAACGAATCAGCGCGATGCTCGATTTCCCATGAACGCCCACTCCGCCCTCCAGCCACACGCGCAGGACACCCCGGACCATCCGGAGCGGCAGTACCTCGCCCTCTTGGCCGACATCCTGGCCAATGGCGTCCAGCGCGGCGACCGCACGGGCACCGGCACGCTCGGGGTCTTCGGGCGCCAGATGCGTTTTGACCTCAGCCAGGGGTTCCCCCTGCTGACCACCAAGAAGCTGCACAAGAAATCGATCATCCTGGAGCTGCTCTGGTTCCTGCGCGGCGACACCAACGTCCGCTGGCTGCAGGAACGGGGGGTGAGCATCTGGGACGAGTGGGCCGATCCCGAGACCGGCGAGCTGGGCCCGGTGTACGGCAAGCAGTGGCGCTCCTGGGCCGCGCCGGACGGCCGGGTCATCGACCAGATCGCCGCCGTCGTCGAAGGCCTGAAGACCAATCCCGAGAGTCGCCGCCACATCGTCTCGGCCTGGAACCCGGCCGAGGTGGAGGACATGGCGCTGCCGCCCTGCCACTGCCTGTTCCAGTTCTACGTGGCGGACGGAAAGCTGAGCTGCCAGCTCTACCAGCGCTCGGCCGACGTGTTCCTGGGCGTGCCGTTCAACATCGCCAGCTACGCGCTCCTGACCATGATGGTGGCCCAGGTGGTGGGGCTGAAGCCCGGCGAATTCGTCCATACCCTGGGCGACGCCCACCTTTATCTGAACCACCTCGACCAGGCCCGCGAGCAGCTCACCCGCACGCCCCACCCCCTCCCCGTCCTGGAAATCGCGCCCAAGCGCGACCTGTTCGCCTTCGAATACGAGGACTTCAAGCTGCGCGGCTACCGGGCCCACGACCGGATCGCGGCGCCGATCGCGGTGTGAGTTCAGGTCCGCTCATCCCGGCTTTCGCCGCGACGAGCGGGTAATGGTATTGAGTCTTCCATGGCTCCCATCACCCTCACCGCCGGCCCCATCGCACGCGCCCGCAACGGCGTCATCGGCAAGGATGGCGGCCTGCCCTGGCGACTGAAGAGCGACCTGGCCAACTTCCGCGCCGTGACCATGGGCAAGCCGGTGATCATGGGCCGCAAGACCTGGGACAGCCTGCCCAAGAAGCCGCTGGTCGGGCGCACCAACATCGTGCTCTCCCGCGATGGCTCCTTCGAACCGCACGGCGCGGTGGTCTGCGAGGCGTTCGGCGAGGCGGTCTCCATCGCCCGTGAACAGGCGGAGGACGATGGCGCACGCGAGGTCTGCGTGATCGGCGGCGCCTCGCTGTTCGAGCTGGCGCTGGCCAAGGCCGGTCGCATCTACCTCACCGACGTCGATGCGGAGGTCGAGGGCGACGTGGTCCTGCCGCCGCTGGACATGGCCCGCTGGACCGAGGTCTCCGCCAAGGCCTACCCGGCCGGCGAAGGTGACGACTACCCCTTTACGATCCGGGTGCTGGAACGGCGCTGATCGCCGGCGAGCCCCTTCCCAGTTCAGATGGAATCATCTGAACCGGACAAGAAGGGCCTAACTTCAAGCGTTTAGAGCGCGTCGGATGGGTCAACCGGCTTCCACTTGCCCCTGACGCGCTCTAGGGTCTCTCCCAACGCTAAGACAGGGGGAGAGACGCCGTGGATGCTGAGCTGATCGCCGAAGGCTTCGAATTCCCCGAAGGCCCGATCGCCATGGCCGACGGCTCCATCATCCTGACCGAGATCAAGGGCCAGCGCCTGACCCGCGTCACGCCCGACGGGCGCAAGGAGACGCTCTGCGAGACCGGCGGCGGCCCCAACGGCGCCGCGATCGGCCCGGACGGTGCGGTCTACATCACCAACAACGGCGGCTCCTTCAACTGGATGGACCTGCAGGGCATGACCATCCCCGTCCCGACCTCGCCGGCCGGCCACGTCGGCGGCTCCATTCAGCGGTTCGACCTGGCGAGCGGCGAACTCACCACCCTCTACGAGGACTGCGAGGGCCGCCGGCTGATCGGGCCTAACGACCTGGTGTTCGACGCCCACGGCGGCATGTGGTTCACCGACCACGGCTGCGGCACGCCGGAGGGCCGCAAGTTCGGCGGCCTCTACTACGCCAGGGCTGACGGATCCCACATCAGCCGACAGCGCGACCACCTGATCTCGCCCAACGGGGTGGGCCTGTCGCCCGACGGCGGCCGCGTCTATGTGGCCGACACCGACCTTGCGCGCCTCTGGGCCTTCGATGTCGCGGAGCCGGGCGTCCTGGCCCCCGGCCCCGGCTTCGCCCCCGGTCATGTGATCTGCAACCTGCAGGGCTACCAGCTACTCGACAGCCTGGCGGTCGAGGCTGGCGGCAAGGTGTGCGTCGGCACCCTGGTCAACGGCGGGATCACGATCTTCGACGCCGATGGCTCGACCGAACACGTGGCGCTGCCGGACCTGCTCTGCACCAACATCTGCTTCGGCGGGGCGGACATGCGCGACGCCTGGGTTACCGCCTCGGCCACCGGCAAGCTCTATAAGACCCGCTGGATGCGTCCGGGCCTGAAACTCAACTTCAACGCCTGACGCCCCGCAGTCAGCCTAGATGGCGCGGCTGAAGGGTTCGAGGCCCGCCATATCCGGCTGGGTGTTGTCGGGCGCCCCGGGGGGCGGCTTGAGCCTGTTGGTAGTGTCTTCCTCGCCCAGGCCCTGGTGGAAGTCCTGCAGGATCTCGAACAATTCGTCCAACTCGATGCGCAGGGCTCGGCCCTTGGGAAAGCGGTAGCGCCAGAAGCTGGCGATGTGGGACACCATCCCGGTGCGCTCGCCCAGCGTGATGAACATCTCCGGCGACTTCAGCAGGAAGTTGCGGAAGGCTATCGGGTTGCCAGCCTGGGTCAGCTCGCCGAAAGCATCGTCATAGACCTGCAGAGTGGCCCGCACCATGCGCACCTGGCCGAGGATCGCCTGGTTCACGCGGGCGCCCACGTCCTTGACCTGGTTCAGCATCTCGTAGTCGCGCGGGCCCACCACCTTCATCTCGCTCAGCTCCGCCAGCACCTGGCGAAGTTCCGGCCACAGATTGTTGAGCACCCACTTGTAGTAGAGGAAGCCCTTCCAGCTGAAGACGCCTTCACGGAAGTTCTCACCCTCAAGGCCCAGAGTCAGGCGCAGCGGCTCCAGGCGGCTGTCGTCCTGGCCCGAGAGCAGCAGGCTCACCAGCTTGGAGATGTTGGCGTTGGGCGTACCGCCCTTGCCGCCGCCATAGGCCAGGTCCACCAGCTTGGAGACCTCGCCGGAGACGAAGCGCTGCATGCGCTCCAGGTCGGCCGGGGAGATGGCGAAGTAGCAGTTGGCGATCTTGAATTCGCGCCGCTTCAGGTGTTCGCGCAACAGGAAGGGATCGAGCGAGGGCAATTCGTCCAGCGCTTCCAGGAGCGAGATGTCGCGGACATCGTCGTCCCAGGCGCCGCGCATCTGGTGCAGCATGTCCTGCCAGCCGCGCTGGCCCACGAACAGAGATCGGCCACCGAGCCCCAGGTCCGTTCGCTCGAAGGGGATGATCACCTTCGTCGCAATGCGCTTGGCTTGATCGAAGATCTGCTGCTCGTCGGTGCGTAGCCGGTGCTTGATGATCACCGCCCCGTTCAGCGAGCTGGCCTTGAAGAAGGGTTCGCCTTCGTATTCCGGATCGCCGACGTTCTGGCTGGCGACCGCGGCCAGGTTGAGGACCCGGCTGGTCGAGGCCGTGCGCTCAAGGCCGCTCAGGCTCCTGTAAGAGCGGTCTTGTGCGCGCGCGACCAATTCGACCTCCACATGCGAGCCTGCCGGCCTCGCCCCCCGAACCTCCGGGCTCGCCGGACGCAGCACGCCGTCCTGCGAGCGCTCCACGACGCTTTCAATCGGCGACCATCAACCCCAAGCTCTACAATTCGGTTAAGGTCAACTGTTCATCGAACATTGTACTTTGCCGTCACTCCGTTCCGCGCACCGCTTCCCCTGGACCCCATTTGGCGCGAATACTGCCGGGCAAGGCGGCTGCGAGGCTGGCGCGACGAAGGAGTTTGGCCATGGACGACGGTTCGATCGATGTGAAACGCGCAGCGCGCGACGCGGCCTATTCCATGCCCCTGGCCGACATCAATCCGGCCGACCCGGAGCTGTTCCGCACCGACACCTGGGCCCCCTATTTCGAGCGCCTGCGGGCTGAGGACCCGGTCCATTGGGCGGAGAGCGGCGAGGAGGACATCGGCGGCTACTGGTCGATCACCAGGTTCAACGACATCATGGCCATCGACACCAACCACGAGGTGTTCTCGTCGGAGCCGACCATCGTCCTGCCGGACCCGGCGGAAGACTTCACCCTGCCGATGTTCATCGCCATGGATCCGCCCAAGCACGACGTCCAGCGCAAGACGGTCAGCCCGATCGTCGCCGGCCCCAATCTCGCAAAGATGGAAGGGATCATCCGCGAGCGCGCGGGCGAGATCCTGGACGACTGCCCAATCGGCAAGGAGTTCGACTGGGTCGACAAGGTCTCCATCGAGCTCACCACCATGACGTTGGCGACCCTGTTCGATTTCCCCTGGGAGGACCGGCGCAAGCTCACCCTGTGGTCGGACGCGGCCACGGCCATGGAGGATTCGCCGATCTTCGAAGGCGGCGGCGAAGACCGGCGCCGCGCGATGCTGTTCGAGTGCGTCGACTACTTCATGCGCCTGTGGAACGAGCGGGTGAACGCCCCGCCGGCCCCCGACCTGATCTCCATGCTCTGCCATGGCGAGGCCACCCGCGACATGGATCGCATGGAATATCTGGGAAATCTGATCCTGCTGATCGTCGGCGGCAACGACACCACTCGCAACACCATCACCGGCTCGGTCCTGGCCCTGAACCAGAACCCCGATCAGGACCGGCTGCTGCGGAGCAATCCGGACCTCATCCCCTCCATGGTCTCCGAGACCATCCGCTGGCAGACGCCGCTCGCCTACATGCGCCGCCGCGCCACGCGCGACTTCGAGTTTGGCGGGAAGACCATCCGCGAGGGGGACAAGGTCGCCATGTGGTACGTCTCCGGCAATCGCGACGAGGACGTCATCGAGCGGCCCAACGACTACTGGATCGAACGCCCGCGGGTGCGCCAGCACCTCTCCTTCGGCTTCGGCATCCACCGCTGCGTCGGAAACCGCCTGGCCGAGCTGCAGCTCAAGATCATCTGGGAAGAGATCCTCAAGCGCTTCCCCAAGATCGAGGTGGTGGGCGCGCCCCGGCGGGTGAACTCCTCCTTCGTCAAGGGCTACGAGACGCTCCCGGTGATCATCCCCACCCGGACTTGATCCGCGGACAAGCAAAAACCCCGGCCTCTCGGCCGGGGTTTCCTTAGAACTGCCGCGCGAGGCGGAAGGACGTGATCGCCTTAGGCGGCCACGGCCTGCTGGCGGCGCTGGCTGCGCAGGACCGAACCCAGTCCGCCGAAGCCCAGCATCATCAGAGCCCAGGACGCCGGTTCCGGAACGCCGACACTGCCGGTCGAGACCGTGATGTTGTCGACGCCGAAGTCATTGCCGCTGGCGGCGCCTTGCATGTCGACCAGGCCGACGCTGACGGTGCCGTCTTCGGTGACCGAGAAGTTGCCGTTCTCCAGGACGAACACGCCGGGCGTGGTCGGGGTGTTCACCTGAACGCCGGTGATCTGGTGCTGAGCGCCGTGCGAGTCCGTGAACCAGAACTGCAGGACCGAGCTCACGCCGGTGTAGGTGTTGCAGCACAGATTCATCAGGTCGAAGGAGTAGTTGTAGTTACCCGCCGTCACGGCGAACGAGTTGCTGGTCCAGCTGCTCGCGGGCGGATCGCCCGGGACCAGAGTCTTGCCGTTCAGCATCAGCATGTTGTTGCCAGCCTCGGGCAGATCGACCCACTGGTCGTGGACCGCGTTCGGGTCGGTCCCGATCGTCCAGGTGCCCTCGTTGTACATGCTGTTCGTGCCGGTGCTCGTGGCGCCCGACCGGAAGCCGTAGGCGGTCGTGAAGCTGTTGCCCGTCACGCTCGACGTGCCGGAAGCCTGCGCGTTATAGGCGATGGTGGACGTGTTGTAGCCGTCGAAACCCTCGTAGTAGACGACGCTGGCGTTCGCAACGCCCGCAGTCATCAACCCCGCCGCAATCGCGGCTGCCGCGAAAATCTTCATTGGTTTCCCCCACTGAACCTGCTGAGCGCGGGTCCATTGCCCACTTGGTGAACAAATCCTTTATCGACCCACGTTACGGTTGCAAGCAGATTCGACAATTTCGTGTGCAGCGCACAACCCCAGGGGGAATACTCACTTCACAGGGGAAAAACCTAGCGAATTAGGGGAGTTGCCGCGGCGGCCAAAGTCCCGACTCCAGGTCGCTGGACCGCCAGCGCGGGCCGCAGCGGGGTTCAGCCGACCCCGTCGAGATATTCGATGTCCGGCCGCCCGGCGAGCACCGCGGCGAACTTCGGACCGGCGGCCTTGAAGTAGTCGGTGCCCCCGTGATGGGTCAGCGCGTCCTGGTCCTTGTAGACCTCAAGCACCTTGTAGGTGTTGGGCTCGGTGCGGCTCTTGGTCAGCTGATAGGCCAGGTTGCCCGGCTCACTGGCCCGCACCTGCTTGGCCAGTTCGGAGAAGAAGCCTTCGAACTCACCCCCCTTGCCATCCTGGATCCTCAAGGTCGCGATCACGCCGATGCTCATGCCGTCCTCCGGAAGGGTTCGCCAAACGATTGTTTGAAAGACGGTAAGGCGCAGCTCTCGGCGTGTCATCCCGGAAAGCGCCCGCCGGCTCGACCAAAGGTCGGGCTCTGCAACTGTCCGATAGGACCGCCGCCGGTGCGCTAGCGGCTCTCGTTCCATCCATAGGCCACCCAGTGGTGGCCGCCCAGATGGCGGGCTTCGATGACGCCGTCGGCGCGGGCTGTGCGCCGGGCCCGCAGCGCCAGACCGGCAAAGCCCAACAGGGCCGAGGCCATGATGCCGATCACCGCGACCGTGGCGGCGAACACCACGGCAAGGACTGCACCCACGACCACGGCTGCGACGGTGGCCAGCAAACCGACCAACACCGCCAGGCTGCGGAGAGCCGATCCATGACGGGTGGCGAACTCTTTCACCATGAGGTCCTCACTGACCCAACTACACGGTCGATAACAAATATGTCGTACCAAGGGTCCCTTGCGTCAACCATACGCAGTCGAAAAGCGACGAAACGGCCCATTCAGGCCACGCCCTGCAAGGCCAATGCCCGCCGTTCGCGCATCGCGGCGTCGAAGGCGGCGTTGATCGCGGCCGCCTTGGCCTCGGCGACCTCGATAAACTCCGGCGGCAGGCCACGGGCTCGGGCGCGGTCGGGATGGGATTCTGACAGAATCGCCTTCCAGGCGGCGCGCAGATCGCTGTCGGGAGCGTCGTGGCGCACGCCCAGCACGGCGTAGGGATCGCCGGCCTCTGGACCCAGGTGGGTGGCCTTCAGTCGGCGGAACACCAGCGGGCTTTGCCCGAACAGCTCGGAAACGCGGTTGAGGTAGGCAAGTTCGTCGACCGTCACGACCCCGTCAGAGGTGGCGATGAAGAAGAGGCCGTCCAGCACGTCCTCAAGCAGTTGCGGACAGGCGTGATAGCGCTTCTGGAGGCGCCGCGCGTAGCCCTCGAACCCACGGGTGGTCTGCCGCGCGAGATGGTAGAGGCGACGCACATTGCCCTCGCTGCCCGCGTCGGGGTGGAAGACCTTGGAAAAGGCCTCGTATTCCCTGGCCTGGGCTTCGCCGTCGGCCTTGGCGAGCTTTGCGCCGAGCGCGGTGACCGCGGTCGAGAACGCGGGGTCCTCGCCGGGAAGGCCCGGAGGGCAGACGTCGCACTCGGCCTCGTCGAGGTTACGAGCGGCGAGGCCAGCTATCTTGCGCCAGAAGCTCATTGGGATAAGCAGCCATACAAATGTGTACGCCTGAAAACAATCGAGGGGCAGGTTAAGTTTTGGACAGGTCCTGGCGCTTTTGGATCGACCGAGGCGGAACCTTCACTGACGTGATCGGCCAGGTTGCCGCCGGGCCCGACGCCGGCGCGGAAACCTCGCTGAAACTGCTCAGCGCCTCGGCAGCCTATCCCGACGCCGCGGTGGAGGCCATGCGCCGTATCCTGGGCGCGGCGCCCGGCGCCGCATTCCCGGCCAGCCGCGTGGAGTCCATCAAGATGGGCACCACCGTCGCCACCAACGCCCTGCTTGAGCGCGCCGGCGCAAAAACGCTGTTCGTCACCACCCGGGGATTCGCCGACGGCGTGCTCATCGGCGACCAGGCGCGGCCGGACCTTTTCGCCCTCACCATTCAGCGTCCTCCGCCGCTCTACTCGGGCGTGGTCGAGGCTGACGAACGGCTGGACGCGGGCGGCCGCGAGGTCCGCCCACTCGACGCCGCGCCGCTTGCTGAACAGCTCAAGGCCGCCCTCGCCCAAGGCTTCACCTCCGTCGCCATCGCCTTCCTGCACGCCGACCTCAATCCGGCGCACGAGCGGGCCGCCGGCGAGATCGCCAGGGCGCTCGGATATCCATTCGTCGCCCTGAGCCATGAGGTTTCACCCTTGCCGCGGTTTATTCCGCGCGCCGAGACAACCATCGCCGACGCCTATCTGACCCCAATCCTGCAAGATTATGTGCGCCGTGTGGCCGACGCGGTGGCCGGCGCGCCGCTCTACTTCATGACCTCGGCCGGCGGCCTGGTCCGCGCGGAAGCGTTCCGCGGCAAGGACGCGGTGGTCTCCGGCCCGGCGGGCGGCGTGGTGGGTGTGGCCCGCACCGCCGCGCAAGCCGAAGCGTCCGCCGTCCTCGGCTTCGACATGGGCGGCACCTCCACCGACGTCTGCCGCTACGCCGGGAGCCTTGAACGGCGCGACACGGCCAAGGTCGCCGGCGCCAAGATCAGAAGCCCCATGCTCGACGTCGAGACCGTGGCGGCGGGCGGGGGGTCGATCCTGACCTTCGACGGCATGCGCGCCCGCGCGGGTCCGGCCAGCGCCGGCGCCGATCCGGGGCCAGCCGCCTACGGACGCGGCGGCCCAGCCACGGTCACCGACGCCAACCTGGTGCTCGGCCGGCTGGATCCGCGGTTCTTCCCCTCGGTCTTCGGACCCTCAGGCGACCAGCCCCTTGACCCGGACGCCGCCCGCGCCCGCCTGGCCGATCTCGCCAAGGCCATGGGCGCCGATAGCGTCGAGGGCGCCGCCGAGGGATTCGTGGCGGTCGCCGTCGAACAGATGGCTCAGGCCGTGCGCCGCATCTCGACTGAGCGGGGCTTCGACCCGCGTGACCATGCGCTCACCGCCTTTGGCGGCGCCGCCGGCCAGGTGGCCTGCCAGACCGCCGAGGCGCTTGGCGTCGGCGAGATCCTTTGCCCGAAGTACGGCAGCGTGCTCAGCGCCTGGGGCATCGGCCAGGCGGAGGTCACGGCGCTGCGGCAATCCGGCCTCGACGCCCCGCTGGACGCCGCCGGCCTGGCCCGGGCCACGACCCTCCTCGCCGAGGTCGAGACGACCGCCCGCGCCGCCATGGCGGAGCAGGGCGCCGACGCCGCCGACATCCACCGGACCCTTCGCCTGCGCTATGACGGCGCCGACGCCGAGTTGCCGGTCCCGCTCACCGACCTCGCCGCCGCCAAGGCCCAGTTCGAGCAAGCCCACCAGCGCCTGTTCGGCTTCATCGAGCCCGACCGCACCATCCTGATCGCCGCTGTCGAGGCGGAGGCGTCCACCACCACCACCACCTCCTCCTCCTCAGACCGTCCCGGCGAAAGCCGGGACCCGAGCCGAGTTCCAACCGGCGCGGCGTTCCCTTCACTCAGCATGGATCCCGGCTTTCGTCGGGATGAGCGGGTGAGGATGTTCGCCCATGGCGCCTGGCATGACGCGCCCGTCGTCGCCGCCGACGCCTTCGCCACCCTCGACGGCCCGGCGCTCATCGTCCGGCCCGACACCCAGATCGCGCTGGCCCCCGGCTGGCGGGCCACGGCCCGTTCCGAGGGCCTGATCACGCTTGCCCGCACCGGCGCCGCGCGCAGCCACGCCATCGCGCTCGACAAGCCCGACCCGGTCACGCTCGAGCTGTTCAACCGGCGCTTCATGGGCGTGGCGGAAGCCATGGGCGCGGCCCTCGAGCGCACCGCCCACTCGGTGAACATCAAGGAGCGCCTCGACTTCTCCTGCGCCCTGTTCGACACCGACGGCGGCCTGGTGGCCAACGCCCCGCACATGCCGGTGCACCTGGGGTCGATGGGCGCCTCCGTCCGCGCCGTCCGCGATCGCCACCCGGTGCTGCATCCCGGCGAGGCCTTCGCGCTCAACAACCCCTACGCCGGCGGCACCCACCTGCCCGACATCACCGTGGTCATGCCGGTGTTCATGGAAGGGGGCCAGCACCCGAGCTTCTACGTCGCCGCGCGCGGCCACCATGCCGACATCGGCGGCGTGCAACCGGGCTCCATGCCGCCGTTCTCGAAGACCATCGACGAGGAAGGCGTCATGCTCGACGCGCTGCCGATCATGCGCGAGGGCCGCTTCCTGGAGGCCGAAACCCGCGCGGTGTTGCTGTCCGGCCGCTGGCCCGCGCGCAATCCCGACACCAACCTCGCCGACCTCAAGGCCCAGATCGCCGCCTGCCAGGCCGGCGCCGGCGCCGTCTCGGAGATGATCCGCACCTACGGGGCCGAGGCCGTGGCCCGCTACATGAGCTTCGTCCAGGAGAACGCCGCCGCAGCCGTGCGCCGCGCGGTGGGCAAGCTCTCCGACGGCGCCGCCCGCGTACCAATGGACGGCGGCGGCGAGATCGTCGTCACCACCACGGTGGACGCCTCGGCCGGCGAGGCCACCCTCGATTTCCGTGACAGCGCCGACCAGCTTGTGACCAACTTCAACGGCCCCTCGGCGATCGTCGACGCTGCGGCGCTTTACGTGTTCCGCACCCTGGTGGACGACGACATCCCGCTGAACGCCGGTTGCCTGGAGCCGCTGAACATCCTGACGCGGCCGGGCTCGATGCTCGACCCCAGGCCGCCCGCGGCGGTCGTGGCCGGCAACGTCGAGACCAGCCAGCACGTGGTCGACGCCCTCTATGCGGCGCTCGGCGTCATGGCCAACAGCCTGGGCACCATGAGCAACTTCACCTTCGGCGACGAGACCCGCCAGTACTACGAGACCATTTGCGGCGGCTCCGGCGCCACGGCGCATGCGCCCGGCGCCAGCGCCGTCCACACCCACATGACCAATTCGCGCCTCACCGACCCGGAGATCCTCGAGCGCCGCTTTCCGGTGCGGGTCGAAAGCTTCGGCGTGCGGCAGGGCTCCGGCGGCGCCGGACGCATGCGCGGCGGCGACGGCGCGGTGCGCCGCATCCGCTTCCTCGCGCCCATGGAGGCGGCCCTGCTCTCCTCCCGCCGCGAGCACGCGCCGCAGGGCCTGGCGGGCGGCGGGCCGGCGCTGGCGGGCGCACAACGTTTGATCGCGGCCTCCGGGACGGTTACAGAGCTAGCCGGCTGTTTCGCCGTCGACGTCCAGGCTGGCGACATCATCGAGATCGAGACCCCCGGCGGCGGCGGCTTCGGCCTTCCCGACGCCGACGTGGCGCGTAAATAGCCGGAAGCATCAGGGTATCCCCGTGTCCATGCCTGTCCCCTTCGCCCTCGCCTTGGTCCTCTTCCTGCAGGGCCAGCCAGCCGCCCAGACCGCTGGGGCCACGCCGCCAGCGGAGGCCGCGGCGCCTGCTGGCGCCGTCGCGCCGGAGGACCGCTTCCCGCCCGGGGCGCCGCACGACGACTACCAGTTCGTGGCCTGGTGCTACGGGAGCCTGCGTGGCTACCTCGACCTGCACGACCAGGTGATGCCGGAGGTGACCCGGATCGAGAGCACCTATCGACCGCCGGACCGCAAGCTGTCCGACGACCTCAAGGTCTACGCCGACATGCAGAAGGCGGGCCTGGCCGAGCTGAAGACATTCCAGGCCGCGCTCACCGCGGCCGAGAAGGCCAGCGTCCGGCCGATCAACACCGCCGGCGCGGCCGCGGTGGCCAAGGGCCACGAGGTCTGGCGGACCACCCCGGACGTCACCCCGGCGCGCCTGGCGCAGGAATGGATGAGCTGGGCGCTCCCGGCCCGCTGCGAGACGGTGGCCCGGGACCTCAAGGCCAAGGCCACCCTGATGGGCGGCGCCTTCAAGGTGAACGACGAACCCGAAAGCCCGCCGCCCGCCGAGGTCGCGCCGGCGACCGCACCTGACGTCCCGGCGCCCGCCCGCGATCCGGGGGCCCTGCTCCTCTCCCCGTCGCCGGAAGCGCCGTCTGCCCCGATACCCCCGAGGCGATAGAACGGCCGACGCGTCCAACCGGACCTGTAACCTCCCGTAACGTCGCGGGAACCGTAAGAAACTTGGCGTGGCGTCGGGACCGTGGAGCTTAGGGCTTCCTCTTCACTGACGGCTCGCGATGCCACTTCCAAGCTGCCCGCCGTTTCCCGGCCTCTTTTGCGCCGCCGTCATGGCGCTCACGTCCCCCGCCACGGCCCAGGCGCAAGTCCCCGCCAGGCCTCCCGTGGCCAAGGCCGCGCAGCCGGCCGCCGACGTCAGCGAGGTTGTGGTCACAGCCTCGCACCTGAACCTGATGGGAGCCGCCACCACAGCGTCGCAAGGCTCGATCACCCAGGAGGAGCTGCAGCTTCGCCCCGTCTACCGCGTCGGGCAGCTGCTGGAGACCACGCCGGGCCTGGTGGTCACCGTCCACTCCGGCGAGGGCAAGGCCCAGCAGTACCTGGTGCGGGGCTTCAATCTCGACCACGGCACCGACATCGCCAACTTCGTCGACGACATGCCCGTCAACCGGCCGACCAACACTCACGGCCAGGGCTATTCAGACTCCAATTTCATGATGCCGGAGGTCACCAACGGCCTCGACTACACCAAGGGCCCTTACTATGCCGCGGTCGGCGACTTCGGCGCCGTGGCCTCGACCCACGTCAAGATCGCCGACGAGATCCCCAACCAGATGTCGCTGAGCGCCGGCACGCTGGGCGTCTACAATGGCTTCCTTGGCGGGACCTACAGGTTCAGCGACGTGGACCGGGTGATGGGCGGCTTCTACCTCGGCCACGTGGACGGCCCCTTCGATCACCCGGACAACTTCCGCAAGATCGACGGCACGCTTCGCTACAGCCACGGCGAGGCCGACGACGGCTATGACCTCACCGCGATGTACTACAACGGCAAGGGCAACCTCACGACCGACCAGCCGTTGCGGGCGGTCCAGGAGGGGCTGATCAGCCGCTATGGCACGCTGGACCCGTCGGACGGCAGCCTGTCGGAACGCCTCAGCCTGTCGGGCCATTTCGCCGCCCGTGGCGACGATTGGCGGTTCACCTCCAACGCCTACTACATCCGCCAGCGCATGACGCTGTTCAACGACTTCACCCACTTCCTCGACGACCCGGTGAACGGCGACCAGGAGGAGCAGAGCGAGGCCCGGACCACCCTGGGCGGCGCGGCGGCCCTTCGTCTGCTGCACGATTTCGGCGCGATCAGCACCGACACCTCGATCGGCCTCCAGGCCCGCTACGACGACGGCTATGTGGACCGCCGCCACACTGCGCAGCGCGCCGTCCTGGACTATTGCGAGATTGAACAGCCGCAAGGGCCCGCGGTCCCCATCGCGGCGGTGAACGGCGCCTGCAACGCCGACCGGGTCCACCTCCTCGACCTCGCCCCCTACATCGAGAACACCACCCGCTGGACGCCCTGGCTGCGGACGGTGGTGGGGCTGCGCGAGGAGTATTACCGGGCCAGCGACCACAGCTTCATCTCAGGCTTCGACGGCAGCCGCAGCCAGACGCTGTTCCAGCCCAAGGGCAGCCTGATCCTGGGGCCGTGGGAGAAGACCGAGCTCTATCTCAGCGCCGGCCGCGGCTTCCATTCCGACGACGTCCGCGGGGTGTTCGGCACCGTGGCGCTCTCGGGCGCGCCCGTCACCGCCGGCCCGACGCCGCTGCTGGCGCCGGCCACCGCCGAGGAGCTCGGCGTCCGCACCAACATCATCCCCAAGGTCGCGCTGCAGGTCGCCGTCTTCCAGGAGGAATTCAGCTCGGAGCTGACCTACAATCCCGATGTCGGTGAGGACGAGGCCAGCGCGCCCAGCCGCCGGCAGGGGATCGAGATCTCGGCCCAGTACAGGCCGCTTCCCTGGCTGGAGCTGAACTCCGACCTGGCCTTCTCCAAGGCCCGCTACACCGGCGCTTTCGCCGCCTTCGGTCTCGACCAGCCGTTCATCGCCAATGCACCGGCGTTCATCGGCTCCTTCGGAATTCTGGTAGACGACCTTGGCCCCTGGTTCGGCGGGCTGCAGTGGCGCGCGCTGGGCAAGTACCCGATCCAAGACGGGCAGGAGACCCCGCAGGATAACGGCTACTCCGAGCTCAACGCCGACATCGGCTACAAGGTGAGTCCGCGGCTTCGCCTGCAGCTCAGCGTCTTCAACCTGACCAACACCAGGGCCGATTCCTCGGCCTATTTCTACACTTCAAGGCTGCAGGGCGAGCCCGCCGACGGCGTCGCCGGCGTCCAGGTCCACCCCCTGGAGCCGATCTCCGTGGTCTTCAAGGCGACGACGTACTTCTAGCCGCCGAATGGCGGTCAGCGCTTGCCCAGGTACGCCGCCAGCCGCTCCAGGCCCTTGGCGTTCGTCTCCGGGCGGTTGGCGAAGCACCAGCGCAGCCACCCTTGCCCTTCCGGCCCGAACGCCGAGCCGGGGGCCAGGCCGAGGGCGGACTTTTCGATCATGTCCTTGGCCACCCCCACCGAGTCGGTGACGCCCTCGATGCGGAAAAAGGCGTACATGCCGCCCTCCGGCTCCGGCGCCTCGACGCCGGGCAGCGCGCGCAGGGCGCCGATCACCTGGTCCTTGGCGGTCGCCAACTCCGCCCGCAGCTCGGCGATGTGCGCCTCGCCCTGGCTGAGCGCCGCGATCGCGCCCGACTGGATGAAGTCCGGCACGCAGGAGGTGTTGTACTCGATCACCACCCCCATGGAGCTGACCAGGCTCTTGGGCAGCACCATCCAGCCCATCCGCCAGCCGGTCATCCGCCAGGCCTTGGAGAAGGTGTTGGTGGAGACCACCCGCTCGTCGTCGCTGGCCAGCGGCAGGAACGAGGGCGCCGACTTGCCGGGGCCGAAGATCAGCCGCTCATAGGGGTCGTCGGTGATCAGCCAGATGCCGTACTTGCGGCACCGCTCCAGGATCGCCGCGCGGTCCTCCGCCGGCAGGGTCCAGCCGGTGGGATTGTTCGGCGAGTTGAGGAACAGCGCCTTGGTGTCCGGCGTCAGCGCCGCCATCAGCCTGTCCAGGTCCAGCCGCCAGCGCCCCTGCGCGCGGTCCAGCCCCACCGTCTCCATCCGCGCCGACAGGATGCGCGGGATCTCCACGATGTTCGGCCATGCGGGCGTCGTCACCACGACCCGGTCGCCGGGCGCGACCACCGCCTGGCTGACCAGCATCAGGGCGTTGACCCCGGCGCTGGTGATCCCCAGCCGCTCGAAGTCGATCGACTGGCCGTGCAGGTTGGTGAGGTAGGTCGAGAGCGCCTCGCGCAGGTCCGCCCGGCCCAGGTTGTGGGTGTAGTAGGTCTCGCCGTCCATCAGCGCCTTGGCGGTCGCCTCGCGGATGAAGGCCGGCGTCGGCTGGTCGCTCTCGCCGACCCAGAACTTCAGCACATCCTTTCGCGCCATGCCGAGGTTGGCCACCTCGCGGATCTGCGAAGTGCGGAGCGCGAGGACGTCGGGACGGGCGGTGGGGGAAAACATGGGCCCGTCCTAGCGGGACTGGACGCGCCGAACAATCTCGGGCTCGCGTACCCTAGTTTTCGTCGGGCATCGTCAGCTTGTACGGCTGGCGGATTTGCTGGAACGCCGGCAGCGCCTCGCAGGTCGCCGCGTGCGCCTTAAGCGCAGGCCAGCGATGCCAGTCGAACTCGACGGCCAGGGGGTCCGACACGAAGCCGATCATGGTCGCCAGCATGACGTCGGCGTGGCTGAGGTCATCGTCGAACAGGTAGCGCGTCGGGCGCACCTGCCGCTCGGCCTCCAGCAGGTCCAGGGTCTCGGCGATCTGCAGCCGGCAGCGTTCGACCCACAGTGGGAAGGCCGCCTCGCGCAACACCCGCTCGTAGAGCAGGCTGACGGCCTTGTCGGCGACGCCCGCGGCCATGGCGGCGATGCGCAGCAGGTGGAGGCCGTCCTCGCCGTCGCGCGCCAGCACCGCGCGCTGCGGCCCCACCATGGCGTCCACCACCGTCAGGATCACCGCGGAGTCCATGAACACCGTGCGGTCGTCCATGACCAGGGTCGGCACGCGCCGCAGGGGGTTGAACTTGGAGATCTTGTCGGCGTCGCCGAACGTCGACCAGGGCTGATGCTCGAAGGCCAGCCCGTAGGTCACGAGCGCAATCCCCACCCGCCGCACGAACGGCGAATCATATTGCCCGATCAGCATCATGGCGTGCGTCCCCCGAGAATCTTGACCGGCTCTGGATAGCGGCGACCGGAACTTGCGGCCGGCCGTTGGTGTCAACAACCTCCCCCGCAGCGGCAGCGTGCGGGGGAGGTCTTAAGCGTCAGCGCCGCCCTACTTGCCGTCCGGGGCGATGATCGGGCGGGCGTCCTTCCACTTGTAGGGCAAGGTGTTGGGGTTCACCGAGACCTCGGTGGTGAACTTGAACGGATAGGCCGTCCCGCTGGGATAGGTCAGCTCGACGAAATAGGCCGTCCAGCCGGACGCCGGCTTGTCGACCTTGCCCACCCAGGTCCCGTCGGCGCCCGCCGTCAGCACCGTCGAGGTGAAGGACTTGCCGATGGTGTCGACGCGGAAGTCGCGCGCCTTGGGATTGGTCCCCTGCCACAGCCGCACCTCGGTGGGCTTGACGGCCGACTTCACCACGATCGCCCCGTCCGGCCGCACGGTCCACGAATAGTCCGGGATCGCCCGTTGGGTCAGCACCGCGTCGTAGAAGGCGGTGATGCTGTCGTTGATGTCGGTGCCGGCCGTCGAGTGCTTGGAGTTGGGGATCATCCTGAGCCGCTTCACCTGCGGCAGCAGATGGTAGGAGAACTGGGTGTTGTCCGGCGGGAAGTACTCATCGCCCACCGCGTTGATCACGTACTTCGGCATCTTCATCGACGGACGGTCGCGGTAGTTCAGCGGGTCCTCGATGCGGTTGACCTCGGTCAGGCCCGGCGAGCCGATCAACTTCGGGATCAGGCCGTTCTCCACATAGTCCTTCAGGGCCGGCGAGAAATAGCCCATCGCCTCCCAGTGGTGCTTGGCCGTGGCGTCGACGTCGAGCACGTTGATGACGATCGGAATGATGGCGACGACCCGCCGGTCGATGGCGCCGACCAGCCAGGTCACCCAGGCCCGCTTCGACCCGCCGGAGACCACGAAGTGGTCGACCGTCACCTTTCCGCCCGCGTCGCTGGCCAGATACTGCTGGATCGCCGTCATGGCCTGGGTCCCGCTCTTGACCATCGGCAGGCGCACCAGGTCCAGCGGGTTCCTGTCCTTGGCGAACTTCGCCTGCTGGTAGGCGATGATCTCATCCTCGACCCTGGGCTTGGGGTCCTCGGTGAAACGCAGCGGCTGATTGGGCACGTCGTCCAGTTCGGCGACCACCGAGTGCGTTTCCAGCGCCATCTTGACCCACCGATCGGTGGCGGTGTTGGGCGCAGCGTCGGTGTTGTTCCCGCCGGTGATGAACATGAAGCCGGTCTTGTGCTCGACCTTGTCGGGCGTGATCACCGTCAGCCAGTGCTTCCAGAGCGGCTTGTCGACCTCCTTGGCCGTTAGCCAGGTCTGCGAGGTCAGTTCCAGCACCGCGCCATGATAGCCCGGCCCGGACAGCGGGCTCACGACCTTCCAGGCAAAGGCCGGATCGGGCTTGGCCACGTAGGCGTCGAGCGCATTCTTCGGATTGGCCAGCGCCGGGGCAGACGCCAACACAGCGGTCGCCAGCGCGGCGGCCAGCAGCTTCATCAAACGCATGGACTCTTTACCTCCCGATGGACCCTTGCCGATCCTTGCAGGCGCCATCGCACGGCGGCGCGTGCGGCGCAAGAATCCGCCGAAGGCCCGCCCGCTGACGGCGCCGCGGCCCGCAAGGTTACGTAGAACTACAATGTGACGCCCCGCCACGATCACCGGGCGTGGGCGAGGGTGCATACAGTCTGTAGTTGTCCGACGGCTTTCAACCACACGTCGGGCTCCGGCGGGACTGTCCCGGCTGTTCGTGATGGTCCCGTCGGAATCCGGATCTAGCTGCGCGGCATCCGACGCTGCGCCAGGGCCGCGCAGGATGCCGATCCGATCGGTCCATCCTCGTCGTAGAGAAAGCACTCGCCGATCGCCACGCCGTCGGTGGCGCCGTGGTTGATCACCTCATAGCCGATCCACTCGCCCACCGGCTCGCGGTGCAGGTAGACCGTCACGTCGGAGTTGATGAACTCCAGCCCGTTGTCGCCGGCGTTGGCGAAGGGGCTGGCGAAATCCGCCGAGACCGCCACCCGCACGAAGGGCGTGAGCGCGCGGCCGTCCACCAGGTCGCGGACCTCGCTCATCCAGATCCGCTTCTGGCCCACCGTGCCGAAATCGCCGGCGATCCGGCGCGTGGCCCACATGCCGCCCATGCCGGAGCGGCCGTCGGTGGGCGGGGCGATGTCCGCCGGCCGGGGCGCGTCCCACGGCTCCGGCTTCCAGACATTGCCCGTCGGGTTCTCGGTGCGCTTGAGGAGCTGGCAGGTCGCCCGCCCGGCGCTGACTCCGCCCGAGATGAACTCCGCGTCGATCACCCTGATGCGGTTGCCGGCGCGCACGACCTTGGTTGTCACCTCCACCGGCGACAGGTCCGGCAGGCGGTACATGTCCACCGTCAGCCGCGCCGGGATGAAGTCTGGGCTGCCGTGCAGCCGCTCGATCTCCGCGCCCAGCAGGCCCGCGATCACCCGGCCATGCAGCGAATTGGGGTTCCACGGCCCCCGCGCCGCCGGCGTCGGGACGTAATGCGTCCCCTCGATGGTGAAAAACGGTTCGTTGGCCATGGCCAGGCTGGGTAGGGCCGCACGCGCCATCCCGCAAGTTCGCGAGCGCGCTAGTGTGCCGGATCTGAAGTTCGCCTGCATTTCGGCCAAGCGCGGAGCGAACTTCAGACCCGAAGAAGCACACTAGAAACATACACTTGCTAGTGTCCTTATCGAATCCGAAGTTCCTCCGGCGCCTGCGGCAAGCGCTCGCGAACTTCGGAATCGGGACACTAGGGCGTCAGAGGCGCCGCGGTTCCGGACTCCGGAGGCTTGGCGGGGCCGAGGTCGGCGGTGACGTGCGGCGGCACATAGTTGCAAGGCAGGCCCGCGTTGCGCTCGCCGCTCATGACCGTCACCCGGTCCCCCACGTGGACCACCAGGCCGGGCGGCAACGCCGGCGTAAGCCTCAGGCCGGCCGGCGATTGGACGATCACCCGCAGGGTCGCGACGTAGCTCGGGTCGATGGCGCCGCCGGTCCGGAGTTCGATTCCCCGGATCCGCCGCAGCGAGACCTGCGGATCCTCGATTCCCTTGATCACGCCCTCGCTGAACGGCGCCATCAAGCTCTGCGGGTTGATGTTGCAGGACAGCGGCTGCGGCACGGGCTGGGCCTGGGTCTGGGCCTGCGGCGTCGCCGCAGCCAGCGTCTGCGCGGGCGCCTCCCGGACGGGGGCATGCGGGATCGGGGCCGGCGGCGGCGCGGCCTGGATCGGAACCTGGCTCGGGCTCGCTGTAACCGGCGCCACGGGGGTCGGCGCGGCGTGAGCAGCGGTCGCAGCCGGGGCGGCGACGGGAGGCCGTGCGGCGGGCCCTTGATCGCGCAGGGCCGGCACGGCCAGCACCACGGCGGCGACCGTCAGTCCTGTCGCCAGGAACGCGAGGTTTCGCAGGCCCGGCGCGTCGGGAAAGTTCGCCTTGCCCGCGCTGGAGGCCTGAGATCGCCTTTGGGACTTCGCCGACGGAAGCTCCTGGGGATCACTCATCGTGGCCTCACCTGTCCAGGGACGCCAGTTTCGCCTTGCCGCCAACGGTAACAACGGTGGCCGGAGGCGGTGCCGCGGCGATCTCGGCGCGCACACCGTCCTCGCCCTTGATCAGGGACACCGCCTTGGCCCCCTTCTCCCGCGCGACGATCAGCGAGTCGGCGATGGATTCCTCGATTGCCCGGGTCAGGTCCCGCGACGAGGCCTGGGTGCCCATCTTCAGTTGGCGGCCCATCAGGTCGAACAGCACCTCCGGGTCGATGCCGCCCTCGGCCACGGTCAGGCCGTAGCTCGAGATCATCCGCTCGATCTCCAGGGCCGCGACGCGGGCTATGTCGAGGCCCTCCAGGGGATCGAAGACGAAGATCCGGTCGATCCGGTTCAGCACCTCGGGCGCGAAGCCCGCGCCCTTCAGCGCACCCACCGCCGCGCGGCGCAGTTCGTCGGGGTCGGCCGCATACTGCCGCGACACGTCCGCCAACTCATCCACCGCCGCATTGGTGGTAAGGATGAAGATCGTCCGCGTGGTCGAAATCTGCTTGCCGTCCGACTTCTCGGTGATGAAGCCGTCGTTCCAGGCGGTGAGGAAGTTCTTGTGCACATCGCTGTGCGCCTTCTCGATCTCGTCGAGCAGCACCACGGCGTCGGGCGTGTCGCGCAGCGCCGCGGTCAGCTTGCCGTACTCCTGCGAGCCCACATAGCCCTTGGCGGCGCCGAACAGCGACGTCGCCCCGAACCCGCCGGCCGAGAACTGGGTCATGTCGAAGTGCAGCAGCTTGCGCCCCAGGGCCTCGGCCAGGACCTTGCCGAGCCAGGTCTTGCCGACGCCGGGCGGCCCGGCGAACAGAAAGACGCCCACCGGCTTGCCGCGCTGCTTCAGCGCCAGCCGGCGGCGGATCTGGGCGGCGACATCGACGCAGGTCTCGTCCTGGCCGACCACATTGGCCTTCAGCGAGGCGGCGAGCGCGTCGGCGTCGACGAAGATCGGCTCGCTGTTCTCCGCGAGCCGCCGCTCCAGTTCGGCCCGGTTGGTCAGTCGGTCGAGAATGTCCATCAGCCATCTCCGCTCGGACAGGAATTTGGGCAACCGGTTCTTGCGGCGCAGCGACCCCAGCCAGACCACCAGCCAGGCGACGGCCGCCGCCGCGCCCAGGCCCGCGGCGATCTCCAGCCGATGGTGCATGAACCAGGCGACCGCCCCGCTCTTGGTGGCGAGCTTGCCGACCATCGAGACCAGCTGGATCACCGCCAGAAGACCAGTGGCCAGGAAGATCCAGGGCAGGATGCGGTTCAGGCGGGCCGGAAACATGTCCTCGGGTACTGGGTGGCGGACGCCGAACAAGACGGCGTTTGGCCCTCCCAGCCGAGCTTAGCGGCCCGGCGCAACAACGTCACCTAGGGACACTATGCCGAGCCTATGCGGCGACAACCTTCGCCGGCTCGCCCTTGGCCAGCACGGCGGTGAGCGCCATGTCGGCGGTGACGTTGCCGAGCGTGCGGAAGATGTCGGGGATCACCTCGACGGCGATCAGGATTGGCAGGATGTCCACCGGAAGGCCGAGGCTGAGGCAGATCGGCGCGATGGAAGCGAAGAACGACACCTGCCCGGGCAGACCCACCGAGGCCATGGAGGTCGCCACGGTCACCAGGGTCGCGCCGAGGTAGGTCACGGCGCTCGGATGCAGGCCGTAGACCTGCACCAGGAACAGCGCGACGCCAAAGTTCGCCACCGGGCCGGTGATCCGCATCACCGAAACCGTCATCGGCAGCACCAGGCCGCTCACCCGGTCCGGAACGCCGAGGTCGTCACGGCAGCGCTCGATCATCGCCGGCAGGCAGGCCAGCGACGACTGGGTGGCGAACGCGGTCACCTGCACCGGGGCAAGGGCCCGCACGAACCGCCCGAACTCGATCCGGCCGAAGAGGGCGATCAGATAGCCCACGATGGTGATTCCGATGTTCCCCAGCACGATGGCCGTGACGTAGTGGGCGATGACACCCGCCGCCCCGACGCCGGCCCTCAGGCCTACGCCCAGGGCCAGCGCGAACACCCCCACCGGCGCCGCCCACAGTACCCAGCGCACGATGGTGATCATCACCTGGCCGATGCTGTCGAACAGCTCGGTCAGGGCCCGCCGGCGGACTTCCGGCAGCCGGGTCGAGGCGAATCCGAAGAAGGCGGCGAACACCACCAGCGGCAGGATGGCGTTCTCCGACGCGGCCTTCAGCACGTTTTCCGGCGCCAGCCCTGAGACGAAGCCCACGAAGGTCGGGGCGGCCTTGGCCACGTCCGGCGCGGCCGTGGCCCCGGCCCGAAGCGCGGTGGCCGCGGCCCCGGTCACCGGCCAGATGGCGTAGAACACCTGTGCGAAGCCCAGCGAGAACACCGCCGAGAAGGTCATCAACGCCACGATCCAGACGAGCGCCTTCGCCGCCAGCCGTCCGGTCGCCGCGGCGTCCGCGACGCCGGCGATCCCGGTCACCATCACCGCGAAGATCAGCGGCACCACGGTCATCCGCAGCGCGTTGAGCCACAGCGCGCCCACCGATTCCACCAGCTCGATCGCATGCTTGGCGCTGTCGCCGCCGAAAGCCGCCGCGGCCGCGCCTGCGGCGAGGCCCGCCAGCAGCGCAATCACCACCCGCACACTCAACGATCGCAGCATCGAAGCACTCCCCCGCAGCGCCGACCTTGGCCGGTGCGCTTCCCCTGCGCAAGGAAGCTCCCTAGGTTGAGGCGCTCACGGAGGAGCTTACATGGCCGGCCTGAAGGACAAGCGCGGGTTCATCGACAAGGACCGCCTCGACCTTAGCGAGCGCAAGGCGGTCGAATACTGGATGAAGCGCTGGGGCGTGACCAAGGACCAGCTCACCGCCGCCCATCGCAAGGTCGGCCGGCTCACCAAGGACATCGCCGCCGAGCTGGGGAAGAAGCGCTAGGCTGAATCCCGGCCCGCGGTCCCAGGCTGAGGGCTCAATCAGGCCGTGGAATTCATTTAATATCGTCATGGCCCGGCTTGTCCGGACCGCCCATGACCTCCGTATCGAAGGACATGGCGCGGGCGGCGCGGCGGGCCTTTCCGACGCATCGGTGTTCATCGGTCGCCCGGACAAGCCGGGCGATGACGATCGAGAGGGGGCGATGATTGCGTCACCAGCCTAGTGGCGCACCGGCGGCGCCAGCAGCGAGCTGACCGTTTCGATGAGCCGCGTGCTTGAAAGCGGCTTCAGGACCGTGGCGTTGGCGCCCAACGCCTTGGCGATATCCAGGAGCAACGCCGCCTCGAAATCATCGACCGCCAGCATTGCGACGATCGGGACCTCGGGATACGAGGCGCGCAGCGCCCCGATCATCTCGAGCCCGTCCCGCTCCGGCATCAGGATGTCGCACAACACCAGCGCCGGCCGGTGCAAATGGTACTGGTCGAGGCCCTCCCGGCCATCGATGGCCTCAATCACCTCATGGCCTTCGGCCCGTAATGTCCGCGCGATCGACTCGCGGTGGACCGCCTCATCATCGACAACTAAAATCGTACGCACACACCAAGCCCGGTTCTGCCCCCCGCGATCGTCTGGCCGCATATGGGTGCGATTGTTGCATTCTTGAAATGCATTGTTCGCACCAATATATGTCGCGCATGAATTGGCGTTCGATCGACCTCAATCTGCTTGTGGTCTTCGATGCGGTGATGCGCGAGCGCAACGTCACCCGCGCCGGCCGCCTGATCGGCCTCAGCCAGCCGGCCATGAGCCACGCGCTGAACCGGCTTCGTTTCATGCTGGGCGACGAGCTGTTCGTGCGCACCCCGGAGGGCATGCGGCCGACGCCGCGGGCCGAGTGGCTGGCCGAGCCCCTGCGCAACGCGCTCAGCGAGGTGCAGCTCGCGCTCGAGCCCCTGGCCTTCGACCCGGAGGCCTCGGACCGCAGCTTCACGATCGGCGTAAACAACTTCGCCGCCGTGGTCATCGGTCCTCCCCTGGTCGCCGCAGCTTGCGGCGCGGCCGCCGGCGTCCGCCTCGACATGCGCCCTAGCGGCACCCTGGACATCGCCAACGCCCTGGACCGCGGCGACGTCGACCTTGCGGTCGGCGGCTTGGCGAGCCCCGGGGAAAGGTTCCGCAGCGAATTGCTGCTGGAAGACCCGTTCGTCCTGGTCATGCGGCGCGGACATCCGGCCAGTCGCAGCGAGCTGACAGCGCAGACGCTGGCAGCTCTGCCCTACCTGGAGATTTCCTCCAGCGGCGAGGACACCGCGTTCCTGGACCGCTGGCTCGCCACGAGCGGCCTTGCGCGCCGGGTCGCCGTACGCGCGCCCTATCTCTCGGCGCACACCATCCTGGCGGAGTCCGACTTCGTCACGATTTTCAGCCGCCGGGTCGCCCAGGTGTTCACCGGCAACCACGCCCTCGAATTCCACGAGCCCGCCTTCGATTCACCCAAGGTGCGCACTCACATGCTTTGGCATCGGCGGCTCGACGGTCATCCGGCCCACCGTTGGCTGCGGGACCATGTGATCTCCGTCACCCAGGCCCTGGCCAAAATTCAAAGATAGAATATCCACGTGATGTGAATGCATTTTGCCATTGAATTGACACCCCTATATCGCCCCGGGCAGGCGCCTGGTTGATTTTCGATGGAGCACCGCATTGCTTGATTGGCCCGTCGCCACCGCCGCCTTCCTCACAGCCGCCGTGGAGTGGGTGGAGGCGTTCACCATCGTCCTGGCCGTCAGCCTGAGCATCGGCTGGCGCGCCGCCGCCGGCGCGGCTCTGGTTGCCCTGGCCGTCCTCGCCGCCATGACCGCGGCCACCAGCGGAGTGCTGAGCCTGGGCATGGACGTCCGCTGGCTGCAGCTGGCGATCGGCGTCTTCCTGCTGCTGTTCGGTATCCGCTGGCTCGCCAAGGCCGTGGCGCGGGGCGCCGGCCTCAAGGCGCTGCACGACGAGGCGGAGAGCTTCGCCGAAACCCGCGCCGAGCTCAGCCGGGGGGATCGGGTCGCCGGCTGGCTGATCGCCTTCAAGGGCGTGCTGCTCGAGGGCCTGGAGGTCTGGCTGGTCGTGGCGGCCTTCGGCCTGCACGGCCGCGCCTGGGTCAGCAGCGGCGCCGGCGCCCTCGCGGCGCTGGCCGTCGTCCTGGCGGCCGGCCTCATCGTCCGCGCGCCGCTCACCCGGGTTCCGGAAAACACCATCAAGTTTGTCGTCGGCGTGATGATCACCGCATTCGGCACCTTCTGGACCTACGAAGCGGTCGCTGGCGCACGGGCCTGGCCGCTGGGCGACCTCAGCCTGCTTGGCCTTGGCGCGGTCTACGCCTTGGGCGGCCTGGGTCTGATCGCCCTCATCCGGCGCTCCCGGCCGATGGAGGCGACGACATGAAGGCCTTCCTCAAGACCCTGTTTGGCGACGCCGGGACCGTCACGGTCGTCGCCCTCATCGTTGGCGCCGAGATCCTCCTGACCGCCGCCGGCCACCAGGGACTGGGCGCGATCCTGATCCCCATCGCAGTGCTGGCCGGCGTGGCCCGGCTGGCCCTGCGCTAAGGTGGCGCTGCACGATCCTTCGCCCTGGATGTTCGTCCTGTTGCTGGGGGCGGCCGTTTGGGCGGGCGCGCAGAACGCGTTGGCCGGCGGCGGGTCGTTCATCACCCTGCCCGCTCTGATCCTCAGCGGCATGGACCCGCGAGCCGCCAACATCACCTCGACCGTGGCCCTGTTCCCCGGCCAGGTGACCACCGGCTGGGCCGGGCGAAAGCTGGCCAGCGGCGCCGAGAACCTGTCGCTCCGCGCCATGGTGGCGATCAGCCTCGTCGGCGGCGCTATCGGCGCGCTGCTGCTGCTGGTCACCCCGCCGCGGTACTTCGAGGCGCTGCTGCCTTGGCTGGTGCTGTTCGCCACCGCCGCCTTCGCCTGGGGAACCTTCAGCCGCCGGCCCGTGGCGGCGCAGGGGCTCAAGCCGGCGCAGGCCTTGGCGCTGCAGTTCTTCATCGCAATCTACGGCGGCTACTTCGGCGGCGGCATCGGTTTCCTGATGCTGGCCGTGCTCTCCATGGCGCAGCTGCCGGTGCGCGCCTCACTGGCCACCAAGAACGTACTGGCCAGCGTTATGAACGGCACGGCGGTGGTCGTGTTCCTGTTCTCCGGCGAGGTGCGCTGGCTGCAGGCCGCAACGCTGGCGGTCGGCGCCGTAGGCGGCGGCCTGGCCGGCGCCTGGCTGCTGCGACGGGCCAACGAGAGGTTCCTGCGACTTGCCGTCATCGCCATCGGCGTCGCCCTGACAATCGGGCTCTTCATCCGCGCCTATCGCTGATCGGGTCAGGGATCGAACCTGCACCTTGGGCGTTAGTAGACGACACCCACAAGGAGTCCCGATGGCGCGTCTGCGTAAACAGCTTCCCGTGCACCTAGGGGCCGGCGAGCTCCGCTGTCGCGGCTTCACCGGACCGGTCGACTACGAGGTGCATGGCGACCCCATGAGCCTTCGCCTCGGACCGCTGCGGCTGCGAGGCTCGCTGACCGCCACGCCGGAGATCGCCGCCGCAGCCTTCCACGCCGGCGAGGCCGAGCTGAAGCTGGAGGACGGCGCGCGTTTTCGGATCACCATGCTGGGTCATACCGCCGGTTCGGAGGTCGCCTATTTCGAAATGCGTGTCTGATGAGGGTCTAGGACGCTGGCGGCGCCGGGCCGTCGATCCCGCGCGGCAGGGTGAAGACCAGCCGCTCGTCTTCCCAGATTTCCGCCCGCACGCCATCGGCGCGTTGCGCCAGAAGCCGGGCTGCCGTGTCGATGGCGTGATCCTGCGACGTGGCGGGCAACACCTCGAAATGGGGTACTCCGCCGGTCCGCCGATGGATGTAGCAAAAGTAAGTCATCGCCGACTCTGTACCTGGTAGCGCTCCCGGGCTTTATCTGGGAAACAACCTGCACCGGCACAAGCCGGGCGCCAATGCAAAAATCGCCAATACGCGAGCAAATTCGACGCGTAAGTCGAGTATTCGACACTGCGTCGACCATATCTGGAGCCCTTCCAACTGTTCCGGCCTCAGGTTCGGGGGCCCGCCTCCTGCATCGCCCGTCAAGGCCGCCTCACCGCGATCGGCAGGTCGCAGACGCTGAAGCGGGCGCCCAGCCGAGCCTTCAGTCCTGCCGCGAGGGCGGCGAACTCCGGCCCGGCGGTGTCGGTCACCTGAAGCCGGGGCCGCTCCGCCGCCGGCAGGTCGACCGCCAGGCGCACGCGCGTCATCCGGTCCGGCTCGGCCGGCGGCTCACCGACCTTGATCGCGCGCACCACATCGAGCCCCTGCACGACCCGGCCCCAGACCGCATAGTCGTGGTCCAGCCGCCGCGCCGGAGCGCGCATGAAGAAGATCTCGCTGTTGGCGGTGTCGTTTCCCGCCTGGCGGCCCATGCCGGCGACGCCGTCGCAATAGGCGCCCCAGACCCGAGGGCGGTGGTCGCTCCCCTGCGCCTGTTCCGTGAACGACACGCCGGCCACCGGGACCGAACCCATGAAGCCCTCGATGCCGTCTGAGCGGCTGATCACCGTCGTCAGGGCCGCCTCGGGCGGCAGCCGGGCGCTGAACTCCGCCGGCAGGTCTGGATAGGCCGACGTCCCGCCGTCGTGATTGTTCGGATTGCCGGTCTGGACGACGAAGCCCTCGATCACCCGGTGGAACAGCAAGCCGTCGTAGACCCCTTCGCGCGCCAGCCGCTTCACCCGCTCCACGGCCTTGGGCGCCAGCGCCGGCGCCATCTCCACCACGATCCGGCCCTTGGAGGTCTCGATCACCAGGGTCTGAGCGGGATCCAGCGTTCGCCAGTCCTGATGTGGCCTGGCCGCACCCATCGTCAGCGCCGCTGCGACCACCGCCGTCCATCCCGCAAGCCGCATGACATCCCCTCTCGTGTCATCCCGGTTTTCGCGGCAGGCGAAAGGCCGGGCCCCATGGACGCGTTCGGCAGGAGGCTGGCCGGACAGCTCCCTGTCTATGGGTCCCGGACAAGCGCGCTGCGCTTTCCCGGATGACACCCAAAAGAATGCCTCCGTTTCGGAAACAATCTTCTGCCTTCTCGTCGCTTTACCGCCCGATCCGGAAGCCTATCTTGTGCCGCAAGAGAGGACCTACCGCATGATTGAGAAACGTACATTCGCCAGCCTCGGCGGCGCCGACCACGGCTGGCTGAAGGCCAAGCACCACTTCTCCTTCGCCAACTACTACGATCCCAAGCGGATGGGCTGGGGCGCGCTGCGCGTCTGGAACGACGACGAGATCGCCCCGCAGTCCGGCTTCCCGCCGCACCCCCACGCCGACATGGAGATCATCACCTATGTCCGCGAAGGGGCGATCACCCACAAGGATTCCATGGGCAACGAGGGCCGCACGGGTCCCGGCGATGTGCAGGTGATGAGCGCCGGCACGGGCGTGCGTCACGCCGAGTACAACCTCGAGAGCGAACTCACCCGCCTGTTCCAGATCTGGATCGCGCCCGACCGCGCCGGCGGCCCTCCGGCCTGGGGCGCCCGGCCCTTCCCCAAGGCCGATCGCGCCGGCAAGTTCGTGACGCTGGCCTCCGGCCTGCCCGGCGATGAGGACGCCCTGCCGATCCGCACCTCCGCGCGGGTGGCCGGCGCCACCATCAAGGCCGGCGAGACCGCCGACTATGCCATCGACCCCAGCCGTCACGCCTATCTGGTGGCCGCCACGGGCTCGGTCGAAGTCAACGGCGTGCATCTGGATACCCGCGACGGCGCTGCGATCACCGGCGAAACCGCAATTCGCGTCACCGCGCTGCAGGACGCCGAGGTCGTGCTGGTGGACGCGGCCTGACGACCGCTCCTCCCCTCCACTTTGCGGGGAGGGGATCAGGCCCCCCGCCGAACCCCATGCACACCGTTCCAATCGCCCCGAGGCCGGTGCGCCACACGGCCCGGATACTTATTCACTCTCGGCTTAGTCAGGATTGACAGCTTCCCGGGCGTACTTCAGCTTTCCCGTCACGCGCCAAAGAGCGCCGAGGAAACCAGGCTCGGGGAACAATCATGAAAATCCACTCACTGTGGCTGAGCGCGTCTGTGCTGGCGCTGGCCTGGAGCGGCGTCGCCAACGCGCAGACGGCGGCGACGGCCGCGGCAACTCCAGGCGCCAACGCCGGCGCGACCGTCCAGGAACTGATCGTCACCGCCGAGCGGCGGAACGAGAACCTGCAGCAGACGGCGATCGCCGCCACCGTGATGACCGGGGTGGACCTGCGGAAGCAGGGCATCGTCACCGTCGACCAGTTGCAGTTCATCAGCCCGTCGCTGACCGTCAACAACTTCGGCCAGGGCAACGACTTCGACATCCGCGGCATCGGCAAGGGCGAGCACAACAGCCAGACGGGCACCGGCGTCGTCACCTATCGCGATGGCGTCGCGACCTTCCCGGGCTATTTCCAGGAGGAGCCCTACTACGACATCGCCGGCATCGAGATTCTGCGCGGCCCCCAGGGCACCTTCAGCGGCCAGAACGCCACCGGCGGGGCGGTGATCGTCACCACCGTCGATCCGAAGATCGACGGCGGCTACACCGGCTACATTCAGGGCAGCGTCGGCAACTACTCCGACGTCGGCCTGCAGGGCGCGGTGAACCTGCCGATCAGCGACACGCTGGCGGCGCGCGTGGCGTTCAACACCGAGCATCGCGACAGCTTCTACAACATCTCGGGGCCGTGGACGGGCAACCCGGATCTGGCCTGGGGCAGCGCACGGCTGTCGCTGCTCTGGACGCCGACCGACAACCTGAAGGTGCTTTGGAAGACCGACTACAGCTACCTGCAGAACGGCGGCTACTTCGGCGACGCGCTCACCAACCAGGGCACCAGCGGCCTGTTCACCTTCGCCAACAACTTCAAGACCTACGCCACCGACCAATTCGTCCGCACCATCGTGAAGGTCGACTACACGCTGGACAACGGCATCGACCTGCGGTCGATCAGCGGCTACCAGCAGGGCCGCACGGCCTGGACCGGCGACATTGACGGCACCGCCGCGGCCGCCCCCAACTACATCATCGCCGAGGCGGTGAACGAGCGCATCTGGTCGCAGGAGTTCAACATCATCTCGCCCGACAAGGGCCCGTTCGGCTGGGTGCTGGGCGCGTACTACCAGAACAACCGCTATGACTTCCCGGTGGGCCAGTTCGACATCGGCGTGCCGCCAGGCGTGGTCGACGAGGACCTGAACGGCGTCAACCCGACCTACACCGCCGCCGTCTTCGGTCAGGCGAGCTGGCGCTGGGATAACGGCCTGCAACTGCAGGTGGGTGCGCGTTACTCCAAGTGGAGCACCACCAACCGCGCCTTCTTCACGGTTCCGGAATTCGGCCTCAACTTCCCGCAGAACCAGACCGAGGAAGGCAACAACCTCACCGGCAAGGTGGCGCTGAACTGGAACGTCAACACCGACAACTTCCTCTACGCCTTCGTGGCCACCGGCGCGAAACCCGGCGGCCTCAACACGGCCCTGTACTTCGCCGGCGGCGGAATCCCCGCGCCCTTTGGCCAGGAGTACGACACCGACTACGAGCTGGGGTGGAAGTCGACCCTGCTCGACAATCACCTGCGCACCCAGCTGGGCGTCTACTACAACAGCTTCGATCACTTCCAGGTGAGCCTGCCAATCCCCAGCGCGCCCACCCAGGTGACCGAGCAGAACGTCCCCAACCCCACCAAGCTCTATGGGGTCGAAGCCTCGGCTCAAGGGGTGTTTGGCAACTTCTCGTTCAACGTCGGCGTGGGCCTGGAGCACAGCGAACTCGGGACCTTCTTCACCGAGGATCCGCGCCTGCTGGCGTCCGGGACCTGCAACCCGACCACCGGACCGGCGACGGCAGCCTGCATCAACCTGAGCGGCAAGCCGCAGACCTATGCGCCGGACTTCACCTTCAACCTCTACTCCCAGTACGTCTTCCACCTGGAGGACAAGGACACACTGACGCCAGCGGTGAGCTTCAGCCACATCTCCGACCAGTGGGCGACCCTGTTCGACAACCGCGCGGCGGGCGACTACCTGACCCCGCGCGACATTTTGGGTGCGTCGCTGGCATGGCAGCACGGCGATTTCACCACGACGCTCTATGGCTCCAACCTGACGAACGACAAATACGTCGCCGCCGCTGTCTCGCCGATCCGGATCGCGGGGCCGCCGCGGCAGTTCGGCATCCGAATGCTGAAGACGTTCTGATCGCGCCTCTCCGCGGGCCGCCGCTCCGCCTAGGCGGACGGCGGCCGCCTCCCTGTCGGTTCCCGACCGTCGCCGCCCATGCAGTCCTGATCGCGCCGATGCCGCCGCCAGCAAGATTGACAAGAACAGACGGCGAGCCGAGTACGGGAACGGCAAGCTTGACGCAGGGGGAGCTTCCTTGGCCCACGTGACTTGGCCGATCCTGCCCCGGGAGCTCTAGTTCGCTCGGATGTCGGAAGGCTCATCAGCAAAGCGCGTACGCCGCAGCAAGGCGGAGCAGCGCGCCGAGTCCCTGGAACAGATCCTGGACGCCGCCGAATACCTGTTCTCACGGAGCGGCCTACACGGGGTCACTCTGCGCGACGTGGCCAACCGGGTCGGCGTCCACACCACGCTCATGCACTACTATTTCGCCGACAAACGGCAGTTGTTCGAGGCGGTTTTCGCCCGCCGCGCGGGCGTCACCAGCGGGCGGCGGATGGCGGCGCTCGAGCAATATGAGGCGGAGGTCGGCGACCGTCCCACCGTCGAAGGCGCGCTACACGCCTTCCTCGACACCGATCTCGATCTCTATGTCGATGGCGGCGAGGGCTGGATGAACTATGCCGCCCTAGGCGCGCGGGTCAGCAACACCCGGGAGGGCGCGGAGCTGATGGACGCGCACTTCGACCCGGTGGTGCTGAAGCTGGTCAGCATCCTGAAGAAGGCCCTGCCGGACTATTCGGACGAGGACATCTTCTGGGGCTATCACTTCGTGACGGGCGCCCTGATGAATACGCTGGCCCGCACCGGCCGGATCGATCGGCTGTCGGGCGGGCTCTGCCGCTCCGACGACTTCGGGGCGGTCAAGCAGCGCATCGCCAAGTTCATGGCCGCGGGCTTTCTCTCGCTCAAGGCCTGAGCTTCGATCCGCCGCAAGCCGGCGTCGGCGGCGGCAGGCGCGGCGACGCCAGGCCGACATTCCAGTTCCAGGCCATGTCCCCGCTCGCGCGCCGCCGACAAACCACCGCCTCGTCCAGCGCATAGGCGCCGCCGAGCGCACGGGTCGCGGGATGGGGCGCATCGGTGAACGCCAGATAGGCTTCCGTCACCCCAAAGGCGGGCCACGCCGGAGCGCCGGCGGCGGTCGGCGATCCGGTCCGAGCGAAACTCGACCAATAACCCACCATGGCGTCGGAGAGAATGGTCTCGGACGGCGCCGCCGGCGCCTTCGGCCAGGCCGGCGGCGTGCGGTCGAGGGTCCCGAAGACGAAGGGCACCTCACTGGCGTGGAAGGCGTGCAACCCCGCGCCGTCTGCAGCCGGGAAGCCGTGATCGAAGCGGTAGAGGAAGGCCGGCTGGCCCAGGGCCGCCTGCGCCCGGACCAGGCGCTCGGCGGTCCAGCCATACATGCCGTCCCGGGTGGCGGCGACCACGCTCTCCTCGAGGTGGCTGGACGGATAGAGCTTCAGATACTCGTCGGCCAGGTCGAGATAGTGCTCGCGCACTGTGGCCTCATAGGCGGCCGCACTGGCCGGCGCCGGCAGCGCCAGCATGCGCAACGAGCGGATCTCGCCGCTGTTGAATCCGGCCAGCAGGGGTACGGACGCCTGCTCCTGCCGGTCCAACACGTCGACGAGCTGGCGGGGCAGCACGTGACCATCGACGGCGCCGAACGGCGCAAACCCGGCGGCCGCCGCGGCCTTGGTCAGCTCGTCCGGGTTCATGGCGCGCAACGCGGCGATATCCGCCGCGTGCAGCTTGGTCGCCAATCGCACGCCGGCCTCCTCAGCCGGCATCTCGCCGAACCGCTTCTGTTTCAGCTCGGGCGTGGAAATCATGTAGGCGCTCTCGGCGATCGCCTGGGAGAACAGCCCCCGCGCCTGCGGCGAGGCCATCAGGTACATGACGCTGAGGCCGCCGGCCGACTCGCCGGCGATGGTCACCCGCGACGGATCGCCACCGAAAGCCGAGATGTTGCGCCGGATCCAGCGCAGCGCCTCGATCTGGTCGAGCAGGCCGTAGTTGCCGGAGATCCCCAGCGGCGACTCGGCGCTTAGGCCTGGATGCGCCAGATAGCCCAGGACGCCCAGGCGGTAGTTGATCGAGACCACCACGATCCCGCGCGCGGCGAGCTTGGCGCCATCGTAGATCGCCTCCTGGCTCGAGCCCGTCGCCAACGCCCCGCCGTGGATCCACACCAGGACGGCCGCTTTCTTCGCGCCCTTGGGCGCCCAGACGTTCAGCGACAGGCAGTCCTCGCTCATCGAGGCAGGGTCGTCGGCGTAGATGTTGCCCGGGCCAGACAGCGGCTGCAGGCAGGCCGGGCCGAACCGCGCGGCGTCGCGCACGCCCGGCCACTTCGGCGCGGGCTTGGGCGGCGTCCAGCGCGCTGCCCCGACCGGCGGCGCGGCGTAAGGCAAGCCCTTGAAGACGCTCACCCCATCCTCGGTCAGCCCCTGGACGACGCCCGCCGGCGCATCGACGACCGGTCCATCGGCGGCGTGGGCTGCGGACGACATCGACAGGCCGAGCGCCGCGACGCCGAGGATCACCAGATCCCGCAGG
>DASRRU010000050.1:0-11166 GCA_035656795.1 Phenylobacterium sp. | reverse complement strand
CGGCCACTTGCCGAACAGCAGCTTGATCACCGAGCCCATCTCGGCGAACTCGCGGCCGAGCGAGGGCGCCGGCGCTGCGGGGACCAGCTCCTCGGCCGCATAGGGCTCCGCGCCCAGGGGCCGCGCCGCCGCGGCCGGGTCCGGTTCGGAGTGGCCACGCGGCGGCTCCTTCACCAGCACCTTCAGCGCGATGGCCACCATGACGCCGGGCAGCCCCACCACCATGAAGGCCGCCCGCCAGCCGAAGGTCTTGGCGATCAGTCCGCCGGCCACCGCCCCGATCATGGTCCCCAGCGGAATGCCGAAGGAATAGATCGACAGCGCCGAGGCCCGCTTCTTGGGTTCGTAGTAGTCGCTGATCAGCGAGTGGGCGGGCGGCGAAAGGCCGGCCTCCCCGATGCCCACCCCGAAACGGTAGGCGGCCAGCGCCGCGAAACTGCCCGCCGAGCCGCACAGGGCGGTGAACCCCGACCAGATGATGATCGCCGCGGAGATGATGTTGACCCGGCTGAACCGCTCGGCCAGCCGCGCGATCGGGATGCCCAGGAGCGTGTAGAGCAGCGCGAAATAGAGCCCGCCCAAGAGTCCAAGCTGGGTATCGGTGATCTTCAGCGAGTCTTTGATCGGCTGGCCGAGCGTGGCGATGATCGTGCGGTCGATGAAGTTCAGTGTGTAGGCGGTGACCAGCAGGAAGAGGATGAGCCGCTTGTAGTTCTCCGAATACGCCGGTTTGGCGGATGTCTGTTCGGCGCGCACGGCGCCCGCTGTCGTGGCGGTCATGATGGCGAAGCGTTCCCCGGCTTGTTGTACTCGCCGCCCGCGGGACGGACGGCGGTTTGGGGCGAGGTTAGCGGGGTGGCGCGGGAGTGGATAGGGGAACCTCCGCGCGTTACGCATGGCGGAACGGGGGGGCGGCCCGCTTGGTCTACAGCCAAGCTGCGCCCTTGAATGGCCCTGATCGGGCCGGCAGCGCGCCGCTTTTCATCGCTGAAATGTCCAGCTGTCGGTGGGTTTGCAGCGGCTTGGGCCGTTTTGCGTGAGGGAGATATCGATGAGCCATAGAATTTCGAGGGTCTTGGTCGCCGGGGTCGCGGTGCTGGGGATTGCGGCCCTGGGCGGGTGCGCCACCAAGAAATATGTCGGCGAACAGGTGGGACAGGTCTCCACGCGCGTCGACAGCGTCTCCGGCCAAGTGAACGACGTCACCGCCAAGGTTGCCGACCACGACACCAAGCTGGCCAATCTGGACCAGTCGACCAAGGACGCGCTGGAGCGGGCGACCGCGGCGGGCAAGCTGGCCGAGGGCAAGTTCCTCTATTCGCAGGTGCTGCAGGACGACAGCATGAAGTTCGGCGTGTCGAAGGCGGCCCTGTCGCCTGAAGCGCAGGCCCGGCTCGACGCCTTCGTGGAGAAGCTGAAGACCGACAACCGCAACGTCTACATCGAGGTGCAGGGCCACACCGACGCGACGGGGCCGAAGGAGGTCAACTACCGGCTGGGCGAGGAACGGGCGGAGGCCGTGCGGCGCTATCTGAACGAGCATGGCGTGGCGCTGAACCGGATCGGCACGATCTCCTACGGGGCCGATGACCCCGTGGCGCCGAACAACAAGCGTGACGGCCGGGCGCAGAACCGGCGCGTCGTGCTGATCGTTCTGGCCTAGCGGCCGGCGCTGTGAGCCGGCGTGCGCGCCGGCGTTACGGTGCGATGGCGCTGAGCCTCGCCGTCCATGTGGCCGCGGGCGTCGCCCTGCTGGTCACCTGGACGGCGGCGCCGCGTCCGCCGGAGCCGCCGGTAATAAGCGTGGCGCTCGTCACGCCAACGCCGCCCGCGCCGCCCGCACCGGAAAGCGCGCCGGAGCCGAAGCCGGAAAATCCGCCGCCGCCCAGGCTGGGGCGCGCAGCGAAGCTGCCCGTCACCGTAGCGCCGATCGCGGCTAAGCCAGGACCCGCTTTCATCCCGTCGGTGGAGATGAGCGATGCTCAGCTGGCCGGGGCCGCGACCGTCGGCTCGGGCGCCGGCGGCGGGGCGGGCTGCGACATGGCCCGCTGGCTGCAGAAGGCGTTGCGCGAGGATCAAGGGGTGCAGGCCGCGGTGGTCGAGGCCGGCGATGCGGGGAAGGCGATCCGCGTCTGGGATGGCGCCTGGGTGCGCCATCCGGGCCAGGAGGGCGAGGGCCTGGCGGCGGTGCGCGAGGCGATCATGTGGCGCGTGGCGTTCGCGCCGGTCGCCTGCCGCGCCCAGCCGGTGCACGGACTGATCGTGCTGAGCCTCAACGATGGTCCGGGCGCGTCGCGGCTGGCGGTGGGAACCGGCGATTGGCGCTGGTCGGATCTGCTGTTCTCGCGCGACGCGGCTCCCAGCCTTCGCGGGGGCGAGCGGGACGACTAGCCTTAGCTGACCATCTCCTGGCGGATACTCCTGCGGGCGAACCAGAAAAGCGGCGCGCTGACGGAGCCGCCGATGACCGAGAGGATCAGCGCCCAGCGGACGCCTTCGGCGGGGCCCAGATGCAGGCCCTTGTTGAGCAGGTCGGAGAGCGCCCCGATGCACAGCGCGCCGAGCACCAGGCCGAGGAAGTTGATCACGAAGAGCATGATCGAGGCGCTCATCGCGCGCATACGCTGAGGGACCATGCCCTGGGCGGAGGCGTAGACCGGGCCGTACCAGAGCGTGCCCACGAAATTGGTGACCGTGATCAGGCTGAGCGCCAGGGCCGCCGAGGGGGTGGAGTAGAGCAGGATGGCGACGGGGACGGAAATCACCACGGCCAGCGCCGGGACCGACCCATAGACCCGCAGGTCGCGCGCCCCCCATCTGTCGGCGATCTGGCCGCCCACCCACGAGCCCAGCGTGCCCGCCACACCGGCCAGCAGGCCGAGCGAGAGGCCGATGAAGGTCTGGGGGCGCAGATGGAAGTGGTGGGCCAGCGCAGCCACCTCCGGCCCGTGGCAGCGGTAGAAGAAGCTGGGGGCGAAGACCGCGTGGCCATAGCCCAGGAACGAGCGGATGCCCGCGCCCCAGGCCAGGAACCAGAAGGCGCGCTTGGCCGACAGGTAGCGGATCGTCTCCGAGAATGTGGCCAGCGCCCCGCTGGCGCCCTGGCCCGCGGCGCGCATCGCGGCGCTCAGCCGGGCGCGGGGCTCCTTGAGCGTGAAGGCAGCGACAATCGCCAGGATCAGGCCCGGGATGGCGGCCACCATGAACGCCTGGCGCCAGCCGAAGTAGTCGCTCATGGCCCCGCCGATCGCCAGGCCCAGCAGGGAGCCGATGGGCGTACCCATGGCGTAGAACGCCAGCGCCGAGGCGCGCTTTTCCTTGGGCGTGTAGTCGGCGATCAGCGCGTGGGACGTGGGCGTGCAGCCGGCCTCGCCGATGCCGACGCCGGCGCGGAAGGCCACCAGCTGTCCGAAGCCCTGGGCGAAGCCGCAGGCGCCGGTGAACGCGCTCCAGGCCGCGAGGCAACTTGCGATGATGTAGCCGCGGTGATGGCGGTCGGCGGCCCTGGCCAGCGGGAAGCCGAGGACGGTGTAGACCAGTCCGAAAGCGAAGCCCGAGAGCATGCCCAACTGCCAGTCGGCCAGATGCAGGTCGTTCTTGATCGGCTCGGCCAGGATGTTGATCACCTGGCGGTCGATGAAATTGACCACATAGATGAGCAGCAGCAGCCAAAGCACGTACCGGCGGTACGCGCTGGAGACCGCCGGCATGTCCGCGTGAACAGGGGTTTCGTCCACCAGCGCTTCGCCGGTAGGCGTGGTAATATCGGCCATGTGCGTTTCCCGGGTGGGCGTTTCTTGCGCGCGGCTCTAACGGCTGCTTAGGCAAACCTCGTGCATTTAGGGCGTTGAGGAAAGTGGCATCGCCGCGCTATCGCCTTAGCGCTCGGCGTAAGGAGGCCTAATGGAACTCGTGATCGGCACCAAGGCGTGGTCGACGTGGTCGATGCGGCCGTGGCTTGTGCTGAAAAAGACCGGCGCGCCGTTCGAGGAACGGATCATCCAGCTTCGCCAGGAGAACGGCGGCTCGGAGACGGCGATCCTGCCGCATTCGTCCACCGGCCTGGTGCCGGCGCTTAAGGACGGCGACGTGCAGATCTCCGATTCGCTGGCGATCTGCGAGTATCTGGCCGAGCGGTTCCCGGACATGGAGCTGTGGCCGAAGGATGCGCGGATGCGGGCCTATGTCCGCTCGGCGGCGGCCGAGATGCATTCGGGGTTCTCCTCCCTGCGCGGCGAGTGCCCTATGGACCTGGCGGCCTGGCCGAAACACACCACCCTGTCGAAGGCGACGCACAAGGACATCCGCCGCATCGTGACCCTTTGGACGGGCCTTTTGACCAAGTTCGGCGGCCCGCATCTGGGCGGCGAGGAGTGGGGGATCGTCGATGCGTTCTACACGCCCGTGGCGAGCCGGTTCCACACCTACGGCGTGAAGCTCTCGGACTTCGGCGACAAGTCGGGCGCAGCGGCGCGCTATGCCGAGCGGCTTTTGGAACGTCCGGAGTTCAAGGCCTGGCTGGCTGGCATCTGAGCGGCCCCTCGGCCGCCGCAGATGAGGGGAGGAATCCCGGTCGCGACTGTATAACCCTGGAGCCAGAAGGCCACGGCTCGCCGACGGCATAAGATTGATAGGGTTGGACCGCTGGGCCCGAGCGGGCACAGTGCCCGCTGTCGACAACCCGACCAGACCTTAAACCCCAGGGATCCTTGACCCGCCGCGACGACATTTCCCCTTCGTGGATCGGCTCCCTGGGCGCGCCTGGGCGCTATTCGCTGGCCGTGGTGCTGGTGGCGATCTCGACGGTGGGCGCTCTGGCGCTGGAGCGCATGACCGGGTCGAACCGGGTGGCCGGCGCCTATCTCGTGGGCGTCCTGGTGACGTCCTACCTGGTGGGGTCGGGACCGGGATACCTCGCCGCGGCGGCCTCGTTCCTGATCTACAACTTCTACCTGGCCAGGAGCCACGTCAGCCTGACGAGCTACACGCCCGAAGACTTCCTCGTGCTGCTCACCTTTCCGACGGTGGCCCTGCTGATGGGCAACTTGACCGGCCGAGTGCGCGAGGAGGCCAAGCGCGCGCAGGCCCGGGCGTTGACCACCGCGGTGCTGTTCGAGGCCACGCGGGAGTTTTCGGCGTCGGACGACGCGGGCGTGATTCGTGCGCGGCTGGCGGATCATCTGGCCGCCGCGGCGCGGGGCCAGGCCTTGGTCATGGACGGCGAGGTGCTGTGTGCGGCCGGCGGCGCGCAGCCTGAACCCATGGTGCTGTCCGCGGCCCGGACGCTGGCGGCCGAACATGGCGCTCCGAGGACCATCGACGCGGCGGGCTGGCGGGTGCGGCGGCTGGCGAGCGGGGCGCTGGCCGGCTGGCGCGCCGAGCCACCACCCGACGCTCACGAGGAGAGCCTCCTGCAGATCCTCGCCGATGCGGGCGCGACGGCGATGGCTCGCGCGTCCATGACCGTGGCCAAGGCCGATTCCGAGGCCCGCGCCCGGACCGAGGATCTGCGAAACGCCCTGCTGTCCTCGATCAGCCATGACCTGAGAACCCCGCTGGCCGCCGTGCTGGCCTCGGCCTCCTCGCTGCAGGAGTTCGGAGACCAGTTCGACGCCAAGACCCGCCGCGACCTGACGACGACGATCCAGGAGGAGGCCGAGCGGCTGAACGCCTTCGTCACCAACCTGCTCAACATGACCCGGCTGGAGGGCGGGGCCTTGGACCCCTCCAGCGCGGCCTTCGACCTGGCCGAGGTGGTCGACCGCACGCGCCGGCGCTTCGAGCGGCTGCGCGGGCAGCGCAAGATATCCTGCACCCTGGGCGAAGGCGCCGGCGTGGCCATGGGCGATCCGGTGCTGTTCGAGGTGGCGCTGGCCAATGTGCTGGAGAACGCGGTGCGCTACAGCCCCGACGGCGGCACCATCGCCCTGACCAGCTTCCCCCGCGATGGCCAGGTCGTGGTGCAGGTGACCGATGACGGGCCCGGCGTGCCGGAGGGCGAACTCGGCAAGCTGTTCGACAAGTTCTATCGCGGCTCGGGGGCGCGGCGGCTGCCGGGAACGGGCCTGGGGCTATCTATCGTGCGCGGAGTGATGCAGGGCATGGGCGGCCAGGCGAGTGCGGCGCTGCGCAGCGATGCGCCGAGCGGCATGGTGATGTCGCTGATGTTGCCGGCGGTCAGGGTATGACCGAGCGGGGTTGGGGAGTGCGGAACGAATGAGTGCGAGCCTGGGGCGACTGCTGATCGTCGACGATGAACCGCAGATGGTGCGCGCCCTGACCCCTGCGATGGTGGCGGCTGGGTTCGCCGTGACGGCCGCGGAGAACGGCGAGGGCGCGCTCGCCCAGCTTGCTTCCGAGCCAAGCGAGGTGGTGATCCTCGACCTGGGCCTGCCCGACATGGACGGCAAGGAAGTGATCCAGCGCATCCGCGAGTGGTCGGACGCCCCGATCATCGTGCTGTCGGCCCGCGACCTCGAAGCCGAGAAGATCGCCGCGTTGGACCTTGGCGCCGATGACTTCGTCAACAAGCCGGTGGGCGTGGGCGAGCTTCTGGCGCGGATCCGCGCGGTGATGCGCGGGCGCGAGCGGCGCTTTTCCGCGCAGCCCCGCTTCCAGTTCGGCGAGCTGGAGATCAACTTCCCGGCCAGGCGGGTGATGATCCAGGGCGAGGAGGTGCGGCTGACGCCGCGCGAGTACCAGCTGCTGCGTATCCTCGCGAGCCACGCCGGCCAGGTGGTCACCCACCGCCAGATCATCACCGCGGTCTGGGGCACCGACACCAACGCCGACGCCCAGTTCGTTCGCGTGCTGATGGCCCAGCTGCGCCAGAAACTGGAAGCCGAGCCTTCCAGCCCCGAACTGCTGATGACCGAGCCCGGGATCGGGTATCGACTGAGGTGCGAGGAGTAGGAGCGCGGGCGGCCAATAGGCGACATCGCCACGGCTCGACTTCGACCCGTGTGCCGCCGCCGCAATCCCGGGCCAGATCAGGCGGTGATGTCGACGGACGCCTTTGCCGGATCGAGGATGGATTTGGATTGGCTGTCGATCATGGCGTTGAGCACGCCGTCGAAGTGCTTCTGGGCGTTGGCCGCCCAGCTTGATGGAACGGCGATGCTTCCACTCGCCATGTCCGCCGTGAACTTCTGGAACCAGGCGGCGTCGATGGTCGCATGGGGGCCAATGGGCGTCTCGTTGGTCACGAGACTCGAGGCCAGTTGCCATAGAGCGTTGTCCACGCCGCCGGTTTTTGGGTCGACACCGTTGGACGCGAGTTTGCCGTTGTCGTCGTAGACGCCCATCATTCCGCCTTCGGCCACTAGGTTATAGCCGGTCGTGTCGTGGAAGAACTGCTTCTGCTGGTCGGTGACGGCGCTGCTGAGATTGGCATCGACACCCGACACGGCGGTCGCTTGTGCGCGGACGTGATCGGCCAGCAGGCTCTCGGCCGCGTCGTAGGGGCCCTTGTGCGTCGCTGCCGCCTGCGGCGCGCCCTGAGAATCCGTCTTCACCGTACGATCAGCGTTCAGCGCGAAGAGGCCGCTGAGCATGTCAGGCGTCATGAGCAAAGCGTAGTTGACGAGGCCGTTGGTGAAGAGCGGCTTAGCGCCAACCGTTGACGCGGCCTGAGCGGCCGTGGCGGTCGGCGGACCGGTCGCAGCCTGCACCGAAACCAGCGTCTGCAACGCGCCGGCGGTCGCACTGTTGATCTGCATTGGGCCCCCCCAGTCTGGAGGACCAACGCAGCTTTCATGCCAAGCGGTCGCTATGGAGGCAGGCCGGTGAATTTGGGCTGCTCTGCGAGGGGGCGCCGTCGTGTCGGGCGTGAGCCGGCGCCGCTCTGGCCCGGCTCGGCCACAACCGGGACGGTAGTTTCTGCTTAGCCAGACCGGCAATTAGAACAGAGTTCTGCGAGGAGATTGCGGTGCAGTCCATGCTCCTGTCGCGGGTATTTCCATTTCCTCGCCGCGTCACACTGGCGTCTGGGCGTCTTTTCGGGCGCTTGCGGATTCCGTGCCTTCTGGCGGCAACGTCATCTGGAAGACGGCGCCGTGTGGTTTGTTCGAGGACACCCACAGCTGTCCGCCGTGCGCCTCGACGATCGAGCGGCAGATGGCCAGGCCCATGCCCATGCCGTCGGGCTTGGTGGTGTAGAAGGCCTCGAACACACGGGCCGCGCTCTGCGGGTCCAGGCCCGGGCCGGAATCGCGCACCGCGACGCACGCGCCGCCCGCCGCATTCGCTTCGGTGCTGAGCCGCAGCTCCCGCGCCCCGTCGTCGGCGCCGCTCATCGCCTCGATGGCGTTCATGATCAGGTTGAGGATGACCTGCTGCAGCTGGACCCGGTCGCCCACAACGGGCGGCAGGTCCCCCGCGAACCGGGTCTGCACCGAGACGCCATGCTTTAGCGCTTCGCCCTGAATCAGGGCGATGACGTCGGCAACCGCCTCGTTGAGGTCGAAGCGACTGGTGCGAGGGGGCGCCTTGGCGATGACGGCGCGGATGCGGCCGATCACGTCGCCGGCCCGTTTGCCGTTGTCGACGACGCGGCCGAGGGCCTGGCGAGCCCCATCCAGATCCGGCGGAGAATTCACCAGCCAGCGCAACGCCGCCTGGGCGTTGATGACCGCGGCGGTGATGGGCTGATTGACTTCGTGGGCGATGGAGGCCGTCAGCTGGCCCATGGTGGCCACGCGATTGACGTGTGCCAGATCGGCTTGCGCCGCCCGCAAGGCCTCGGACGCCAGCAGAAGGTCGGTGAGGTCGCGGGCGATGACGAGCGCGGCCTCCACCCGCTCCGAGTTCGGCCGCAGGGGCGAGTAGCTCACCGCCAGGTAGGACCGGCCGAGCGGGGTGGGAATCCAATCGGTGTAGCTGACGTCTTCACCCGCGAAACACCGTTCGAGGGCCGGCTTGCTCGCCCGCTCCCAGCGATCCGTATTCATCAGATCGGCGACGTGCGTCCGGATGGCCCCCTCGGCCGGTATGCCCCAGATCCGCGCGAAGACCGGATTCGCACGTTGAACTCGGTAATCCCTGCCGACAATGCACATCCCGTCGGGTGAGCTGTCGAACACGTGCCCAGTCAGGTACTCCGCCTGCTTGCGCTCGGAGATGTCGTTGTTGGTCTCCAGGATCGACGCGGGTCTACCCTCGCTGTCCCGCTGCAGCGACCAGCGGCTCGCCACCGTAACCCGCGTTGCGTCGCGCTTGGTATGGACGACCTCGCCTTCCCAGCGGCCGGTGCGCAGCAGCTCGGCGTCGATCTCCTCGAGCGGGCCGGCAAACACGGTCTGCATCAGCTGGTGACTGACCTTGCCTAGGGCCTCCCTCGCCGACCATCCGTACAGCTCCTCGGCGCCGTGGTTCCAGTAGGTGATGACGTCGTCCATGCCGCGCACGAAGATCGTATCGTGCGTGAGGTCGAGGAGGCGGGCCTGGTCGCGCAGCCTCACATCCGCCGCTTGGCCCTGCAGGGCGAGAATGGTCGTCACCCCGATGGCCGCGATGCTGGTCAAGGCGTTGATGACGCCTTCGGCGCTCGCGCCCGCTGCGCGCGCCAGGACCTCGCTCACCACGGTAAGAGCCGCGCACCCCGCGGCGGCCACCATGACGCCGCGGGGCTGTAAGACCCGCGCCGCCATCAGCACGACGATCACGTAGAGCCCGGCGACCGCGATCCTGACCGGCGTAAGTATGTCGGCGACGAAGATTGCGGTCGCGAGCGCGGCAGTCGCGACCGAAAGGAGCGTTGAGGCGCCCTTCCGCTGCGAGCGCGCAGGATCTGGCATCTTGGCTCTGTCCCGGTCGGAGGGGAAACCGACATCCGGGCGGCAGCGTGGATCTCGACCGGCGATCCGCGCAGCTAGTCCCAGGCCGGTGTCAAAACTGGGTGGGCTCCGCGTGCGAATCCGAGCGCCAACCTTAGTACCACCGGAAATGTCCGCAACCGCGGCCCGCCGATCCTATGGCTCCGTGCCCGACGGGCTCAGGCGACTTCCCAAACCGCCGACGAGCTTGTGCAACTGAAGGTCATGTGGTGCGGCTCGATGGTAACGTGTTCGACAACGGCGTTGCGAAGGATCATCAAGAACCGCTCGCAGCGCTCCCCCATAAAAACGTCGCTCGCCCAGCAGGTTAGTCCAGCGGCGCGCGCAAAGGCCAGGTTCCCGTCTGAGAACCGCCGCAGCCGGTTATGGGGGTCGAGCTGAGCGGCCCAGGCGTCCTGCGTCCAGGGGTCGTTGGGCGAGAGCCAGGCCATGAAGTCGAAGCCGGCGGCCTTCAGGTCAGGCCAGGCGGCGACGAGGCTGGGCAGGTGGCGTCCGTGACAGACGGGCGTAAATGCCCCTGGAAGGCCGATCAAAATCGCCCTTCGGCCCGCGAATACCGCGTCCGGGCGCACCGTGTGCAACTCGCCAGCCTCGAGATAGGCGAGCTCAACGTCGGGAAGCCGCTCGCCGACCTTTAACCGTCCTGACAACGCAGCACCCCTGTGATCCCGGTAGTATTCGATGCCGTGAGATAGGAACCGAACCTCGTGATGTGAAGGTGCGTCATTCACCAATCAAGTTCTCTGAAAAGACTGGGCTATTGGCGTATCGGCCGGGACTTTTTTGGGTCTGCCGCGAGCGGTGGAGCGGACCCCTTGAGATGAGGTGTCGCAGACCGCGGGGCCGATTTGGCACGAAACGGGTTCTTCAACTATTGCTGGCACAGTCACTGCCAGTTGATTGAAGCGGGGCGCGATGCGGCCGGGGGCAGGCGAAGACCGAAATCTATCAGTTCCGACGCGTCGTCGGGACTCGACGGCGATGATCGGGTGGGCGTCGCGCCTGGCGTTGCCACTGTTGACCGCCTTGGCCGCATTTCCCGTCTCGGGCTGGCGCCTTGCGCTGGGATGGCTGCTCGCCATGGCCGCCGTGGAGGCGGTGGAGCGGCTATGGCGTCCCGCCCCAAGCTGGAGAGCGCGTGGCGATGCGGCCTTCTCCTGGATGCGCAACGCAGGCTTTTCCGTCGCCGCTTTCTATCTTGTGGCCGTCCACACCGGGGCCGCCCAGACGTTCGGTGTGACGCTCATGGGCCTGGTCCTGTTTCAGATCCTGGCCACGGACTACGCCAGGCCCCGCCGACTGGCCTTCAACCTGGCGCCGCCGGTCCTGTGCA
>DASRRU010000049.1:0-2350 GCA_035656795.1 Phenylobacterium sp. | reverse complement strand
CCTGCCGGCGGCCTTATCGACGGCCATCGGCTCGCAGGTTCAAAGGCCGCTGGCGTTGGTCGTGGTGGGCGGCATGCTGTTGGCGCCGGCGCTGGTCCTCATCGTCTTGCCCGTGCTGATCGACGTCTTCTCCCTCCGCGGTCGGGTCCAACGCAGGACGGCTGCCGCCGATGCGTCATCGCCTCCGCCGGAACCCACCTGACCTCGGCCCAGCGCGCCGTTCAGCACGGTGTGGACGAGGTCGAAGCAGGCTTGATCGGACACGGACGCCGCCCGACCTGGGCGCCGGGTCTGAAGCCGCCGCCGAACGGAACTCGACCGTCGCCAACGCTCACCGCCACCCGTCGCGTCCTGTTGATGATGGCTGCGGCTGCGGCTGCGGCAGCGACGTCCGCGGGGGCGCTCAGCGGTCCTGGTTCGCCAAGCGGCGCAACGTCGACCACCAAAGATCAGCCCAACCTGGCGCAGGACGCTCGCCAGCTCCTTCCCGCAGGACTGGCGACGACGGCGTTCCGCAAGATCTGTGAGGTCCGCGCAGGGACACTGCCCCGCGCGGCGATCAGGATTTCTCGGCCCATGGGCCCGCTCCGAGCGCCTGAAAGAGCGCCACCGTATCGGTGAAGCGGCTCGTGCGCGCCTGGATCAGGGCGATGTGACCCTGCTCGACCGCCTGTTGGGCGGTGTAAAGCGCCGCGGCGCTGACCTGACCCGTACGTTCCCGCGCTTCGGTCACCTGAAGGGCTCGCACCGCGGCCCTGTCGGCGTCGAGCGCAAGCTGCAGGGCGTCGGCGTCGATCTGCAAAGCCTGCAGGGCGTCGGCGACCCCCTGGTAGGCCGAAAGCGCCGTGCTCCGGTATTGCGCGAGCGCCTGAGCATAGGCGGCTTCGGCGGCGCGCTGCTGGTGGCGCAGCGCACCCCCCTGGAAGATCGGTTGCGCGACGCCCGCCGCCAGGCTCCAGAAGCTGTTGGGCGCCGAGGTCAACGCCGCGATCCGCGCGGCGTTGCTTCCACCGTCAGCGCCCAGCGAAAAGCTGGGCAACCGCTGGGCCGCAGCGATCCCGATCTGCGCGCTGGCGGCGTGCAGGTTCGCCTCTGCGGCCCGGACGTCGGGTCGATGCCGGACCAGGGCCGCTGGAACGCTCACGGGAATTTCACGCGGAAGTTGCAGGCTGGAAATGTCGATGTCGGTGGCCGGCCCCGCGGCGGGATAGCGTCCGAGCAGGATCGCCAGGAGATCGCGCTCGCTGGCCAGCTGCCTGGCCAGCGGCGGGATGGCCTGCCGGGCCTGCGCCAGCGCGCTTTCTTGGGCCGCCACCTCGGCCGCCGAGACCTCGCCCAGGCGCTCCTGCAGCTGCAGGACGTCGAGCAGCTTGCGCTCCGCCTCGATGACGTCCTCGTTGGCGGAGATCTGGCCCCGAAGGCTGGCGACCTGCAGCGCTGTCTGGACGACATTCGAGGTCAGGGTCAGGTAGGTGGCGTCGACTTGGGCGTCGGCCGCCTGCACGCGCGCCTGCGCGGCTTCGACCTGGCGGCGAACGCCCCCGAAGACGTCGGGCGCGTAGGAGATCGTCAACTGCGCCGTGTAGAGGCTGTAGATCGAGGCGTTGGACGCCAGCGGCGGGGCGATCGTCGCCGAATTCCTGTCACGCGAGGCCGCGACGTTCGCGCCGACCGTCGGCAGATAGGCCGCGCGCTGGACCCGGAGCAGTTCGCGACTCTGAACCAGCGCGCTCTTGGCGGCGCTCAGATCGGGGTTATTGGCGATGGCCTCTTTCACCAGCGCGTCGATCTGCGGGGAGGCGAACAGCCGCCACCATTCCGCCGGCAAAGTGCGCCCAGTTTCGAAGGTTTGAGCCGCCCCGACGGGGTCGGCCGCCAAGCTGGTCTTGCTCACCGGTGGGGCGACGAAGGCTGACACGACGGGCGGGGGAGGCGCCCGGTAGTTCGGTCCCGCCGCACAGCCGGCGGCCAAGGCGCCCAGCAGCGCTACCGGCGCGATCACGCGCGTCGGAAGCCGTATCGCCATGGTGCGAGTCCGAGGGGTCAATCGAGGGTCCTTCATCTGTCTGACGGCCCCAAGCCGCGGAACGGCGGAGGGGCGACGAGGCCAGATTACCCCGATCCGGCCGCACCGCGCCAGCGCGCTCAACCCCCAAAGGCGGCAATCCCTGATCCTTGCGGGGGAAGCTGGCGTCCGGCCACACGCGGCCCTCAGGAGGCTGTTTCGGGCGCAGATCCGGTCTCGCCCGCCGCGCGCCGGGGGCGCCAAATTGCGAGCGCCAGGGTCGGCAAGAGGCATAGACCTGCGAGCGTGGACGTGAGCTGGCCACCCAGGATAACCAGCGCCATC
>DASRRU010000048.1:0-2406 GCA_035656795.1 Phenylobacterium sp. | reverse complement strand
AACCCGCGCCGCGTCCGCTGGGTGATGGCGGAAAAGGGAATCGCCGACATCGAGGTGGTCCCGGTCAGCATCCCCGACGGGGAGCACAAGCGGGCGGACTACCTGGCCAAGGCCGGCCTGCCGCAGTTGCCCATGCTGGAGATGGACGATGGGACCACGATCACCGAGTCCCTGGCCATCTGCCGCTACCTGGAGAGCGTCTACCCCGAACCCAACCTGTTCGGCCGCACGCCCAAGGAGGTCGCCGTCATCGAGATGTGGACGCGCCGCGCCGAGATGCTGGTGGCCACGCCCTTCATGCTCGGGGTCCGCCACGCCCATCCGGCCTTCGCCGCGCTCGAGACCCAGGTCCCAGAGGTGGCCGAATGGAACCAGAAGACCGGCTCGAACGCCCTGAAGGTCCTCGACCGGCGTCTGGCCGAGAGTCCGTTCCTGGCCGGCGAGCGGCTGACCATCGCCGACATCATCGCCGCGGTCGGCATCGACTTCGCCCGCATCGTGCGCCTGCGGCCGCCGGAGGAGCTGACCCATCTCAACCGCTGGCTGGCGGCCATGCGCGAGCGGCCGGCGGCCAAGGCCTAGGCGCTACTCGCGAAGGCCGGCGATCCGCTCCATCATCGGCTTCTGCAGGGCCGGCAGCCGGCCGATCGTGCGGATCGCCAGGTTGCGCAAGGGGATGGCCAGCGGATTGGCCGACTGCACGGCGCCCAGGAGCCGCTCGCTGAGCACGATCCAGCGGTGGCCGATGGGATGGCGCTCGGCGGTGTAGCCATCCAGCTTCCGCTCAGCGAGGCGGCGCGCGAACGCCTGCGCGTCCTCGATACCGAGGTTCATGCCCCGCGCCCCGATCGGCGAATGCACGTGGGCGGCGTCGCCGCCCAGGAAGACGCCGCCCGCCTGGTAGCGGTCGGCTTGACGGACGGGGATGTGGAAGGTGTCGCTCTGGCTGATCTGGGCGCTCTCCACGCCCGGGATCTGGCTCAAGGCTCCGGCTGTGTTGGAAACGGCGCGGAACCGCTTGGGCCCGATCGGGATGATAAATCCCAGGTCGCCAGTCCTGTGCAGCACGGCCATGGCCGTGGCCTCGGGGAAAGGCCAATCGGGGATCACCGCGTCGGCGATGCTCCAGGTCCGCTTATGGGTGTAGCCGGAGAAGCCCAGCCCCAGGATATCGCGCACCCGGCTGTGAGCCCCGTCGGCGGCGAAGACGTAGTCGAACGTCCCGCCCGCGGCGCCCTTGAGCTCGGTCTCGACCTTGGCCCCGGCCAGGCGGACAGCGGTGAGCTCGACGTTCCACTCGACCTTTACGCCCGTCGCGCCCAGCACCTCCTCCATGACCGTCTCGGTCTCGCTCTGCGGCAGGGAGAGCAGGAAGTTGAAGCGGTGCGGCAGGCGCGACAGGTCGATGGTGGCCAGCAGGTCTCGCTCGTAGCGGGCCTGCACGGCCTTCATGCGGACGCCCTTGGCCAGCAGGCGCTCCGTGACGCCGCTGGGCTCCAGGATCTCCAGGCTGTGGGGGCTGATGCCGACGGCCTTGGAGAGCGGGGTCGGCCCCGGTTCCTTGTCGATGATGCGGGCGTTGAAGCCGCGTCGCGCGAGTTCCAGCGCCGCCGTCAGGCCGCAGGGTCCGGCGCCGACGATCAGGATCTTGGGCTTGGCGGCCATCGCACCCTCCGCACACGTCCAACGTGTCGCTATGGCAAAGGTTCAGCCGGCCGGCTTGGGCGCAACCGGCGGCTGGGGCCGCGGCGCCAGCGGAGAGACGATGAAGTCGTCGTGCACGTCCTTGGTCGCCGGATCGCCCATCGCATGGACCGCGGCCTGCAGCTCAAGGAGGTCGGCGTAGGGCAGGTCCAGCGCGTGCTCGTCCGGATGGGCCGGGGCGGCCTGAGCGTAGTCCTTGCCGGGCGTGGTGGTCATCTCGATGTGCGCGCCCAGGACATGGCTCACGTGGCGGTCCCTGGTGAAGGCCGTCACCCGGTCGATGCTGGCCCGGTAGGTGGCGAACTCGCCCGCGGGGACGTAGAGCCGGCCGGGATAGAGGGTGTCGCCGGAGAGCAGCAGCCGGGTCCTCTCATCGAAGACCATGATGTGCGACGGGTGGTGGCCGGGGGTGGGCACGATGTCCAGTACGCGGCCGCCGAGGTCGAAACTGACGATCTGGTTGGGCCAGTCGGCGATCTTGAAGAAGGCCGCCACCTCCGGCGCCGTCCAGCCGACCACGACGGTGTCGGGCCGGTCCTTGAACTCGGCGTCGCCCATGCGGTGGTCGCCGTGGCTGTGCGAGTGAGCAACGACGAGGGCGATGGAGGTCCGGTGATGGGCCTTCAGCCAGTCGGCGATCACCGCGTCGATGGTCGGGCGAACCTGCAGCCCGCAGGCCCCGCTATCGAGGAGGAGAGCGCG
>DASRRU010000047.1:0-7648 GCA_035656795.1 Phenylobacterium sp. | reverse complement strand
CTAGCGTAGATTCCACGACCGCCGATGCCTGAACCTTCGATCCGCCGCGCCGGCCCGGCCGACGCCCGGGCCCTGTCCGCCATCGGGGCCGCGACCTTCGTCGAGACCTTCGGCCACCTCTATCCGCCGAGCGACCTGGCGACCTTTCTGGCCGAGTCCTACAACCTCAAGCGGACGACCGCCGACCTGGCCGACACGGCCAAGGCCTCCTGGATCGTGGAGGCCGGTGGCGAGGTGGTGGGCTACGCGCTCGCGGGCCCCTGCGGCCTGCCGCACGCGCAGGTGACGCCCGCCTGCGGGGAGTTGAAACGCATCTATCTGCTGAAGGCCTGGCAGAACGGCGGCCTGGGCGCGCGGCTGTTCGCAGAGACCCTGGCCTGGCTGCAGGCCGCCGGTCCCCGCGCCGTCTGGATCGGCGTCTGGTCCGAGAACCTCGGCGCCCAGCGGTTCTACGGCCGGCAGGGTTTCGAGAAGGTCGGGGAGTACGGCTTCGCCGTCGGCGCGACAGTCGACCGCGAATACATTCTCCGGCGAGATGAGGCAGGTTTTGCCGACATCACCGCGCATTCGTCGCCAGGCCGACATAATACAGCCTGAATCGACCCTGGATCGGGTCGATTATTGCTTAGATTTAACCATTCCGCGCTTGGCGCAACGCTTGGCTTTTGGGATCCTGCAGCCTGGCCCCAAGGATTGAAGGCTAGGCGCGGCGGGGAGCATGCCCAGGATCGGCTACGTGTGCAGGCGGCCTCTCGGGTCCGGGATTGGTCCCGACTTCGATGGCGAGCCGTCGACCGAGGCCGCATGGCTGAGCGCGGCGGACTGCACGGTCGTGCACACTGAGGCGCACAGCGGGGACTCCGCGGTCCTGAGGTCCATCCTCGACATGATCGATGCAGGCGACGAGCTCGTCGTCACTCGGCTGGAGCGCTTGGGCGACAGCGGGCGCGCCATGCTGGACGTGCTGCAGCGGCTCGATCGGCGCGGCGCCAGCCTCCAGGTCCTCGACCCCGGCCTGTCCAGCCGCGGCCCCGGCGGGCCGGCGCTGCGCGCAGCGCTGGAGGCGGTGGCCGCGCTGGAGCCGCTGGGCGCGGGCCGGCCGCGGCGGGCGGCCGCGCCCCAGGAGATCCGCGATCTGCAACGCGCAGGCGTCGGCCCCGTGGAAATCGCCCGCCGCCTGGGCGTCTCGCGCATGACCGTCTGGCGCAAGCTGAAGGCGCTGGAGGGCTGCGCCTAGTCCGCGGCGGCGTGAGCGGCGCCGGCGCCCATGGCCTTCTTGGTCAGCCAGACGCAGGGGATCAGCAGCACCATCAGCCCCGAGCAGATACGAAAGAGGTCGTCGGTGGCCAGCAGATAGGCCTGGTTGACCACCTGATTTGTGACCGCCCCCACCGCCTGCTGGGCCGACATGCCCAGCGACTGCAACTTGCCGACCGCGCCCAGGAAGGCCGGGTCGCGCGCCCCCATCACCTCGGACAGCCGGCTCTGGTGCAGGGTGGCCGTCTGCTCCCAGACGGTCGAGACCAGGGACGCCGCGAAACTGCCCGCGGTGATCCGCGCGAAATTGTAGAGGCCCGAAGCCTGCGGCACCTGCGGGCCAGGCACCCCGTTCAGCGTCAAGGTGACCATGGAGACGAAGAACGTGCTCATGGCCACGCCCTGCACGAGGCTCGGGATGACCAGGCCGATGAGGTCCACGTCCGTTGTGAAGCGCGAGCGCATGAAGAAGGACACCGCGAAGGCGACCAGCGACAGGCTGGCGGTCCAGCGGGCGTCCACCCGGTTCATCACCCGCGCGGCGACAGGCGTCAGGAAGACCGCCACCACCCCGGATGGCGCGGCGACCAGGCCCGCCCAGGTGGCGATGTAGCCCATCCGGGTCTGCAGCCAGAGCGGGCTCAGGAGGTTGGCCCCGAAGAACATCGCATAGCCCAGGCACGAGACAGTGGTCGCGACCACGAAGTTCCGCGACTTCATCAGGGAAAGGTCGACGATCGGATTCTGCTCGTTGAGCTCCCAGATCAGCCAGGCGACGAAGCCGATGACCGCGATGATGGTCTCGACGATGATGGCCGGCGAATTGAACCAGTCGGCGTCCTTGCCGGTGTCGAGCATGACCTGCAGCGCGCCCACCCAGGTGAGCAGCAGGAAGAAGCCAGTACGGTCGATCGGCACGACCCGGGTTGGGGTCTCGCGGCTGATCATGTTGCGCCAGCAGATCACGGTGCACACGATCCCCACCGGGACGTTGATCAGGAAGATCCAGGGCCACGAGATGTTGTCGGAGATATAGCCGCCCAGGATCGGCCCGCAGATCGGCGCCACCAGAGTGGTCATCGACCATATGACCAGCGCCGTGCCGCGCTGGGCGGCCGGGAAGATCATGATCAACAAGGCCTGGGAGCCAGGGATCATCGGCCCGGAGACCGCCCCCTGCAGCACCCTGAAGAAGATCAGCGACGGCAGGTTCCAGGACACCCCGCACAGGAACGAGGCGATGGTGAACAGCACCACGGAGGCCACGAAGGTCTTCACCACCCCGTAGCGCATCATCAGCCAGGCGGTGAGCGGCACAGAGACGCCGTTGGCCACGGCGAAGGACGTGATCACCCAGGTGCCCTGGCTGGTCGAGACGCCGAGATTGCCCGAGATGGTCGGGATCGAGACGTTGGCGATCGTGGAGTCCAGCACCTGCATGAAGGTGCCGAGCGCCAGAGCGACGGAGGTGATCGCCAGAAGCGAGCCGGTCATCGGCGCCGGCAGGACGGGCTCCGCGGGGGAAGCGGCCGCCCGGGCGGATTGAGCGTCGTCGGCCATGGCCGTCAGCCTTCCTTCGCCTATTTCGCGCCGGAGATGTCGATGGCGGCCTTCATCGAGAGGCCGACCCGCAGTGGGTGCTCAGCCAGCTCCTTGCGGTTCAGGTCGATCCGCACCGGCAGGCGCTGCACCACCTTGATCCAGTTGCCTGAGGCGTTCTGCGCCGGGATCAGGGAGAAGGCCGATCCCGTGCCGCCCGAGAGGCCGCGCACGCGCCCATGGAACGTCACGCCCGAGCCATAGAGGTCGGAGGTGAGCGTCACCGGCTGGCCGGGGAGCACCTTCTTGAGCTGCACCTCCTTGAAGTTGGCGTCGACGTAGGCGTCTTCGGCCGGGACGATGGCCATCAGCGGCGCGCCGACGGCGACCTGCTGGCCGACTTCCACCTGTTTCTTGGAAACGATGCCGTCGATGGGCGCCTTCAGCACCGTGCGCTCGAGCATCAGGTTGGCGGCGTCCAGCCGGGCACGGGCGGCGGCGACCTCCGGGTTCTGGGCGAGGCTGACGCCGGCGACCAGCACGTGATTGGCCTCGCGGGCGCCGGCCGCGGAGGCGCGGCTGGCCTGGGCCTGGGCAAGCGCGGCCTGGGCTTCGGCGTACCTGTTCTTGGCGTTGGTGAGTTCGTCGCCGGACACCGCGCCGGAAGCCGAAAGCGCCTGGCGGCGATCGAGGTCGGTGCGCGCGCGGTCGAGGTCGGACCGGGCGCGGGCGATGTCGGCGTCGCGGGCGCTAAGCTGGCCGGCCAGCGCCGTGTCATTGGCGTCGTAGCCCTGAACCTTGCGCTGCGCCTGGCCGAGCGCAGCCTGCGCCTGCTCGACGGCGATCCTCGCATCGGCGTCGTCGAGGGTCACCAGCGGCTGGCCGGTCGTCACCCACTGGGTCTCGCGCACCAGAACCTTGGCGACGGGTCCGGCGATCAGCGGGGTCACCTGAGCGACATCGGCGCCGACATAGGCGTTGTCGGTCGAGACCGTCCTGCCCGCGAAGACCAGCGTGTAGACCGCATAGAGCGCAGCCCCGGCGGCCACCGCGAGAGCGAGCCAGATCAGCAGGCGGCGGCGGCGCGCGCGGGCGGCCTTGGCCTGCGCTGCGACGCCTGCGGCGCCGACATCAGCGCCGGCGGGGGCTTTGGCGAGGGTGGCGGTGTTGGACATCTGGAGGGTCCTTGAGGGCGCGGGTCGGGTCGGTTTCGGGGAAGGATCAGGCGGCGGCGTGGTAGCCGCCGCCCAGGGCGCGGACCAGTTCGACGTCGAGGGCGAACGCGCGGGCGTTGAGATCGGCCACGATGCGGCGGCGGCGCAGCGCGCCCTGCTCGGCGAGCAGCACCGTGGGATAGGTGGCGAGGCCGCCCTTGTAGCGCAGGGTGGCGATGCGGAAGGCGTCCTCGCTGGCGGCGAGCGCGGCCTGGCTGTCGGCGATCTGCGACTGGAGGGCGCGGCTGGACGCCACCACGTCGGCCACCTGGCGGAAGGCTTCGGTGACCGCAGCGTCGTAGCTGGCCACCGCGGCGTCACGGTCGGCCTCGGCGCCGCGCAGACCGGCGCGCAGGCTCCCGCCCTCGAAGATCGGCAGGGTGACCGCCGGGCCCACCGAGCCGACGTCGGAGCCGGAAGCGAACACCTGGTTCAGGTGCAGCGCCTGGACGCCGATGAAGGCGGCCAGGTTGATGTCGGGGAAGAAGGCCGCGTGCGCCTCATGGATGCGGCTGGCGGCGGCCTCGGCGCGCCAGCGGGCGGCGGTCACGTCCGGGCGGCGGCCAACCAGGCTGGCGGCGAGCTCCGCCGGCACGCCCAGCGGTTTCAACGCCGCGGCGCTGGGCCGCGCGAGGCTGAGGCCTCGGTCGGGGCCTGCGCCGGCCAGGGCCGCCAGGCGATTGCGGGTCAAAGCGACCTGCTCGTCGAGAGCTGCGATGTCGGCCTTGGCCTGCAGCGGATCGGCCTCCGCCTGGCGTTGCTCGGCCAGGGTGTCGAGGCCGTTGGTGACGCGATCGGCCACCAGCTTGGACGTCTCGCCCTGCACGGCCATGGCGCGTTCGGCCACGTCGCGCTCGGCGTAGAGGCGCGCGAGGTCGGCATAGGCGGCGGCGACATTGGTGGACAGCATCAGCCGCGCCTCGGCGGCGTCGGCCCGGGCGGCCTGGCTGTCTGAGACCGCGGCGGCCACGGCGGCGCGGTTCTTGCCCCAGAAGTCGAGCTCCCAATTGAAGTTCAGCGTCAGCTCGCCATAGGGGTTATAGCCGTGCGGCACGAACTGCGGCGGGATGCCCAGGTTGTAGCTCTGCTTCATCTCCTGAACGTTGCCGTTGGCCGAGAGGCTGGGCAGTTCGCGGGCGTGGGCGATGGCGGTGGCGGCCTCAGCCTTGCGGACCCGGGCCTCGGCCAACGCCAGGGTGGGCGAACCGGCCAGCGCCTCGGCCATCAGGCCGTTCAGCTGGGGGTCGCCATAGGCCGTCCACCAATCGTCGCCCGGCCAGTCGCGGACAGGTCCCGACAGCGCCCGGGTCGCGGCGTAGCTGGCCGGCGCCTTGGCCACCCGGGCGGGCGCCGGCGGCGGCAGGGTGGCGCAGGCGCTGAGCGCCGTGGCGGCGAGCAGGAGCGCGCAATGTGTTCGCTGGCGGGTCATTCGGACGACTCTTGTCATACCGTACGGTACGGTCATATATCTAGGGTGGCGATATAGCGAGCGCTGCCTTGGCGCGTCAAGACTGACCATACCGTACGGTTTGAATAAATGCAGATGACAAAGACCAAGCTGGACCGCGACCAGCGGCGAGAGCTCATCCTAGATGTGGCGCAGAGCGTCTTTCTGGAAGAGGGCTTCGCCAACGCGTCGATGTCGACCATCGCCGCGCGGCTCGGCGGATCCAAGGGCACGCTCTACAACTATTTCAAAAGTAAGGACGAACTGTTCAACGCCTATGTCGAGCGGCGCTGCCTTTGGCAGCAGGACGAGGTTTTTGACCTGCTGCCCGGCGAAGATCCGGAGGCTGCGATTCAACGCGTTGCCCGCGCCTTCCTGGCGTTCGTGGTCGATGAGACGACCCAGCGCAATTTCCGCCTCATCGTCGCGGAGGCGGAGCGCACGCCGGCGCTCTGCAAGATCTTCTATGAGGCCGGGCCGCGCCGAGGCGAGGCGCGCCTGGCGGAATTCCTCGCCGCCATGGAAGCCAAGGGCGTGCTCGACCTGCAGGGTGATCCGCTGCGCGCCGCCCGGCACCTGTTCGGACTCGTACAGAGCCCGACCTTCAAGGGCCGGTTGTGCAACGCCATCCCGACCCTGACGCCCGACCAGATCGACGCCGAAGCCGCCTCCGGCGTCCGCACCTTCATGCGCGCCTTCGGCAGGCGCGCCTGATCCTTCCGTCGGGCATTTTTCGGCTTATTCGCGGGGCTCGTCGGACCTAGTTTGCAGGCCATCGGCGACCCGGCCGGACAGGAGATTCCCCAATGCAGATGCGCCAACTCGGCAAGACCGGCCCGCAAGTCTCGGCCATCGGCCTGGGCGCCATGGGGATGTCGGGGATGTACGGCCCCTCGGACCGGGCCGAGAGCCTGGCCACCATCGCGGCCGCCCTCGACGCCGGAATCAATCTCGTCGACACCGGCGACTTCTACGGCATGGGCCACAATGAGATGCTGATCGGCGAGGCGCTCAAGGGCCGGCGCCGCGACGACGTGGTGCTGAGCGTGAAGTTCGGCGCCCAGCGCGGGCCCGACCAATCCTGGATCGGCTTCGACGCCAGCCCAGCCGCGCTGAAGACCGCCTGCGCCTACAGCCTGCAGCGCCTGGGCGTCGATTACATCGACATCTACCGCCCGGCCAGGCTCGACCCGAAGGCGCCCATTGAGGACACCATCGGCGCCATCGCCGAGCTGGTGAAGGCTGGCTACGTACGCCACATCGGCCTTTCCGAGGTCGGCGCGGCGACGATCCGCAAGGCCGCCGCCGTCCACCCCATCGTCGACCTGCAGATCGAATACTCCCTCGTCTCGCGCGGCCCGGAGGACCAGATCCTCACCGCGACCCGCGAACTGGGCATCGCCATCACCGCCTATGGAGTCCTCTCTCGCGGCCTGATCGGCGGGCACATGCAGGGCGGTGTCGCCACCACGGGCGTTCACGGCCAGGGCGATTTCCGCGGCCACAGCCCGCGCTTCCAGGGCGAGAACCTGCAGAAGAACCTCGCGCTCGCCGACGCACTCCGCGCCGAGGCGGAAAAGCTCGGCCTCTCCACCGCCCAGGCCGCCATCGCCTGGGCCCTGGCCAAGGGCGACGACATCGTCCCCGTGGTCGGCGCGCGCACTCGCCAACGCCTGGCCGAGACGCTAGGCGCCCTCGACAAGCCGCTGACGTCCGAGGCGGTCGCGGCGCTGGAGCGGGCTGTGCCCAAGGACGCCGCCGCCGGTGAACGCTACCCGGCCGCTGCGATGGCGACCCTCGACAGCGAACGGCGCGGCGCCTAGCCGCGCCGCCCGGCGGGCGGGATACTGGACATCGCGGATGCGACGCCGCATCCTCCGCGTTCAAACAGACGTTCGTTCGCTGTTTTCGCGAAGCGAAAACGCCAAGCAAATAGAGGAAGCCGCCGAAGGCGGCTAAGGGGGCGCCGGCCCATGTTCATGCGTTTCTTCACCGAGCTTCGCCAGGCCAAGGTGCCGGTGACGCTGAAGGAATACCTCGTGCTCATGGAGGGCCTGGACAAGCAGGTCATCGACCGCTCCGTCGACGATTTCTACTACCTGTCCCGCGCCACGCTGGTGAAGGACGAGAAGAATATCGACAAGTTCGACCAGGTCTTCGCCCAGGTGTTCAAGGGCCTGGAGCGGATGGG
>DASRRU010000046.1:0-11507 GCA_035656795.1 Phenylobacterium sp. | reverse complement strand
CCTGGGGCCGATCATCGGCGGCTTCTTCGCCCAGCTGGGGCCGACCCATCTCGGGCCGCTGGTCGTCGCCGGCTGGCGCTGGATCTTCTACATCAACCTGCCGCTGTCGATCCTGTCGCTCTTCATGATCATCGTGAAGATGCCGAAGATGAGCCATCAGGCGAAGGGCAAGATCGATTTCATCGGCGCGGCCCTGATCATCGCTACGGTGGCGCCGCTACTGCTGGCCCTGACCTTTGGCGGCCACCAGTATCCGTGGGGCTCGCCCATGGTCCTGGGGCTGTTCGCCGGCTCTGGGGCGGCCCTGCTGCTCTACATCGTCAACGAGCGGTTCGCCCCGGACCCGATCTTGCCGCTGGAGCTGTTCAAGAACCGGGTGTTCTCGACCGCCAACCTGGCGGGCTTCCTGGTCTCCATGTCGTTCATGAGCACGGTGGCCTTCCTGCCGCTGTTCCAGCAGCTCGGGCAGGGCGTGGCGGCCACCACCAGCGGGCTTGCGCAGCTGCCGCTGATGGTCGGGCTTTTCGGCTCCTCGATCCTTTGCGGGCGCAGGGTCAGCAAGTCGGGGAAGTACAAGGGCTTCATGATCGGCGGCGTCGTCGTGACCTTCCTGGGCATCTGGCTCTTGAGCCGCATGCACGCGGACACCACGCGGCTGGATCTCGCCTGGCGGATGCTGGTGCTGGGGATCGGGCTCGGCCCCGGTCAGAGCCTGTTTTCCATCGCCATCCAGAACGCGATGCCCATCAGCCAGTTGGGCGTGGTGACCTCGTCCAGCCAGTTCTTCCGGCAGATCGGCTCGACCATGGGGGTGGCGATCTTCGGCACCTTCCTGACCGCCAACCTCAACGCCAGCCTGGGCAAGATCATGCCGGGCGTCGACGTGGGCAAGCTGCGGGCGATGGGCGGGGCGGCGCACGCGGGCGCTGCGCCCGTGCTTCCGATGTTTATCAAGGTGATCATCTCAGACGCGATCACCGGCGTCTTCTTCCTCGGCCTCTACGTGGTGGCGGTGGCCTTCCTGGTGACGCTGCTGATCCCCAACGTGCCGATGCGTGACCGCAGCCTGATGGGCGCCCAGGCCTCGCCTGGGAAGGACGCCGACACCGTGATCCCAGCCGAGGCGCATCTGTAGGGCTCATCCGCCTAGGTAGTCCTACGATGACCGAATGCCGCAGGCTCCCTAGCGAGGGTGTTAAGCCGGCCTGGTTCAGGGTTAGCCGTGGCGCCAGGGGCGAGGAATGCGCACGACCAGCCGGAGAACATTTCGCGAGCTGATGACCGGCCTCGGCGCCCTGGTGCTCGCGGTCGTCATCCAGGCCGCGATCGTCTGGACAACCATCGACCGTCTCGAAACCCTGGACAATGCGGACAACGAGGCGCGCACGGAGTTGCTCCACTACGGTGTGGTGATTGAGGCCGCGCAGGATCAGGAAACCGGGGTCGCGGGCTTCGCAATCAACCGCGATCCAGCCTACCTGCGGAGGTATCAGAACGGGCGCCAACGGCTCGAAGCCGAGCTTCCGCACATGCTGGCCGAGTCTGCGGACGACCCGCAGTTTATGCGTGACAGCGTCGCCGACATTGCCATCCAGGTCCGGCGTTGGACGGACCGGGTCGCCCGGCCGCAGATTGAAGCAGCCCGCGCCGGCCGTCCCCTGGCTGCCGCGCCATCCGGCAGCGCTGAGATGGACGCCGTTCGCAACGACGTGGCCCAATTGCGCTTTCACGAGACCCGCCGGGTTAACCAGCGCGACGCCGCCTGGGGAGCTGCGTTCGGGACAAGCCGGTTGACACTGTTGCTGGGTTCAGGCGCGGCGCTGGCCTTCGCGATCGTCATCGCGATCCGATCTCTGCGACGCCTGATCCAGCAGCAACAGGTGGCGCAGACCACGGCGGCTCGCCTTGCCGACGCCCTGGACCGCGCGCACGCCGCTGAGCGCGCCAAGGCCGTGTTCCTATCGAACATGAGCCACGAGATGCGCACCCCGCTCAACGGCGTGATGGGAATGGCCGAGGCTCTGGCCCTGACGGATCTTTCGCCGGAGCAGCGAGACCGTCTGGGCGTGATCCACGCCTCCGCGGGGACGCTCGACGGACTGATCGGCGACCTGCTGACGCTTTCGCGCGGGTCCAGTGAGGCGCGCCCGCTGGACCCGCGCGGCTTTGCGCTCGGAGACGCGGTGCGAAACCTCGTCGCCGAGCACCGGCCCCCGGCGGAACTGAAGAGTCTTCGAATCGACCCGTTGGTCGATCCACAGGCGGAATGCGACGTCACCGGCGATGCTGCACGCCTGCAGCAGCTCCTGAGCTGTCTGCTGTCCAACGCCGTCAAGTTCACCGGCCGGGGCTATGTTCGCCTTGGCCTTGAGGCGCTTAGCCGCGGGCGATACCGGTTCGAGGTGGCGGACACCGGCATCGGCTTCGACGAGGCCCGCAAGGCCGAGCTGTTCGAGGCGTTTTCGCAGTCCGACGACAGCTTCACGCGGCGGCATGGGGGGGCTGGTCTCGGCCTGGCGCTGGCGCACCGGCTTGCATCCGAACTCGGCGGCCAGCTGGACTGCCATTCGGCGCCCGGCGAGGGATCTGTCTTCACCTTCGAGATCGACCTGCCGACGGCCGGCGCGGGGGGCGTCGGCGAGGCGGCGGACGCCGGTTCGGCGGCAGCGCCCGCGGACGCGGCTCCGCTTCGCATCCTGGTGGTCGACGACCACCCCACCAATCGCAAGGTGTTGGAACTGATCCTGGAACAGCTCGGCGCCGAATGGGTTTCCGTCGCCGACGGTCAGCAGGCGGTGGACGTCGCGGCGGTCCAGACCTTCGCCGCGATCCTGATGGACATCCAGATGCCGCTTATGGACGGCCTCACCGCCACCCGTGAGATCCGCCGCCAGGAACGGGCGGCAGGGCGCGCGGCGGTCCCGGTCATCATCGTCTCCGCGAATGGCGAACCGGAACACATTCAGGCTGGCCGCGCGGCCGGAGCCCAGTTGCACCTGAACAAGCCGGTCCACGCTGACGCGCTTGTCGACGCCATCAACACCGTACTCGCCGAGTCCGAAGCGGCGGCGCCGACCGCCGTAGCCGCCTGAGGCTCTGGCGTCAGGGCCTGAGCTGTCCGGCCAGGAACTTCTTCACGCCGGCGCCATAGGGCGGGCGCAGCATCTTCATCGGCCCCAGGTCCTTCTTGAGCTGGTGATAGATCGACTTCCTGTGGCTGAACTCGCGGAAGCCGTCGACGCCGTGATAGCGACCCATGCCTGAAGGCCCGACGCCGCCGAACGGCAGGTCCTCCATCGCCACATGGAAGATCACGTCGTTGACGGTGACTCCGCCGGACGTGGTGTGGGCCAGGACCTGCGCCTCTTCCGCCGCATCGTCGCCGAAGTAGTAGAGGCCGAGCGGCCGGTCGTGAGCGTTCACATAGGCGATCGCCTCGACCACGGTCTTGTAGGTCATCACCGGCAGGACGGGCCCGAAGATCTCCTCCTGCATGACCTTCATGTCCTCGGTGGGATTGAGGATCAGGGTCGGCGGGATCTTGCGGTGTTGCTGCTGGCTGAAATCCTCGCCGGCCGGGTTGATCTCGACGATCTCGGCCCCCTTGGCGCGGGCGTCGTCGACGTAGCCCTTGATCCGCTCGAAATGCCGCTCGGCGATCACGGCGGTGTAGTCAGGATTGTCCTTGATGGTCGGGAACATGGCGGTGACGGCCGCGGTGGCTTCCCGAACGAATGTCGCGACCTGGTCGGCAGGCGCCAAAACGTAGTCGGGCGCCAGGCAGATCTGGCCGGCGTTCATGGTCTTGCCGGCCATGATCCGCGCCGCGCTGGTGGCGTAGTCGGCGGAGCGGCCGAGGATCACCGGGCTCTTGCCGCCCAGTTCCAGGGTCACGGGCACCAGGTTGGCTGCGGCGGCCTTCATCACGTGGCGGGCGATCGAGGTCGCGCCGGTGAACACCAGGTGGTCGAAGGCCAGGTCCGAGAAGGCCTGGCCCACGTCCGGGCCGCCGGGGAACACGGCGATCTCCTCTTCGTCGAAGGCCTCGGCGAACATCTTCGCCATCACCTGCGAGGTGGCGGGCGTAAATTCCGAAGGCTTGATCATCGCCCGGTTGCCCGCCGCCAGCACGCCGGCCAGGGGGGCGAAGGTCAGGTTCACCGGGAAGTTCCAGGGGCTGATGATCCCGACCACGCCCTTCGGCTGGAAGCGAACCTCGGCCTTGGCGCCGAGCAGCCCCAGGATCGCCGGCGTGGTCTTGCGCTTCTGCGGCCTCATCCAGGTCTTCAGGTGCGCCTTGGCGTGCTTCATGGGGCCGAGCGAGGCGCCGATGTCGGTGATCCCGCTGACCGCCTCGGCCCGTGCGCCGAAGTCATGGGTCAAGGCCTCGACGAGGGCGCTGTTGTGCCTGAGCAGCGCGGCGATCGCGCGGTCGATGCGCTCAATGCGAGCCTCAGCTGTCGGCGCGCCGTCGCGGACATGGGCGGCTTTCTGGAGAGCCAGCACGTCGGCCATCCGCTGGACCGGGCCGCCGGCCTCGATCTTGGTCGCCACGTTCATGGTCGTTCCTCCGTCGTCGAAGGCACCGTGGACCGGCGGTCGACGCTCGACAACCACTGCCCTACGTCAAGCAGCGTCCAGGCCGATGTCGAGCACACTGGCGGAGTGGGTGAGGGCGCCGACGCTGATCACGTCCACGCCGCTCTCTGCGATGGCCCGCACGGTCTTGAGGTTCACCCCTCCTGACGCCTCCAGCACCGCACGGCCGGCGGTGCGGCGCACGGCCTCGGCCAGGTCGTCCAGGTTGAAGTTGTCGAGCATGACCACGTCGGGGCCGTACCTCAGGGCGTCCTCAAGCTGGGCCAGGCCGTCGATCTCCACCTCGACCTTCATCAGGTGGCCCGCCGCCGCCTTGGCCCGGCGCACGGCCTCGCCAACCGAGCCGCAGGCGGCGATGTGATTGTCCTTGATCAGGATCGCATCATCCAGGCCGAAGCGGTGGTTTAGCCCGCCGCCGCAGCGCACGGCGTACTTCTCCAGGGCCCGCAGGCCCGGCGTGGTCTTGCGGGTGTCGACGATGGTCGCGCCGGTCCCTTGGACGGCGTCCACATAGGCCCGCGTCAGGCTGGCGACGCCGGAAAGCCGGCCGAGCAGGTTGAGGGCCACCCGTTCGGCGCCCAGCAGGGCCCGAGCATTGGCGTAGACCCCGGCAAGCTTGTCACCGGCGCCCACAAGGGCGCCATCTTCGACTTGGGCCTTGAAGTCCGCGCCGGGGTCCAACGCGGCGATGGCCAGGCGTGCGCAGGCCAGGCCCGCGACGACCCCGCTTTGGCGGCTGGCGAACACGGCCCGCAGCCGCGCCTCGGCGGGCACGCAGGCCTGGGAGGTGACGTCGCCCGCCCGCCCCAAGTCCTCTTGCAAGGCCGCCTGGACGAGGGGCGCGATCAGCAGATCCGGCAACGGCTCGATCATTCGGCGGCGTGCTTCGAGGCGGCGCGGAGCAGATCGGGCCAGCGGACGAAGGTCCGTCGAGCCTCGGCGTCAATCGCGGTCGCATCGCTACGGAAGTGTCCGCCGCGGCTTTCGCGGCGGGCCAGGGCCGAGGAGGCCACCAGGCGGGCGGCGGCGAGGGGCGCGCTTCGGCCATGCCGCGCCTCCAGGGCCTCGATCTCGTCGAGAAGGCGCAGCAGGCCGTCGGCCGAGCGGATCACGCCCGCGCCGCGGCTCATGGCCGCGCGCAGGCTCATCACGGCGTCTTGCGGCAGGGGCGGCGCAATCAGACGGACCAGCCGCGCCGGGGCAGGCTCGGTCGCGTCGGCCGCCGCGCGGCCGGCCCGGGCGCCGAAGATCGCGGCCTCCAACAGGGAATTGGAGGCCAGGCGGTTGGCGCCGTGTGCGCCGGTGGAGGCGCATTCGCCGGCGGCGTAGAGGCCGGCCAGCGAGGTCGCCCCATGCGCATCGGTGGCGATACCGCCCATGTGGTAGTGGCAGGCCGGCGCGACGGGGATGGGCTGAAGTCGAGGGTCCACGCCACCGGCCATGCAGGCGGCGAACACCGCGGGGAACTCGTCGGGGAAATGCGCGCCTACGGCCTCGCGGGTGTCGAGGAAGGCGCCGCGCCCCGCCTCGCGCTCGGCGTGGATCGCCCGGGCCACCACGTCGCGCGGGGCGAGCTCGGCGTCGGGGTGGTAGCCGGCCATGAACGTCGCGCCGTCGGCGTTCACCAGCACCGCGCCTTCGCCCCGCAGGGCCTCGGTCGCCAGGGGGGCGGGATCGCGGCCGATGTCGATGGCGGTGGGATGGAACTGGACGAATTCCGGATCGGCGATGACCGCGCCGGCGAGCGCCGCTAGACCCAGACCCTCGCCCTTCAGCTCGGCCGGCGTGGTGGTCACCGCATAGAGGCCGCCGATGCCGCCGGTGGCCAGGATCGTGGCCGGCGCGGCGATTTCCACAAGGCGGCCGTCCTGTTCGCAAATCACGCCGCGCACGCGCCCGCCAGCGTCCTGCAGCAGGCCGCGCAGGCAATGGCCGACGCGAACCTCGATGTGCGGTGCGGACAGGACCGCGGCAATCACCGCGGCCATGATCGCCGCGCCGGCCTGGTCGCCCTTCACGCGCGCCACGCGAGGATGGGAGTGAGCCGCCTCCAGGCCCTGGGCGAAGGCGCCGTCTGGCGTGCGGTCGAAGGGCGCCCCAAGGCTGGCCAGGGCGCGGACCGCCGCCGGGCCCTCTTCGGTGAGCAGGCGCGCCACGGCCGGGTCCACGAGACCCGCGCCGGCTGCGATGGTGTCCTGTGCGTGCCGCGCGGCGGTGTCGCCGTCGGAGAGGGCCGCGGCCATGCCGCCCTGCGCCCAGGACGACGAGCAGCCCTGGCTCAGCGGCGCATCGGTCAGCACCAGCACGCGGCGTGGCGCGGCGGCGAGGGCGGCGGAGAGGCCGGCCAGGCCCGCGCCGACGATCAGCACGCCGTCGTGGCGGAGGCGGGTCATCAGATCAGCTCGACGTCGACATGGTGACGCGCCTTGACCAGATCGTAGCGGGCGGGCTCAGCGGGGGGAGGCAGATCGATCATCCTCTGCACCGCCAGGCGGGCGCGTTCGGCGATGGCGGGGTCAACTGTCACTTCGTGGCGGCCGTGCAGCAGCGCCTCGTAGATGTTCTCGAGCGAGATCTGCTTCATGTGCGGGCAGAGATTGCACGGGCGGACGAACTCGGTGTCCGGGGCGTCAGCCGCGACGTTGTCGGCCATGGAGCACTCGGTGATCAGCACGACGCGGCGGGGCTTGCGGGTCAGCACGTAGTCGTTCATCGCCGCGGTCGAACCCGCGAAGTCGGACGCCGCGATCACTTCGGCCGGGCATTCCGGATGGGCCAGCACTTCGGCGTCGGGGTAGGCCTCGCGGATCTCGGCGATGTCGCCGGCGGTGAACCGCTCGTGCACCTCGCAGCGGCCTTGCCAGGCGATGATCTTGATCTTGGTCTGGCGCGCCACGTTGCGGGCCAGGTATTCGTCGGGGATCAGGATCACCCGGTCGGTCCCGAACAGCCGCGCGGCCTCCTCGACCACCTGCACCGCGTTGGCCGAGGTGCAACAGATGTCGGTCTCGGCCTTCACCTCGGCGGTGGTGTTGACATAGGTCACCACCGGCACGCCCGGATAGCGCTGTTTGATCAGCCGCACGTCGGCGCCGGTGATCGAGGCGGCGAGGCTGCAGCCGGCCCGCAGATCCGGGATCAGCACGGTCTTGTCCGGAGACAGGATCTTCGATGTCTCGGCCATGAAGTGCACGCCGGCCTGCACGATGACCTTGGCCTTGGACTTGGCGGCCTCCTTGGCCAGGCCCAGGCTGTCGCCGACATAGTCGCCGACGCCGTGGAAGATCTCCGGCGTCATGTAGTTGTGCGCCAGGATAACTGCGTCCTTCTCAACCTTCAGCCGGTTGATGGCGGCGATCAGCGGCGCTTGAGCGCGCCATTCCATGGGCGTGACATGGCGCTGGACCTTGCGCCAGATCGGCGCGGTCTCGACCTCGACATCGGGAGTAAAGGCGAACTGGAACCCGTCAGCGGCCATCCGAGCCTCCTTATGCTCAATCTGAGCATTTCTTCGGCCTAAAAAAGACGCCGGGCGAGACAAACGCCGACGCTAGTTATGCTCAGTTCGAGCAAAACTGGTCAGGGAGATATAGTCCCCTCCGATGAATTCGCAAGTCAAGGATTGCTACACGGTCTCGGGAGCCTTCCCCATCACCGCATCAATGACGGCGGCCAGGGCCTCGGCGGGGTAGGGCTTGGTCAGCAGGGGCCACGGCGCCTCGGCGGCGGCCCCCAGAGTCTCGCCGGTATAGCCTGAGGTCAGGATCACCGGCAGGCCGGGGCGCAGGGCGACTGCGGCATGCGCCAGCTCCACCCCGTTCATGCCGCCCGGCATGATCAGGTCGGTGAGCATCAGGTCGATGCGGTCGTTGCGCCCGAGGATCTCGATGGCGGGCGCGGCGGCCTCGGCGCGCAGCACCTCATGGCCAAGGTCTGAGAGCATGGCCTCGACCATCTCGCCGACGCTGGCGTCGTCCTCCACCAGCAGCACGCGGCGCGCCGGCCCATGGGTGGCGGCTGTCGCTTCCGGAGAGGCGGCCGGGTGGACCGCGCCGGCGGGGGCTAGCGGCAGGTAGACCCGCAAGGTGGCGCCCTTCCCCGGCGCGCTTTCGACGATCGCCGCTCCACCGCTTTGGCGGGCGAAGCCATAGACCTGGCTCAAGCCCAGGCCCGTGCCGCGGCCAGGCTCCTTGGTGGTGAAAAAGGGCTCGAACACCCGGCTGGCGGTCTCAGGGTCCATGCCCGCGCCGGTGTCGTGCACCGAGACGCAGAGATAGTCGCCCGGCGCCGCGCCCTCCTCGCCATCGGCGGCGAGGACGCAGACGTGGGTCTCCACCCGGATGGCGCCGCCAGGCGGAGTGGCGTCGCGGGCGTTGACCACCAGGTTCATCACCGCAGCCTCGAACTGGCTGGGGTCGATGTTGCAGACCGCATGCGGGGCTGCGGGCTCGACAATGAGCGTCACCGCCTCGCCGACCGCGCGGCGCAGCAAGGGTTCGCTCTCGGCCAGCACCTCGTCGATGTAGACCCTCTCGGGCTTAAGCGCCTGGCGGCGCGAGAAGGCCAGGAGCTGCTGCGTCAGGCGCTCACCGCGCTTGGCCGCGGCCTGCGCCGCCTCGATCATCCGCTCGCGCCGGGCTGCATCGCCCGGATGCCGCTGGATCAGGTCGAGCGCCCCGATGATCACCGTCAGCAGGTTGTTGAAGTCGTGCGCCACGCCGCCGGTGAGTTGGCCGACCGCCTCGAGCTTCTGGGCGCGGCGCAGCGCCGCCTCGGCCTCGTCGCGCTCGCTGAGCGCCGCATGGATTCGTTCGGCCAGGAGGTCGTTGATCCGGGTTAGGTCCGCCTGAGCTCGCTTGGCGTCCGAAATGTCGTAGCCGACGCCGATATAGCCGGCGAGCTCGCCGGTCGGCAGATAGCGGCGCTGCGACACCGAGCGGATCCAGGGATATTCGCCGTTGGCGCGACGATAGCGCGCCTCCCAGATGAAATCGCCCCCGTCGGCGAGGCTCCGGGCTTCCTCGGCCGCGATCCGGTCGAGGTCGTCGGGATGAATCAGGGCGCGCCAGTCGAATTTGACCGCCTCGTCGTAGTCGAGGCCCACGTAGTCGAGGTAGGCGCGGTTCACGAAGTCCCGCGCGCCACTGAGGTTGGAGACCCACATCAGCACCGGCGCGCTGTCGGCAAGCGTCCGGAAGCGGTTCTCGGTGGCGATCAGGTCGGCCTGCACCTTGGCCTCGGCCGCCTTGGATTCGTCGAGGCGCAGCATGGTTTCGCGAAGCGCGTGCGCCACCATGACCGTCGCCGCGCCCGACAGGGCGAACTGCAGAATGACCATGTCCCGCGATAGGGTGGTCGCCACTGCGGTGTTGCCGAAGTAGCCCAGCAGCATGCTGGCGGCCAGCGAGCCCCAGCCCCAGCGCGGCCCGGCGTAGAGCGTCGCCACGATGAACGCCGGGAAGTAGGTCGCCGACAGGCTCGCGGCGTTGTCGAAGCCGAGCATCAGGCCGCGGATCAGGATCGCCCCGGCGAACGCCACCGCGACGATCAGGGCGGCCTGCCAAAGGGGCGGCGCGCGTCGGGGGACCAGTCGGAGCGGCCATTCGGATGGCGTCATACGAAGGGCTCTCTCCGGCACGCGACCTGCAAGCAGATCCTGCAACGTCAGAATGGGAGCCCTGGTGGCGGGGCGCAACCGGAGATATGACGCTGAGCCGCTGCGGGAACTGTCCCGTTCCGGCGCCGCTTGTTCATGTTGTGGCCGGGTTGCGGCCGAACCCGCGACGAAAATCCGGGTTCAGGTTCGAAGGGCTGAGACAGGGAAGAGACAAGATCCGCAGGTCTCTCGACAGATGGCGCCGCGCCGGCCTGGCGGCGGCCCTGGCAGGTCTGGCGCTCTGCGCCTGTCAGCCGGCGTCTCAGCGCGCCTTGTCGACCGTGAAGGATCCGGACGCCCACGCGCTCGCGGCGCAAGGCCTGTCGGACGCTGCCCTGATCACCGCCACCGCGAACCTCGCCCCTGGCGTCCGCGGCATCGCGCGCCGCCACGACCCGGCCCTGCGCCGTCCGGACCTCTGGGGCCGCCCGCTGGGCTGGGCCAACCTCGACATGCGCCAGGTTCCGGACCTCGGCTTCTCCACCCAGGAAGGGGAGGGCGCGGTGGCGGTCAACAACCTGCGTCCGTTCGCGGGCCTGCCGATCCGCCCGATGCGGCCCTTCGTGCTGACGGCTGACGCCGACGACAGCGCGCGCGCCCTGCACTGCATGACCCAGGCGATCTACTACGAGGCCGCTCGCGAGCCGGTGAGGGGCCAGCAGGCGGTGGCCCAGGTGGTGCTGAACCGGGTGCGCCACCCGGCCTATCCGAAATCGATCTGCGGCGTGGTCTACCAGGGCTCGGCGCGGCCTACTGGCTGCCAGTTCACCTTCACCTGCGACGGGGCGCTGCGCTGGCAGCCGCAGGCGACCCTCTGGCGCCAATCGCAGGACGTGGCCCGGCGCGCCCTGGCCGGCTTCGTGGACAAGGAAGTGGGCTCGGCGACCAACTATCACGCGGCCTATGTGGTGCCCTACTGGGCGCCCACGCTGGTTAAGATGACCCAGGTCGGCCAGCACATCTTCTACCGCTGGACCGGCCCCTGGGGCGAGCCGCCGGCCTTCACCGGCCACTACGAGGGACGAGAGGCGGAGCTGTCGCCGGCCCTGCTGGCCACCCTCGATCCCCATACCCAGGGCTATCTGGCCCAGGGCTATCTGGCGCCGCAGGAGCAGGGCGTCCCGGCGGGCCGTAAGGTCACGCTGGCGGTGGCCGGCGAGGTGCGGACCTACAACGTCGCCGACCCCACCACGCCCACCGGCGAGCGCACCCGGGTGGCCGGCACGCTCTACGCCGCGCGCCGCCAGCCGAC
>DASRRU010000045.1:0-13567 GCA_035656795.1 Phenylobacterium sp. | reverse complement strand
TCGTCACCATGGGCGTGTTCGCCGCCAACCAGCAGGCGGTCGAAGGCGCGATCTTCCAGATGCTCTCGCATGGCGTGGTCTCCGGCGCGCTCTTCCTCTGCGTCGGCGTGGTCTATGACCGCCTGCACACCCGCGAGATCGCCCGCTACGGCGGCCTGGTCAACAACATGCCGCGGTACGCCTTCGCCTTCATGGTGTTCATGCTGGCCTCGGTGGGCCTGCCCGGCACCTCGGGCTTCGTGGGCGAGATCCTGACCATGACCGGGACCTATGGCGTCTCGACCTGGACGGTGATCGTGGCCGCGACGGGGGTGATCTTCTCGGCAGTCTATGCGCTCAGCCTCTACCGGCGCGTGGTGTTCGGCACGATCACCAATCCCAAGCTCGAGACCATCGCCGACCTGGACTGGCGCGAGGTGGCGATCTTCGCGCCCCTGATCGCCGCCACCCTGGTGCTGGGCGTCCAGCCCGGCCTCGTCATGAACCTCACCCAGGCCTCCGTGGACCATCTGGTCTCGGCCTACCAAGCGGCCATCGGGGGCTAAGACCTAAAGCCATGACCTTCTCCGCCGACCTCGGCCTGGCCTATCCGGAACTGATCCTGGCGATCGGAGCCCTGGTGCTGCTCGTCGCTGGCGCATTCGCGCCCAAGGCCGCCCGCGCGGTCGGCTGGGCGGCCGTCGCCGTCCTGGCCGCCGCCGCCTACCAGGCCGCCACCGGCCCCTTCGGCAAGGGCTTCTCGGGCGGCATGATCTCCGACGCCGGCTCGGCCTTCGCCCAGGTGGCGATCTACGCGTCCAGTGCGATCTGCATTCCGCTAGGCCAGCGCTGGTTCGAGCGCCGCGGCGTCGACAATTTCGAGTTCCCGATCCTCATCGTTCTGGCCGCGCTGGGCATGGGGATGATGGTCTCGGCCGGCGACCTGATCTCGCTATACGTCGGCGTCGAACTCCACAGCCTTGCGCTCTATGTCCTGGCCGCCATGCACCGCGACAACGCCAAGGCCTCGGAAGCCGGTCTCAAGTACTTCGTGCTGGGCGCGCTCTCCTCGGGTCTGCTGCTCTATGGCGCCAGCCTGGTCTACGGCTTCGCGGGCTCGACGCTGTTCAGCGACATCGCCACCGCCGTGCACAACGGCGCCTCGACGGGCGTGCTGTTCGGCCTCGTCTTCCTGATCTGCGGCCTGGCCTTCAAGGTCTCCGCCGCGCCGTTCCACATGTGGACGCCGGACGTCTACGAGGGCGCGCCGACCCCGGTCGTGGCCTTCTTCGCCGCCGCGCCCAAACTCGCCGCCATGGTGCTGTTCGCCCGCCTGCTGGGCCAGGGCTTCGGCGGGGCGATGATCCAGTGGCAGCAGGTGCTGGTGGCGCTGGGGCTGATCTCCATCGGCGTTGGCGCCTTCGCGGGCCTGGCGCAGAAGAACCTGAAGCGCCTGTGGGCCTATTCCTCCATCGCCAACGTCGGCTACGCGATCATCGGCCTCTCCGCTGGCAGCGCCGAGGGCGTCCAGTCCATGCTGACGTTCATGGTGCTCTACATGGTCGACGTGACCGGCTTCTTCGCCTGCCTGGCCGCCCTGAAGCGCCAGGGCCGCGACATGGAGACGATCGAGGACATGGCGGGCCTGTTCAAGGAACAGCCCGGCATCGCGCTGGCCATGACGGCCTTTTCGCTCTCGGCCCTGGGCCTGCCGCCGTTCTCCGGATTCTGGGCCAAGGTGTTCGTGTTCAAGGCCGCGCTGGCCGCCGGCCTGCCGATCGCCGCCGTCCTGGGCCTGGTAGGCTCCGTGGTGGCGGCCTTCTACTACCTGCGCCTGATCAAGGTGATGTGGTTCGATGGCTCCGTCGGCGCCACCGACACCCCGCCTGCCGAGGCCCGCGTCATCGGCATGGGGCTGGCGCTGTTCTCCTTCCCCGTCGTGCTTGGCGCGCTGATCTGGATCTATCCGGCCGCCGGCCGCGCCGCCCACGCCTTCGGCCTGGTCTAGCTTGAACGATCACCCGCCGATCGAGGCCTATGCCGAGATCGACTCGACCAATGCCGAGGCCCGCCGCCGCGCCGAGGCGGGGAGCCCTGGTCCCGTCTGGATCACGGCTGGGCGGCAGACCGCTGGCCGTGGCCGTCGCGGTCGCGCGTGGTCCACCGAGACCGGCAACCTCGCGGCCACCCTGCTGACCACCACCGATGTCCCCGCGGCGGAGGCGGCCCAGCTTTCCTTCGTCGCGGCGTTGGCGGCCTGCGACCTGGCCGACACCTGCCTGGGCCCCGGCGCGGCGCGGCTGAAATGGCCCAACGACGTGCTGGTGTTCGGCCGCAAGGCGGTCGGCATCCTGGTGGAGTCCGGCGCACGGCCGGACGGCCGGCTGTGGCTCGCGGTGGGTATCGGCGTCAACCTGGCGCATGCCCCGGAGGGCACCGAAAGGCCCGCGACATCCTTCGCCGAGCACATGGCCGGCCAACCGCCGAAGCCGCTGGACGCCCTGGAGGTTCTCGCGACGAGGTTCGAATCCTGGCGCAAGCTCTGGGCAACTCAGGGGTTTTCGCCCATCGCCGAGGGCTGGACCGCCCGCGCCCACGGCCTGGGCGAGCGGTGCGAGGCGCGGCTGCCGAACCGCACGGTTTCCGGCGTGGCCGAGGGGATGGACCCCGACGGCGCGCTTCGGCTACGGCTGGACGACGGCGCGCTGGAGCGCATAACGGCCGGCGACGTGTTCTTCGGAGGCGCCTGACCCATGCTGCTGGCCATCGAACAGGGCAACACCAACACCCTCTTCGCCGTGCATGACGGCCAAGAGTGGATCGCCCAGTGGCGCTCGGCGACCCACTCCACGCGCACGGCCGACGAATACGCCGTCTGGCTCTCCCAGCTGCTTTCGATGGCCGGGCTCCAGTTCGGGGTCTTCAACGGCTGCATCATCTCCAGCGTTGTGCCGCAATCGATCTTCAACCTGCGCAACCTGTCGCGCCGCTATCTGAAGGTCGAACCCCTGGTGATCGGCGAAAACGCCGACCTCGGCATCGAGGTCAGGATCGACAAGCCCAGCGAGGCGGGCGCCGACCGGCTGGTCAACGCCGTCGGAGCCCACGTCGAATACCCCGGCGACCTGATCGTCATCGACAGCGGCACGGCCACCACCTTCGACATCGTCGCAGCCGACGGCAGCTTCGAGGGTGGCCTCATCGCGCCGGGCATCAACCTTTCCATGGAAGCCCTGCACCAGGCGGCCGCGAAGCTGCCCCGCGTGGCGATCCAGAAGCCGCAACGGATCATCGGCAAGGATACGGTGGGCGCCATGCAGTCCGGGGTCTTCTGGGGCTATATCGGCCTCATCGAAGGGCTGATCGCGCGGATCAAGGGCGAATGGGAACGGCCCATGACCGTCATTGGCACCGGCGGCGTCGCCTCCCTATTTCATGGGGCGACCATGGCGATCGACACGTTTGATTCCGATCTGACAATCAGGGGCCTGCTCGAGATTTGGCGCCGCAACACCAGTAAGAGCTAATGCCCCCCAAGCCATCCAAGTCCAAAGACGACGAGCTCGTTTTCCTGCCGCTGGGCGGGTCGAACGAGATCGGCATGAACTTCAACCTCTACGGCTTCGGGCCGCCGCACGACCGCAAGTGGATCGTCGTCGACCTGGGCATCACCTTCGGCGATCAGACCACGCCGGGCGTCGAGGTGATCCTGCCCGATCCAACCTTCATGGAAGAGAACGCCGACCGCTTGCTGGGCATTGTGCTGACCCACGCCCATGAGGATCACATCGGCGCGGTCGCCTGGCTGTGGCCGCGCTTCAAGGCGCCTGTCTACGCCACGCCCTTCACCGCCTTCATCCTGCGCGAGAAGCTTCGCGAGGCGGGCATCCTCGACCAGGTGGACATCACCGAGGTGCCGCTCAGCGGCAAAATTTCGCTGGGCCCCTTCGAGCTGGAGCTGATCACGCTCACCCACTCGATCCCCGAGCCCAACGGCCTGGCGATCCGCACGCCGCTGGGCGCCATCCTGCACACCGGCGACTGGAAGATCGATCCTGACCCGCTGCTGGGCGCGGTCACCGACCAGGACGCCATCCGCAGGCTGGGCGACGAGGGTGTGCTGGCGATGGTCTGTGACTCGACCAACGTCTTCGTGGACGGCCACGCCGGCTCGGAATCCGAGGTGCGCGACACCCTGATCCCGCTGATCGGCACCCTGAAGGGCAAGGTCGCGGTCGCCTGCTTCGCCTCCAATGTGGCGCGAATGGATTCCATCGCCCGCGCGGCGGAGGCCAATGGCCGGCGCGTGGTGCTGGCCGGGCGCTCCATGCACCGCATGTCGGCCGCGGCCAAGTCGGTGGGCCTGATGGAGGGCTTGAAGCCGTTCCTCGACGACAGCGAGGCCAAGAAGTTCCCCCCGGACAAGGTGCTGTACCTCTGCACCGGCAGCCAGGGCGAGGGCAGGGCGGCGTTGTCGCGGATCGCCGACGGCACCCACCCCCACGTCAGCCTTGGCGCGGGCGACGCCTGCGTCTTCTCCAGTCGCGTGATCCCTGGCAACGAGATCCCGATCCGCAACCTGCAGGATCGCCTCGCCGACCGCGGCGTGCGGCTCTACACAGAGCGCGACCACCCCGGCATCCACGTGAGCGGCCACCCGTGCCGTGACGAGCTCGCCGAGATGTACCGCTGGGCGCGGCCGGAAATCGCGGTCCCGACCCACGGCGAGCGCCGCCACCTCCTGGAGCACGCGGCCTTCGCCCGCGACCTGCAGGTCCCGCAGCAGGTGACGCCGCGCAACGGCGACATGGTCCGCCTCGCGCCCGGCCGCGCCGCCATCATCGACGAGGTCCCCGCCGGCCGGCTCTACGTCGACGGCGGCATGGTGACGGTCGAGAACGGCGACGCCTTGCGAGAACGCCGCCACGCGGCCTCCAACGGCATGCTGGCGGTCTCGGTCGTGCTGGACGGCAACAGCCGCATCGCATCGGGCCCCCAAGTCCGGGCGCTCGGCCTGCCGTCGGAACCCGACTATCCGCTGGACGACATTCTCGACGACCTGGCCGACGAGGCCGAACAGGCGATCGGCCGCCTGAAGGGCGCCCAGCGGGACGTCGACGAGGACGTGGAAGCCGCCATCTCCCGGACCATCAAGAAGGCCAGCCAACGGATCTGGGGCCGGCGGCCCGTGGTGGAGACGACAGTTCTGCGGCTTTGATTATCGTTTGACAGAAAGAAATTAACGCGAGACGCTGTGGTCATCCTTCGGGGAGACCGCTCATGGCGTCCATCGTCGATATCGCGCCGGCGCGTCCGGCGCCCACGCCCAGCTTCCGCAAGATCCGTGCGGCCAGTCGCGGATTCGAGCTGCTGTTCGCGGGCCTGTTCGGGGCCTTCGTCGCGCTGGCGGCCTTCAGCTTCTGGGTGATCTTCTTCTACCAGGGGACGATGCTCGCCGTCGGACCGCGCGGCGGAATCATCACGACCGGTCCGCTGCCCTCGGACTTCGTGCCGTTCTACACATGGTCGCTCACCGAGCGGCTCGCCTATTCGCTCGACGTCGTCGTGCGCGGGGCGCCGACCATTCTGCTGTTCTGGTGTCTGCGGTCCCTGTTCCGGCTCTACGGCCAGGGCCAGGTGTTCACCGCGCGCACCGCCAAGCTGATCCAGGCCATGGGCGTCTGCCTGATCGCCGACGCCGCCGCGCCGTTCCTTTGTCACCTCGTGCTCGCGGCGACCGGCCTGGAGATCGACAAGCAGTGGGCGCACATGGCGGCGGTCCAGGAGCTGGTGCTGGGCGCCGTGGTCTTCTTCGTCGCCCTGGTCATGCAGGCCGGCCACGAGATCGAGGAAGACCGCGAGGGATTCGTCTGATGGCCATCGTGATCCGCCTCGACGTGATGATGGCCCGCCGCAAGGTGCGCTCCAACGTGCTCGCCCGCGCCATCGGCATCACCGAGGCCAACCTGCCGCTGCTCAAGTCCGGCAAGGTGAAGGGCCTGCGGTTCTCGACCCTGGAGGCCATCTGCCGGGTGCTGGAGTGCCAGCCGGGCGACATCATCGAATTCGTACCTGACGAGGGCGTCGAGGCGCTGCGACAGGCGAGCTGACCTTCCATCTCTGACAAGTCAACCGAAAGAGAACGACCGATGATCGGGCGAACGATGACGCTTGCCTGCAGCCTGGCGGCGCTGTGGGCTGGCGCGGCGCGGGCCGAGATGGTCGATGTGGACGGCGGCCAGATCTGCTACGAGACCTGCGGTTCCGGGCCCCAGGCCATCGTGCTGATCCACGATGGAGTGATCAACTCCGCCAGCTTCGATGACATGTGGCCGATCCTCTGCAAGGACTTCCGGGTCGTGCGCTACGACCGGCGCGGGTACGGCAGGTCGCCAGCGGCCAAGGCGCCCTATTCTCCGCAGGAGGACGTGGCGGCGGTGATGCGCGCGGCGAAGTTCGATCATGCCAGCCTAGTCGGTTTCTCCTTCGGTGGCGGCCTGGCGGTTAGCTACGCCATCGAACACCCCGAGCAGGTGGACCGGCTCATCATCGGCGGCGCCGCGATCAATGGCTTCCCGATGTCCAAGCACTTCAACGACCGCAACCTGCGCATCGCCCTGCCGATGCTCATCGGCAACTTCAACGGCGTGATCGAGAACGCGCGCAGGGATCCGTGGCTCATGGGCCCCGGCCATGAGCCCGCGCGTGACAAAGCGGTCGCCCTGATCAAAGCCAGTCCACAGGACCTGAAGCACCAGGTGAACGACAAGATGAAGGGATGGGCTTCGGACATCCCGCACCTGCCGGACATCAAGGTTCCGACTCTGATCCTGGAGGGCGAATGGGACATCCCCGATGTCCATGCCATCGCCGGCGTGGCCGCGGTGCTGATCGCGGGCTCGAAGCGCCTCGTGGTCAAGGACGCCGGCCACCTGATGCAGATCGAGCATCCCAAGGAGGTCGCCGATCTGATCGCCGATTTTGTCCGCAAGGGGCGCTAACCGGCGGCGCCTTTCCCACCGTTGTCATCCCGGAAGGCGCGCAGCGCTTGTCCGGGACCCATAACCACCAAGCGGGCAGCGATCTCCGATAGGTCTGCGTCTATGGGTCCCGGTCTTCGCTTGCCGCGAAACCAGGATGACACTGGAGGGGTAGGGCGCACCCGGCTATACCGCCCCTATGATCGGAAAACTGAACCACGTCGGCGTCGCCACGCCATCCATCGAAGCCTCGGTGAAGATGTATCGCGAGATGCTGGGCGCGACCGAGTTCTCCGAGACCTTCGCCATGAAGGAGCAGGGGGTCTGGGTCTGTTTCGTGAACCTGCCCAACAGCCAGATCGAGTTGATCGAGCCGATCGACGAGAGTTCGCCGATCACCGCCTTCCTGGCCAAGAACCCCAAGGGCGGCCAGCATCACGTCTGTTTCGAGGTCCCCGACATCATCGCCGCCCGCGACGACATGGCGGCCAAGGGCGCGACGGTGCTGAACGGCGGGACGCCGCGCATCGGGGCCCACGGCGTGCCGGTGATCTTCGTCCACCCCAAGGACATGGGCGGCGTGCTCGTGGAACTCATGGAAACCCCGAAGGGCGCGCACTGATGGGCGGCCCGATCACCCTCATCGCCGTTTACCTGACCATCTGGTGGACCGTGCTCTTCGCCATCCTGCCGATCGGCGTGCAAAGCCGCGCCGACGCGGGCCTGCCCAACGACGGTTCCGACCCCGGCGCTCCGGTGGACCCCAAGCTGAAGCGCAAGTTCATCACCACCACCTGGATCTCGGCGATCGTCTTCGCAATCCTGTGGCTGGTGATCCACTTCAGACTGATCGACCTGTCGCGGCTTCCCGGCCCGCATAGCTGAACGGGTTTGCCAAGGCGCGCAGGCGAAGGCTATCAGAGCCCTCCGCTTACGGTTCTGTTTGGAAAGCCTCTCGATCATGCGCCTGTCGCGCTACTTCATGCCCACCCTGCGCGAGGCGCCCGCCGACGCCCAGATCGTCTCCCACCAGCTCATGCTGCGCGCCGGCATGATCCGCCAGGAGGCGGCCGGGATCTACGCCTGGTTGCCACTGGGCCTGAAGGTGCTGAAGAAGATCGAGCAGATCGTCCGCGAGGAGATGGATCGGGCCGGCGCCATTGAGGTCCTGCTGCCCACCCTGCAGCTCGCCGACCTTTGGCGCGAGAGCGGACGGTACGACGACTACGGCGATGAGATGCTGCGCATCAAGGATCGCCACGACCGCGACCTGCTCTACGGGCCCACGGCGGAGGAGGTCATCACCGAGATTTTCAGAGCTTATGTGAAGTCCTACAAGGATTTGCCGAAGAATCTTTACAATATCCAGTGGAAGTTCCGCGACGAGCGGCGGCCCCGTTTCGGGGTCATGCGCGGGCGCGAGTTCCTGATGAAGGACGCCTATAGCTTCGACATCGACGAGGCTGCGGCGCGCAAGTCCTACAACAGGATGTTCCTGGCCTACCTGAATATCTATGCGCGGCTGGGGCTGAAGGCGATCCCGGTGAAGGCCGATCCCGGCCCGATCGGCGGCGACCTGTCCCACGAGTTTATCATCCTGGCCGACACCGGCGAGAGCGAAGTCTTCGCCCACCGGGATTTGGTCGAGATGGGTGCGCCTGGTCCGGACATTGACTGGGACGGGGATCTCGAACCGCTCGTAGTTCAGCGGACCAGCCTCTACGCCGCCTCCGATGAGATGCACGATCAGGCCCGCTTCGAGGCCGAGGCCCCCGCCGACAAGCGGATGACCGCACGCGGCATCGAGGTCGGCCACATTTTCTACTTCGGGGAGAAGTACTCGAAGCCGATGAAGGCCCTGGTCACCGGTCCCGACGGCAAGGACGTCCCGATCCACGGCGGCTCCTATGGCGTCGGCGTGTCACGCCTGGTGGCGGGGATCATCGAGGCCAGTCACGACGAGGCCGGGATCATCTGGCCCGACGCCGTGGCGCCCTTCGGCGTGGCCGTGGTCAACCTGCGGCCGGGAACCGCCGAGGTCGATGCGGTGGCCGAGCAGGCCTACAAGGCGCTTGAAGCGGCCGGCAAGGAGCCCTTGCTGGACGACCGCGACGACCGGCCGGGCGCGAAGTTCGCCTCCCTCGACCTGGTCGGCATCCCCTGGCAGCTGATCGTCGGGCCCAAGGGGGTCGCCGACGGCGTCGTCGAGATCAAGCGCCGCGCCACGGACGAGCGCCAGACGCTGCCGCTGGAACAGGCGTTGAAGGTCATCATAGCGTGAGCGGAACGCCCGCGGGCATCGGCGGTCGCGCGGCCCCGTTCGGCCTGTGGGAGCGGATGTTGGCCGGGCGTTATCTGCGCGCCAAGCGAAGCGAGGGCGGCGTCGCCCTGATCTCGATCATCTCGTTCACCGGCGTGACGCTGGCGGTGGCGATCCTGATTATCGTCATGTCGGTGATGAACGGCTTCCGCGCCGAGCTGCTGGGCAAGATCCTCGGCTTCAACGGCCATGTCTTCGTCACCGGCGGCCTGTTGGACAATGCCCAGATGCGCGACATCGCGGTCGAGAAGATCGCCAAGGTCCCTGGCGTCACACAGGCGTTCCCGGTGATCGACGCCCAGGCCATCGCGCTCGGCCCCAACCAGGTGACCGGCGCCATGGTGCGCGGCCTGACGCCGAAGGATCTCGCGAACACGCGCATCGTCGCCGGCAACATCACCCGGGGAGATCTCAAGGGCTTCGGCCAGGGATCCTACGGTGGCGACGTGGTGGTGGTGGGCGCGCGGTTGGCCGATCAGCTGGGGGTCAAGCCCGGCGACAACATCACGCTCATCTCGCCCTCAGGCGGGTCCACCGCCTTCGGCGGCACGCCGCTGCAAAAGGCCTATCTGGTAGGCGCCACCTTCACCGCCGGCATGAGCCAATACGACCAAGCCTATATCTTCATGCCGCTCGAGCAGGCTCAGCTGTTCTTCGGGCGCGAAGGCACGGTCGACGCCATCGAAATCCGCGTCAAAGACCCGGACAAGGCCCCGCAGATCAAGGCCGCGATCAGCCGCGCGGCCGGGCCCACCGCCCTGGTCGCCGACTGGACGCAGCGCGACGCCTCCTACTGGGGCGCGCTGAAGGTCGAGCGCAACGTCATGCGCCTGATCCTGATGATGCTGGTGGTGATCGCGGCCATGAACATCATCTCGGGCCTGGTCATGCTGGTAAAGAACAAGGGCCGCGACATCGCGATCCTGCGCACCATCGGCGCGGGGCAGGGCTCGATCATGCGGATCTTCTTCATGGCTGGGGCGGCGATCGGGGCGGCGGGCACCTTGGCCGGCCTGGCGCTCGGCGTGCTGATCTCGGTCTACATCGACCCGATCCAGAGCTTCGTGGAATGGGCGACCGGCCAGCAGGTGTTCGCCTCGGACGTCTATTTCCTGTCGCGCCTGCCGGCCAAGGTCGACTGGGTCGAGGTGGCGATCATCGTGGGCTTTTCCCTGGTCATGTCCATGGTCTGGACCCTGCCTCCGGCCTGGCGCGCCTCGCGCCTCGATCCGGTGGAGGCGCTTCGCTATGAGTGATCCGGTCCTGTCGATCCGCGGCCTGGAGCGGTCCTACGTCACCGGAGCGGGCGAGCTCACCGTGCTGCGCGGGGTCGATCTCGATGTGCAGCCCGGAGAAATCGTGGGCCTGATCGGACCGTCGGGATCAGGCAAGTCGTCGCTGCTGCACGCTGCGGGCCTGTTGGAGCACCCCAACGCCGGGCGGATCACCATCGAGGGTCGCGACTGTTCCGACCTGCCGGACCGCGGCCGCACCCGTGTGCGCCTGGCGACCATCGGCTTTGTCTACCAGTTCCACCACCTGCTGCCGGAGTTTACAGCGCTCGATAACGTGGCCCTGCCGCTGATGATCGCCGGCGTCCCACGCGCGAAGGCCCAGGCCCGGGCCGCCGCGCTGCTCGGCGAGCTGGGCCTCTCCGGACGGGTCCAGCACCAGCCGGCCCAGATGTCCGGCGGCGAACAGCAGCGGGTCGCCGTGGCTCGGGCGCTCGCCAATTCGCCGCGTCTTCTGCTGGCCGACGAGCCCACGGGCAACCTCGATCCCCACACCTCTACGGCGGTGTTCGAAAACCTCTACAACCTGGCGCGCCGCACCGGAGTCGCCGCTGTGGTGGCCACCCATAACCTGGAGCTCGCCCGGCACATGGATCGGGTCTTCGCGCTCAAGGACGGGCATCTGGAGCCGCAGGCGAAGGCATAGCGCCCGCTCGGCCGCGCGGCGTAACGCCGTAAGCCGAACATTCTCCGAACCCTTTGTAACAAGGGGCTTTTGTGCTGACGGTTGAAAGCCTATCTTGGTTCCGGGACGTTTACCGTGGGCCCTTGCGGCCTCGGCCTCTCCAGGAGGTCTTGAGTTGAAGACGATCATTTGCGCGTTGGCAGGCGCATCCTTGCTGGCCGCGGCGGCGCCGGCGGCGGCGCAATCTCACGGCGGCTGGAGCCATGGTGGTGGAAGCGGCGGTGCAGGGCCTTCGGTGGGCGGGCACGGTGGCTTCCATGGCGGCGGCTTCCACGGCGGCTATGGCGGACGCGGTTTTGGCGGTCACCCACGCGGTTTCTTCCCAGGCTACGGCTATCCGTTCTATGGCGCGGGTTTCGGCCTCGGCCTGGCCTTTGGCCTGAGCGCCTACGACCCCTGGCTCTATGACGCGCCGTATTATTACGGCTACTACGCGCCCTATCCGCCGCCAGGCGGTTACTATTATCCCGCGCCGGCCGGGGGTTATCCGCCGCCCAGCGAGGCCGCGCCGCCGCCGACCGGCGCGGCGCCCCCGCCGGCAGCCTGTGGGTCGTGGGCGTGGGATGCGAGCAAGCAGGCCTACAACTGGGTTCCCTGCGCCAACTAGATTTCGAATTGAAGCCGCGCTGTTCGGTTCAGGTGACTCCATCTGAACCGAAATAGCTCGAGGTCAGCGACGGTCGCCGCCGGCGTTTGAGTCTGCGGCCAGGGTCTCTCGATCAAACACCTTCTGCTGGTCCGGCGTCAGCTTGCCGTAGAAGGCGTTCACCGCCGCGCTCTGACGTTTGAAGTCGAGGCTGTCCTGCAGCATGGTCGCCTCGATGAGCGCGAGGCGGCGCGGCGTCGGCACCAGCGGCAGCAGTTCGCCGGTCGCCTGGTGGCGGGCCACGGCGTCCGGACTTGGCGCAATGGCCAGGGTGTAGGCACGCCACGCGCCCTCCTGGTCATCGGTCAATTTCAGGTCGTCGTGAAGCCTGATGAGTTCACTATTGACCGGTTGCTGACCTGACCGTTGGCCCGGCGCCTGCCCGGCCAGCGCCGCGCCGCCTGCCAGGGCGCTGAGGCAGAAACCCAAAACAATCCAACGCATCGCAGAAGACCTTCAAGACCAACGCCCTCGGGCGTCACCATTGCACGCACTCACCTATCTGGGAACGCTCCGGCGGATTGCAATCGGCCGGTTATCCGGGCTTGACCGTGAGAACAAAAAGGGAATAAGAACGAAACCGGAACGCATTCGGCTTGTCCACAAGCCCGCCCACAGAAGGATACCCGCGATGGTTCGTCTGGCCCGAGAATCACTGGCCTTTGTTTCGGTCGCCAGCTTTGTCTGGATGATGTGTGCTGTGGCGGCTCACATGGGCTGACCGCCATGCGGATGGGAGAGGCGGCAAGGGTGAGCGACGGGGTCCCGAACGACACGACCGGGGGCTTTGTCCACCTACGCGTCCGCTCGGCCTATTCGCTGCTCGAGGGCGCCATCAAGGCCGACAAGATCGGCGTGCTGGCGGCCGAGGCCGGGATGCCGGCGGTGGCGCTCACCGACCGGGCCAATCTGTTCGGCGCCCTGGAATTCTCCGTTATCACCAAGGAGGCCGGCGTCCAGCCGATCATCGGTTGCGCGCTGCCGGTCACAGGGATCGGCGAGGCGCCGGCCGCGCGATGGGCCAAGACTCCCACTGTCGTCCTGCTGGCCCAGAACGAGCAGGGCTACGCGAACCTCAGTGAACTCTCCTCAGCCGCGTTCCTGGAGATCGATCCCACCGACGAGCCGCACGTCACCTGGGAAAAAGTCTGCGCCCACGCCGAGGGGCTGATCCTGCTCTCCGGCGGCCCCGACGGCCCGGCCGACCCGCTGTTCGCCGCCGGCAAGGCCAAGGAGGGCCGCGCGGTCCTTGCCGAGATGCATCGCGTCTTCACGGATCGGTTCTACGTGGAGTTGCAGCGGCACGAACTCGGCGACGAGGCCGCCGCCGAGCCGGACCTGGTGGCTTTCGCCTACGAGGCCGACGCGCCGCTGGTCGCCACCAACGATGTCTATTTCAAGAATGCGGCCATGCACCTGGCCCATGACGCCTTGCTGTGCATCGCCGACGGAGCCTTCATCGGCCAAGACGAGCGGCGGCGCGTCAGCGGCGAGCATTGGTTCAAGTCGGCCGCCGACATGCGCGCGCTCTTCGCGGACCTCCCGGAGGCCTGCGACAACACCCTCGATGTCGCGCGCCGCTGCGCCTTCATGGTCCCCAAGCGCGATCCGATCCTGCCGCGGTTCCCCACCGAAGGCGGCCGCTCGGAGGACGATGAGCTGGCC
>DASRRU010000044.1:0-8017 GCA_035656795.1 Phenylobacterium sp. | reverse complement strand
CACCGGCGAGAACGCCTTCTAGGCTCCGCCGCGAGTTCCCACCGCCACCCGCTCGATGCAACCGGTGGGGGAAGATCCCTCGGCGGTGGTGGCGGGCCGCCCCCGGCAACCAACGTTACGTTTACGACTGAGGGTTATTGTCGCACCTCTACCTGGGGGTGGAACGTCGATGGCCGGAAAAAGCGCGTCAAGCGCGGCCGACAAGGCTGATATGATCCGCTTGCTGTTCGAGAACAGCAGCGACCTCATGCACGTTGTGGATTCCAGCGGCTTTCACAAGCTGATAAATCCGGCGTGGAAGACCCTGCTCGGCTGGGACGAGGCTGAGGTTGTGGGTCGGCGCGCCATCGACTTCACCCATCCCGACGACCGGGGCGGCGTGGTCGACCGCTTCGTGGACATGCCGCCGGGCGGCCTGTTCGAACGCGAGGTCCGCGTGCGGGCCAAGGACGGAACCTACCGCTGGTTCTCGGCCCGCACTCAGAAGATGGCCAACGGCGATTTCATCGGCAACCTGCGTGACGCGACCGAAGAGCGCGCGCGGGCCGTGGAGCTGGAGGAGACGCGCCGCGCGCGGCGGCTTCTCAGCGAGTCGGCGGGCATCGGGACCTGGATCTTCGAGCCGCTCGAAGGACGCATTGAGTGGTCGCGCGATCTGCTGTCGCTGACCAACTTCAACCCCGAGGACATTCGCACGCCGGAGCTGTTCTACGCCGTCGTGCACCCGGCCGACCGCAAGCTCACCCAGACGCTGATGGCCCGCGCGGTGACAACCGGCGTCGGCGCGAGCCTCGAACACCGCCTGAAGGTCAACGGCCGCTGGACCTCCTGGCGCTCCACCTTCCGCACCGACCCGCGGCCAGGCGGTGTCTTTGCGCTCAAGGGCATCTCCGAAGACATCACCGAACTGGCCAAGGCCCGTGACGTCGCGCGCCGCGGCGAGCTGCGGATGAAGCGGGCCGAACGCGAGGCCCAGGCCAACGCCCAGCGTCTGGCCGTGGCGCTCGAGGCTGCCGAGGCCGGCGTCTATGAAATCGACCACGTCTCAAAGCGCTTCTGGGCCTCTCCGGAGTTCGTGAAGATCACCGGGCACGGCGGCGGGGCCCGCTATGAGGAGGCGACCCAGCTTCGCTTCCCCGGCTTCCATCCCGACGACCTGGACCATGTGCGGGAGTCCTTCCGATCGCTGCACACCGGCTCGAACCGCTCCGGCGCCTTCGACGCCCGGATCGTGCGGGCGGACGGCGAGACGCGCTGGATCCGCGTCTCGCACCACCTGAAGGTCGGCCGCGGCGGTCGCTGGCTGAAAGCTGTGGGCCTGATCCAGGACCTCGACGAGCGCAAGCGCCAGGAAATCGCCCTGCTCGACGCCCAGCAGGCCGCCGAGGCGGCCGGCGAGGCCAAGTCCGCCTTCCTGGCCAACATGAGCCACGAAATCCGCACGCCGATGAACGGCGTGATGGGCGTGCTGCACCTGCTCAAGAGCGAGAAGCTCACCGAGGACGGCCGGCACATGCTGGAAGAGGCGCTTTCCTGCGGCCAGATGCTGGCCGAATTGCTCAACGACGTCATCGACTTCTCGAAGATTGAGGCCGGCCGTCTGGAACTGACCAACGAGGCGCTCGATCCCCAGATCCTGCTAGAGGGCGTCGTTCGCCTGCTGCGGCCGCAGGCCGAGGGCAAGGGCCTGCTCCTGCGCCTCGACTGCGATCCGAACCTGGGCTGGGTGCGCTCCGACCCGGTGCGCGTGCGCCAGGCCCTCTTCAACCTGATCGGCAACGCCGTGAAATTCACCGAGCGCGGTTCGGTCACGGTGCGCTGCGGGTCGCCCCGACCTGGCTTCCTGCGCTTCGACGTGATCGACACCGGGGTCGGCATCCCCGCCAAGGCGCAGGGCCGGATTTTCCAGCGGTTCGACCAGGGCGACGCCTCCACCACCCGCAAGTTCGGCGGCTCCGGCCTGGGGCTGGCGATCACGGAAAAGCTTGCCGAGATGATGTCCGGCGCCGTGGGCTTCAGCTCCGAGGAGGGCCTGGGCTCGACGTTCTGGCTGGAGATCGCCGCCGAAGCCACTCTGGCCGAAGCCGAGAGCTGCGAGAGCCTGGAGCCGGTCCTGGAGGGTCTGCGCGTGCTGATCGTCGAGGACAACGCCACAAACCGGATGATCGCCACCAAGCTGCTGGAAAGCCTGGGCGCACAGGTGGCGACCGCCGCCGACGGCTACCTGGGCGTCGACGCCGCCCAGCGTGGTGACTTTCACCTGATCCTGATGGACGTGCAGATGCCGGGGATCGACGGACTGGAGGCCGCACGACGCATCCGCGCCCTGGGCGGCCCCGCGGCCGAAACACCGATCGTGGCGCTGACCGCCAACGTGCTCGCCCACCAGCGCCGCGCCTATCTCGAAGCCGGCATGGACGGGGTGGTCGGCAAACCGATCTCGCCCGGCGTCCTGCTGCGTGAAATCGCCCGCCTCAGCATGCCTGCGCCCGAGGGCGAGGCTGAGGTGATCGCAGCCGCATAGGGCGCTGCTCGCTCACGGGACATGGTCTAGGCGCTTCCAACCGCGCGCGAACCGATGCTAAGGCTCCGCCGAAGGAAACACCCCTGGGAGATGACCTGATGAGCCCACTTCCCACGCTGCTGCGGCGCCCCCTCTGGCTGGCGGCGATCGCCACGGCCGCGGCGACCTGCGCCACGGCCCAGCCGGCCGCGCCGCCGGCCGACTTCGCCGTATGCACCGCTTGTCACGAGATCAAGCCGAACGGCGTGTCGCTCGGCCCCACGCTTTTCGGCATCGCCGGCCGCAAGGCGGGGTCTGTTGCGGACTACGACTACTCACCGGCCATGAAGGCCTGGGGCATGAGCTGGACGCCGGAGAACCTCGCCGCCTTCATCCTCGACCCCGCCAAGACCGTGCCGGGCAACAAGATGGACTATTCGGGCGCCAGCGACGCGGCGTCCGCAAAGGCCATCGCCGACTACCTGGCGACGCTGAAGCCCTAACGGCCTTCCCGTTCGCGTCGAAGCAACGCGCCCGGACGAAACGGGCTCTCAACCTGGGGGATGGCCGGACCGCGGACCTTCGAACAACCGGTATGTCGGAACCGGGAAGCGTTGCCACTTGTGGCAGGGACGTCGGCGCGGTACGTCGTGCCCCAACGAGACTGAAAACCGGGGGGTTGCGCTGAAATCGTTGGGATTCACCCGACGCCGCCGGCCGCCTCCAGACCACTGCAAACCTCGCGCCCGCCTCGGGAGCGAGCGCACTCCGGAGCCTTGCATGACGCCTTCTCGAACTCTTGTGTGGGCCACGGCCGCCGGCGCGGTTCTGGCGATCGGAATCTCCTCGCTCGCCCTGTCGGCCGGCAATCCGGTTGAAGAGCGTCAGGCAACGATGAAGCAGGTCGGCCAGACCATGAAGGAATCGGTAGCCTTCACCTCGCCGGCGACGCCCTTCGACGGGACCAAGGTCAAGGGGCTGATGGACACCCTGGCGGGCGACGCCAAGAAGCTGCACGGACTATATCCGGCGGGCAGTGGCGCCGACCCCAAGACCGCGGCCTCGCCAAAGGTCTGGGAAGACAAGGCCGATTTTGATAAGCGCCTGGCCGAGATGGGGACGCTCGCCACCACGGCGGGCAAGGCGACCAGCGCCGAGACCTTCAAGCCGGCGTTCGGCGCGGTGGGCGCGACCTGCAAGTCGTGCCATGACGTCTATCGCAAGAAGCAGGCGGGCTGATCCCCTCGGAGCGCCGGGGCGCTTCTGAAACTCGACAATCAAGGGATGGAAGACGGCGATGCTTAGGCGCGAATTGATCGTCGTAGGCGTGTTGGCCGTGGTCGTGGCCGCCGCCCTCTGGATGCTGACGGCCCCCAAGACGCTGCCGTCGTCCGAGCTGGCGGCCGGCTACCACCCCGACGTGGCCAATGGCCAGGCGATGTTCATCGCCGGAAACTGTTCGGCATGTCACGCGACGCCCGGCCAGGACGACCGCACCCAACTGGCCGGCGGCCTGAAGCTGAAGTCCCCCTTCGGGACCTTCGTCACCCCGAACATCACTCCGGACAAGCAGCTCGGCATTGGCGCCTGGACGGAAGCCCAGTTCGTCGACGCCATGAAGCGCGGGACCGGCCGCCACGGCGAGCACCTGTATCCGGCCTTCCCCTACTCGGCCTACAGCCTGATGAAGACGTCCGATGTGCGCGACCTCTTCGCCTACCTGCAGACCCTGCCGGCGATCGCCAAGCCCACGGCCCCGCACCAGCTGAAATTCCCCTACAGCCTGCGACCCGCGGTGGGCTTCTGGAAGCTGCTGTTCTTCAAACCGCACGAATTCGCGGCCGATCCGAAGCAGTCCGCCGCCTGGAACCGCGGCGCCTACCTGGCCGAGGGCCCGGCCCACTGCGCGGAGTGCCACACCCCGCGCAACGCCCTTGGCGGAATGGAAGCCGGCAAGCTCTACGCTGGCGCCCCGAATCTCGAGGCCGGCGGGCGGTTCGCCAACAACATCACCTCGTCCAAGGACGGCATTGGCGATTGGAGCGAGCAGGACATCGCCGATTTCCTGAAGTCGGGCACGGACAAGTGCTTCAACGAACCGACCGGCATGAAGGACGTCGTCGCCTCGACCAGCAAGCTCAGCGACGCCGATGCGGCCGCGCTGGCGACCTACATCCACGCCCTGCCGCCCAGGGCCGGCAACGGCAAGAAGAAGACCTGCTAGCGTCCCCAGCCAGCGCCCGACGCGTGTCATCCCGGAAAGCGCGCAGCGCTTGTCCGGGCCCCATCGACGCAAGCCGGGACTGAAGGAGCGAGCGTCGGCGTTGCCCCTGCAGCCGACGTCGGCGTCCATGGGTCCCGGTCTTCGCTCCGCGAAACCGGGATGACAGTTGGGGGTGGAATGCTAATCCACCCCTCGAAGCTAAAGAGGAACGACGCATGGCGGAACTCGCCGCAGACGCCGCCGCCGTGGCGCCAGAGAAGGCCGCGAGCCTGCGCATGGTGGTCGCCGCCTCGTCGCTGGGCGCAACGTTCGAGTGGTACGACTTCTTCGTCTTCGGCAGCCTGACCCAGGTCATCTCCAAGACCTTTTTCTCCGGCCTGAACGAAACCGCCGGCTATATCGCCGCCCTGGCCCTGTTCGGCGTGGGCTTCGCATTCAGGCCGATCGGGGCGCTGGCGTTCGGCCGGATCGGCGACCTCGTGGGCCGCAAGGGCGCGTTCCTGGTGACCGTGGCGCTGATGGGCGGAGCGACCGTGGCCATCGGCCTTCTGCCCAGCTACGCCACCGCCGGAATCGCGGCGCCGATCCTGCTGCTGGCGATGCGAATCCTGCAGGGCTTCGCGCTCGGCGGCGAATATGGCGGGGCGGCGATCTATGTGGCCGAGCATGCGCCCAAGGGCGCGCGCGGGCGTTCCACAGGCTGGGTGCAGACCGCGGCCGCGTTCGGCCTGTTCGCGGCGCTGCTGGTGATCCTGCTGACCCGCCTGACGCTGGGCAAGATGTTCGGGCCGACCGCGTTCGACGCCTGGGGCTGGCGCATCCCGTTCCTGTTTTCGGCCGGCCTGCTGGCGGTGTCGATCTTCATGCGCATGAAGCTGCAGGAGAGCCCCACCTTCGCCGCCATGAAGGAAGAGGGCGGCCTGTCGAGCGCGCCCTTCGCCGAGGCCTTCGGCCAGTGGAAGAACCTCAAGCTCGTGCTGCTGGCCCTGGTGGCGGTGATGTTCGCCCAGGGCGCCGTCTGGTACACGGCCTTCTTCTACGTGCAGACCTTCATGGAGAAGTTCCTGAAGGTCGAAGCCACCACCATCAACGGCCTGATGATGGCCATCGTGGCGGCCAGCGCCCCGCTCTACGTCTTCTTCGGCTGGCTGTCGGACAAGTGGGGCCGCAAGATCGTCATGCTGGGCGGCATGACCCTGATGCTGGTCGCCTACTTCCCCGGCTTCCACATGCTGGCCAACGCGCTGAACCCGGCGCTGGCCGAGGCGCAGGCCCAGGCGCCAGCCACCGTCATCGCCGACCCCGCGGACTGCTCCCTACAGTTCGACCCAGTGGGCAAGGCCAGCTTCACCTCCTCCTGCGACATCGCCAAGAGCGCCCTGGCCAACGCCGGGGTCTCCTACATCAACGAGGCGGGACAACCGGGGCAGCTGGCCATCGTGAGAGTCGGCCTGTCGACCATCCCATCGCTCGACGCGCGCGGTGCGCCCAAGGACGTGGCCAAGGCGATCAAGGCCAGCGTCGAGGGCAAGATCAGGGAAGGCCTGACCCGCGCCGGCTATCCCGCCAAGGCTGATCCCAAGCGGATGAACCTGCCCGCCGCCTTCGGGGTGCTGATGGTGTTCGTAGTGGCGTCCACCGGGCTCTTCGGGCCGATCGCGGCCTTCCTGGTTGAGCTGTTCCCGACAAAGATCCGCTACACGGCCCTGTCGCTGCCCTACCACATCGGCACCGGTTGGGTGGGCGGCTTCGTGCCCTTCACCGCCTTCGCCATCGTGGCCTCGGTGGGCAACATCTATTCCGGGCTTTGGTACCCGTTCGTGTTCACCGCCGTGTCCTGCGCCACCTGCCTGTTCCTGGTGCCCGAGACCCTCAACCGGCCGCTGGACGCCTAGACCCGGTCCCGGCTGACTTGAGCCGGGATAAAACAGGATCGTCGGCTATATCTGGAGCCCTTCTCCTCCACTCAGGTTGATCCAACTTGAGTGGGAGGGGCTCTAGGGTCTTGGCGGACCGTCGAGGTCGGCGAGGGTAGCCTCCGAAGGCTGCGCCGCCTGCATCCGCCTGGCCGTGGCCTCGGTCTCGCGCAGCACGCGAAGCAGGTTCCCGCCGGCGACCTTTCCCAGGTCCGCGTCCGACCAGCCCCGGCGAGCCAGTTCGGCCAGCAGCGCCGGATACTTGTCGACGCCCTCCAGACCCTCCGGCGTGTCGGGAATGCCGTCGAAGTCCGAACCCAGGCCCACACAGTCGACGCCGCAGACCTTGCGGATGTGCTCGATGTGGTCGGCGACCTGGGCGAGGGTGACGCGCGGCCGCGGATGCGTCCGCTCCCATTCCGCCAGCGCGGCCTTGGCCTTGTCCGGCTGGCCGATATAGAGGCCGCCGTAGGGCGGGGTGTTCTCCCGCGCCTGCTCCGCCGCGCGCTCGGCGTTCCAGACCGCGCGCTCGTGGCTGACATAGGCCGTGGCGAAGTTGGCCATCACCACCCCATGGTTCCGACCCACCATTTCCAGGACATCATCCGGTACGTTGCGCGGGTGCTCGTCCACGGCCCGCGCGCCGGAATGCGAAAACATCACCGGCGCCTGAGTGACGGCCAAAGCCTGGCGCATCACGTCCGGCGAGACGTGGCTCAGGTCCACCAGCATGCCTAGCCGGTTCATCTCGCCGACCACGGCCTTGCCGAAGGGCGTCAGGCCGTGGTGCTTCGGATTGTCGGTCGCCGAGTCCGCGAAGTCGTTGGCCGTGGCGTGGCTGAGCGTCATGTAGCGCGCGCCGAGCGCATAGTAGGCCCGCAGAACGGCGAGCGAATTGTCGATCTGGTGGCCGCCCTCGACGCCGATCAGCGATGCGATTCGGCCTTCCTTGTGCAGGCGAACGATGTCGTCCGCCGAATAGGCCATTCCGAGATCCGCCGGATAGCGGGCCGCCAGGCGCTTGACCACGTCGATCTGCTCGAGGGTCATCTGCACCGCCGCCGGGCCGGTGACGGTCACCGGGATCCATACCGACCAGAACTGCGCACCCACCTGGCCCGCCTTCAGGCGCGGGATGTCGGTCATCAGGCCGCCGGTCGAATCCGAGCCCGGCGCGGCGGGCGCATGGGTAAGGTCGCTCTTCATATCGAAGGCGCCGGTCTTGCCCGCCCAGCGCTCCCGGACTTCCCACGGAAAGTCGTTGTGGCCGTCGATCAGCGGGGTCTTGGCCAGCACCCGGGCCACGCGCGCGTCGATCTGGGCCGCCGTTTGGGCCGGGGGAGGCTGGCTCCAGGCCGCCGAGGCCGCCGTCAG
>DASRRU010000043.1:0-7787 GCA_035656795.1 Phenylobacterium sp. | reverse complement strand
CGCCTATCCCGGCGTGGCGTCGGAGGAGCGCGGGGTTGCCGAGGCCATCGCGCGGTCGACGGAAAAGAGCCTGCTGCTGGGCGTGCCCATCGTGGCCGTCATCACCGGTGAGGGCGCGTCCGGCGGCGCCAGCGCCATCGCCAGCGGCTCGCGGGTGCTGATCCTGGAGCACGCCATCTACATGGTGATCTCGCCGGAGGGCGCGAACTCGATCCTCTGGCGCGGCGCGCGGACGCCGGATGAGGCGGCCAAGGCCATGAAGATCACCTCTCAGGACCTGCTCGGCCTGAAGATCGTCGACCGGATCATCCCCGAGCCACCGGGCGGCGCCCATTCCGATCCCGAGGCGACCCTCAAGGCGGTGGGCGATGCGGTCGAGGAAGAGCTGAAGGCGCTGGAGGGTTTCACGCCCGACGAACTGCGCAAGCATCGCGCCGAGCGCTTCTACGCCATCGGCCGCGCGGGGATGCAGTAGGGGTTGCCTGACGCGGCGTCTGCGGGTTCAGTGTCATCCAAACAAACGTTTGGAGGCACGCCCGATGGCGCTCAAGACCCGGTTCACCGAGATGTTCGGGATCGAGCATCCTATCGTCCAGGGTGGCATGCAATGGGTCGGCCGCGCCGAGCTGGTGGCCGCGGTCGCCAATGGCGGGGGCCTGGGCTTCATCACCGCGCTGACCCAGCCGACGCCGGAAAAGCTCACCGAAGAGATCGCGCGTTGCCGCGCGCTGACCGACAAGCCGTTCGGGGTGAACCTGACCATCCTTCCGGCCATCAAGCCGCCGCCCTACGCCGAGTACCGCCAGGCGATCATTGAGGCCGGGATCAAGATCGTGGAGACCGCCGGCAACAAGCCCATCGAGCACGTCGAGGAGTTCAAGAAACACGGGATCAAGGTGATCCACAAATGCACCTCGGTGCGCCACGGCCTGTCGGCGGAGCGGATGGGCGTCGACGCCATCTCCATCGACGGCTTCGAATGCGCTGGCCACCCGGGCGAGGACGACGTGCCGGGCCTGATCCTGATCCCGGCGGCGGCCGACAAGATCAAGATTCCGATGATCGCCTCCGGCGGCTTCGGCGACGCGCGGGGCCTCGTTGCGGCGCTCGCTCTCGGCGCCGAGGGGATCAACATGGGCACCCGCTTCATGGCGACGGTGGAGAGCCCGATCCATCCGAACATCAAGCAGCAGATCGTCGACAACGACGAGCGCGCCACCGAGCTGATCTTCCGCACCATGCACAACACGTCCAGGGTGGCGAAGAACGTCATCTCGACCCAGGTCGTGGCCATGGAGCGCGAAGGCGCGAAGTTCGAGGACGTGCGTGAGCTGGTGGCCGGTACGCGCGGTCGCAGCGTCTACGAGGTCGGCGACAACGACGCCGGCATCTGGTCGGCCGGCCAGATCCAGGGCCTGATCCACGACATCCCCACCTGCGCCGAGCTGATCCACCGTATCGTCCGCGAGGCCGAGGAGATCATTCACGGCCGCCTGGACCGCATGGCCGGCGCGCGACGGATGATCGACGCCTAAATCCTTTTCCGGTTCGGAGATGGAGCGGGGGACGGGAGTTGCACCCGTCGCGGATCGGGTGGACCCCGCTCCGCAAACTCATCCCTGCACGTCCACTAGGTCGCCGACAGCGCCGGGCGACATTAGAAGCCTGTTGGCCTAAGGGAGCCTTAGCGTCTGCGCAACAGGTTCGATGTGCTGAGCCGCCCGGTCGCCCGGGAGTCCTGGGTCCGAGGCTCAGCGAACCGCCTTCAGCGCCTCGACCAGTTGGTCCACCGACTCCGGCGTTGTGGCCCAGGAACACATGAAGCGCACGGAGCCGTCGAGCACCCGGTAGACCTGCCAGCCGGCGGCCGTCAGGCGGGCGTGAGCGGCCTCGCCGATCGCCATGAAGACGCCGTTGGCTTCGACCGGGTGGTTCACCGGGAACGGCGTCCGCTCAGCCAGGCGCTGGGCCATCAGGTTGGCGTGGGCGGCATGGCGCAGCAGGGCGCCATCCTCCAGCATGCCGATGAAGGGCGCGGCATAGAACCGGCCCTTGGAGGGGAGTTGCCCACTCTGCTTCAGGCGTGCGTCCAGGCGCGGGACGAGCTTGCGGTCGAACACCACCAGGGCCTCGGTGGGCGGCATCCCCGCCTTGGTCCCACCGAACGCCAGGATGTCGACACCCATCCGGGCGATCGCCTTCAGGTCGAAGCCGTCGACCGCGGCGTTGGCCAGCCGGGCGCCATCGAGGTGCACGCCCAGGCCCTTGCTCTTCGCCGCCTTCGCCAAGGCGGTGGCGTGCTGCGTGGCATAGACCGCGCCGTATTCGGTGGCGTTGGTCAACGAAAGCGCCGCCGGCGACTGGTGGTGGGCGCTGTCTGTGAAGTCGAGCGCGGCCGCGAGGGCAGCCTCGTCGATACGGGCGGAGGCGCCGCCGAGCGGTATGATCTGCGAACCGTGCCCGAAGAAGCCGGGTGCGCCTGTCTCATCGGTGGTGATGTGGGCGTGTTCATGGGCCAGCACCGCCTCGAACGGTCGCGCCAGGGCGGCCAGCGAGATCGCGTTGGCCGCCGTCCCTGACGCCACGAAGCGCACCTCGGCGTCGGCGTCGAGCAGGGCGCGGACCATGTCCGCGGCCCGCGCGCTGACCGTGTCGGCGCCATAGCCCGCGGTGAAGCCTGTGTTGGCGGCGGAGACCGCCTGCATCGCCTCGGGCGTCGCCCCCGCGGTGTTGTCGGAGGCGAAATCGTATCGAACGGTCATCAAATCTCTCTGGCCCAGGTCTGGAGCTCTTCTACGAACAGATTCGGCTCTTCCATGGCAGCGAAATGACCGCCACGCGCCATGTCGGTCCAGCGCACGATGTTGTAGGCCCGCTCGGCGAAGGACCTGGGCGGAGCCTGGTAGAGCGGCTCGCCGGGGAAATTGGCGAAGGCGGTGGGCGTCTCCAGGCGCTCGCCCGGCTGGAAGGCCAGCCCGCCTTCCTCAACCAGGCCGCGATAGTACCAGGCGCCCGTCGCGAAGCTGTCTGTCATCACATAGAGCATGATGTTGGTGATCAGCGCGTCCTTGCCGTAGGCCTCGTCGAGGCTCTTCATCGACAGGTCCGACCAGTCGTGGAACCGCTCGCAGATCCAGGCGGCCTGGCCCACCGGATTGCCCGCGCCCATCCAGGCGATCGACTGTGGCTTGGAGACCTGCAGGCGGAAATAGGCGCCCATCACGTCCATCATCCCCGCCTGGCGCTGGGCCCAGGCCGTCTCCGCCTCGCCTTGCGGCCCGCCATGCGGGCGAAAGCCCAGCATGTTGAGGTGGATGGCTCTGGCGCGGGCGCCATGGTCGCGACCGAGCCAGGAGGTGACCATGGCCCCCCAGTCGCCGCCCTGGGCCAGGTAGCTGTCGTAGCCCAGCACCTTGGTCATCAGCGTGTTGAACAGCCGCGCGGTGGTTCGCTGGCCGATGGGCCGCGCGGGCTTCGAGGAGAAGCCGAAGCCGGGCAGGGAGGGGATCACCAGGTCGAAGGCGTCAGAGGCTTGCCCGCCGAACCGGCTGGGGAAGGCCAGTTTCTCGATCGCGCCCCAGAATTCGTAGTGCGAGCCAGGCCAGCCGTGGGAGAGGATCAGCGGCCGCTTGCCGCCCGCCTCGCCCACCACGTGCAGGAAGTGCAGGTCGAAGTCTTCCACCCGGGCGGTGAACTGTGGAAAGCGGTTGAGGTCGGCCTCGGCGGCGCGCCAGTCGTAGGCGCCGGTCCAGTGGTCGCACAGGCCACGCAGCCAGGCGCCGTCGCAGCCATAGGCCCAGCCGTCGGGGACCTCCGGGATCGGCGGCCAGGGATAGGCGCGCACGCGGTCAAGTACGGCCGCGACCTCGGCCTCACGCCAGCTCACTTTGAACGGTTTGATTGTCGACATCTGACGCCTTCCCAACGCAAGGGACACTTCGGACCTGCCACAAGGCGCGGTCAAGCCGTGGCCCCGGTCAGTCCTGCGGGCGCAAGCCGCGCGTGAGCGCACCGTCGAAGCTGCTGAACAGACGCCGCGCGCCGCCTGGCGCAAGCATGCCTGCCAACTCCAGGATCACCGCGCCGTGGATCGAGGCCCATAGCATCAGGCCGATCTGCTGTGGATCGCCTTCCATCAGCCCTTCCTTAAGGGCGTCCTCGACGTGGTCTGTCATGGTCTTCTGGGCGCGCCGCCCGGCCGCAACCAGCTCCGGGTAGTTCTCCACGTGCGGCTGGTTGAAGTCGAACATCAGCTTGTAGGCGTGCGGGTTCGAGAGGGCGAATTCCACATAGGCCTCACCCACCGCCATGCCGACGGCCCGCGCGCCCTCGGCGGACGCCCGGGCGCCTTCCAGCGCTTCGGCGAACCGGGTGAACCCGTTGGTGCGCACGGCGGCCAGGATATCTTCCTTGTCCTCGAAGTAGCGGTAGGGCGTCATCGGCGAGACGCCGAGCTCGGCCGCCAGCTGGCGCATGGTCACCGCATCCGGCCCGCGCTCTGCGAACAACCGCTCAGCGGCCTCGCAAAGCCGCTCTCGGAAGTCGGCGACATCGGTATCGGAAAGGACGCGGGGCATGGCTGACGGCAAACTTGCACGAAAAGAGTTGCAAGATGCTACTTTTTACGAAATAAATTTACATCGTAAGAGATAAGGGAGCGATCTGATGGACGGAAACGTGCGTATCAACCCCTATCTGGCCGGTAATTTCGCGCCGATCCGCAGTGAGGACGACTTCGACCTACCGGTGCGCGGCGAAATTCCCACGGGCCTGCGGGGGGCGCTGTTCCGCATCGGTCCCAATCCGCAGTTCGAGCCCCGCGATCCCGAGAAGCACCACTGGTTCGGCGGCGACGGCATGGTCCACGGCTTCTATGTCGAGGACGGCAAGGTGAAGTACCGCAATCGCTACGTCCGCACGCCCAAATGGGAGCTGGAGCATGAGCATGGCCGCGCCCTGTTCGGCGGCCTCAGCAATCCGATGGCCAGCGATCCGCTGACGGCCGGCAACGAGGGCGGCGTCGCCAACACCAACATCGTCTGGCACGCCGGCAAGCTGATGGCGTTGGAGGAAGCCCATCAGCCCTTCGAGATGAATGCTCGCACCCTTGAATCGCGCGGCTATATCCGCCCCTACAAGGGCAAGGTCACCGCCCATCCCAAGATCGACCCTGTGACCGGCGAGATGATCTGGTTCGCCTATGGGGTCGGCGATACGCCGCTGTCGGCGGGAATGAGCTACGGCGTCACCGCAGCCGATGGGACGGTGGTCCGCCGCGATGAGTTCCAGGCGCCGTTCTCGGCCATGGTGCACGACTTCATGGTCACCGAGAACCACGTCCTGTTCCCGGTCCTGCCGCTGACCGGCAGCCTGCAGCGGGCGATGAAGGGCCTGCCGCCCTTCGCCTGGGAGCCGGACAAGGGCAGCCACGTGGGCGTCATGCGCCGCGACGGCGATGTCTCCTCGATCCGCTGGTTCAACGCCCCGGCCTGCTACGTCTTCCACCCGCTGAACAGCTGGGAAGAAGGCGACAGGCTCTTCTGCGACGTGATGCGCTACGACGTAGCCCCGCTGTTCCCCAAGGCCGATGGCTCGCCCGGCGACAAGGCCGCCGCGCGGCTGGTGCGCTGGACGTTCGACCTGGCGTCCAATTCCGACGCCATCAAGGAAGAGGTGATCGACGACCTCGACGGCGAGTTCCCGCGCGTCGACCCGCGCGTGGAGACCCGCAAGCACCGCCATGGCTGGTACGCCGCCGATCCGAGCGGCTCCAAGACCGTGATGTTGAACGCCATCGCTCATCTCGACCTGAAGACCGGCAAGCGGCAGGTCTACGCACTCGGCGGCGGGGACCAGACCTCTGAGCCGGTGTTCACCCCGCGCTCGGCCACCGCGGACGAGGGCGACGGCTGGCTGACCGCCGTGGTCTACCGCGCCGCCGAGGACCGCAGCGACCTGCTGGTATTCGACGCGCTCGACGTCGCCAAAGGCCCGATCGCCACGGCGCAAATGCCTCGCCGCGTGCCCTTCGGCTTCCACGGCAACTGGGTCAGCTTCTAGTCTTCGCAGGGGCAGTCGTCGTCGCAATCGATCTCATCGACCAGGCGCGTTGACTGCCAGAGCTCGATGCTGGGAGCGCCTTCTTCGCAAAGCTCCTCGGCCTGGTCGACGGCGTCCGCATCGTCGGGCGCCTCGATCCACTGGCCGTTCAGGATGCGGCGTCGTTCGTCCAGTCGATAGGCTCGGTATGTGGCCATGGGCGGAATCCCCAAGTTGAAGCCTGGAGAACGAGCGTGGCCGTGAACGGTTGCACGACTCCGTTGGCGAGGGACTTCGACCGGGCGTAGAAGCTTGGCCGCCATGAGCGACTTCCATGCGTTCGTCGAAGAACTGTTCGCGGGGCTCGGACCGGTGCGCATCAAGCGCATGTTCGGCGGCGCGGGGATCTATGCCGGCGAGCTGATGTTTGGCCTGATCGACGACGACACCATCTACCTCAAGGCCGACGAGGCGCTGAAGGCGGAGCTCGCCGCCGAGGGATCGGTGAGTTGGGTCTACACCGGCCGCCCCGAGCCGATGACCAACACCTCCTACTGGCGTCTGCCTGAGGCGGCGCTCGACGACCCGGACGAGGCGACGCGCTGGGCGCGCAAGGCGCTCGCAGTGGCGTCGGCCAAGGCCACACAGAAGCAGCCCCGACGGTCGCGCTAGACGCCGGAGCGCCTCAGACCAGCGCTCCATGGCAGTGCTTGAACTTCTTGCCGGAGCCGCAGGGGCAGGGTGCGTTGCGGCCGCTGCTTTCCCAGCCTTCCGGGAGGGCGGTGACCGGCAGCGCCTGACGCTGTTCGGCGTTCAGGCCGTCGGGCAGGGCGCCCATCATCGCGGCGTTCTCGCCGGTCAGGGGATCAAGGTGGACCTCCTGGAAGCGGCCCTGAGGCGGCTGCGGCGGGGCTTCGAGTTGGAACTCGACCGTCATCAACCAGCGGGTGACGTTCTGGCGCAGGTCGGTCAGCAGGGTCTCGAACAGGCTGAAGGCCTCGGTCTTGTACTCGTTCAGCGGGTCGCGCTGGCCGTAGCCGCGCAGGCCGATGACATTGCGCAGGTGGTCGAGGTGCATCAGGTGCTCGCGCCACTGCAGGTCGATCATCTGCAGGACGAAGCTCTTCTCCACTGTGCGCATGTGGTCGCCCACCTGCGTGTTGCGCTCCGCCGCGCGCGCGTCGGCGGCGGTGCGGATCCGCTCCTCGATCTCTTCGTTGGCGATGCCGTCCTCGGCCGCCCAGGCCTTGAGCGGCAGCTCCAGGCCGAGAAAGCCGCGCACGTGCTCGTCGAGGCCTTCGATGTCCCACTGCTCGGCATAGGCCTTGGGCGGCAGGAAGCGGGTGACGAAGTCCTCGATGGTGTCGTTGCGCATCTCGGCGACCACGTCGGAGATGTCGGTGGCGGCCATGAACTCGGCGCGCTGTTCGAACACCGCCTTGCGCTGGTCGTTCACGACGTCGTCGTACTTCAGCAGGTTCTTGCCGATCTCGTAGTTGCGCTGCTCGACGCGCTTCTGGGCGGTGGCGATGGCGCTGTTCAGCCACTTGTGGGTGATCGCCTCGCCTTCCTGGACGCCGAAGGTGCGCATGATCGAGTCCAGGCGCTCGCCGGCGAAGATGCGCAACAGGTCGTCCTCGCAGGACAGGAAGAACTTCGAATGGCCGGGGTCGCCCTGACGCCCGGTGCGGCCGCGCAACTGGTTGTCGATGCGGCGGCTCTCGTGGCGCTCGGTGCCCAGCACGAAC
>DASRRU010000042.1:0-23604 GCA_035656795.1 Phenylobacterium sp. | reverse complement strand
GATCGCCTGCGGGGTGATTCAGTAGCGCTTAGCCCCGCCCGACATAGGGCATCTTGGTCGCCATGACGGTCAGGGTCAGGACGTTGGCGTCCAGCGGCAGGCCGGCCATGTAGAGCACCGCGTCGGCGACGGCGGAGACGTCCATGACGGCTTCGGGCGCGATGGAGCCGTTGGCCTGCATAACGCCGTGGCCCTTGCCCATGGCCTTAGTCATTTCGGTGGCGGCGTTGCCGATGTCGATCTGGCCGCAGGCGATGCCGTACGCGCGGCCGTCCAGCGAAGTCGATCGCGTCAGGCCGGTGATGGCGTGCTTGGTGGCGGTGTAGGCCACTGAGCGAGGCCTCGGGACGTGGGCCGAGATCGAGCCGTTGTTGATGATCCGCCCGCCGCGCGGGTCCTGGTCCTTCATCAGGCGAAACGCGGCCTGGGTGCAAAGGAAGGCGCCGGTCAGGTTGATGTCCACCACGCGCTTCCAGTGGTCGAAAGACAGGTCCTCCAGAGGCACGGGCGGCGCGCCGGTCCCGGCGTTGTTGAACAGCAGGTCCAGCCGGCCGAAATGGGCCCTGGTCGCCGCGAACAGGGCGCCGACCGAGGCGGGATCGGCGACGTCGGCCGTGCAGGGCAGGGCCCGGGTCACGGCCTCGCCGGCCATCTCCGCGGTCTCGTTCAGCCGCTCGGCGCGGCGGCCGGCCAGGGCCACCGACCAGCCCGCGCCGAGTAGCGCCAGGGACACAGCTCGGCCAATCCCGGAGCCCGCACCTGTGACAATAGCGACCTTGGCTGTTGCACTCTCCATCGACGCTGATTAGCGCTAACGCCCGCGAATGCCCAGTATCGCGACCCGGGAGAAAGAGTCGCAATGGCCGTCGATGCGCCCCCGCCCTCCGCGACCGTCGAAGTCGTGGTGGTCTATCCGCCTCGGCTGCCCTCCTTAGGCGGGGACGCCGCGTTCAGCGCGGTGCAGGTGGGCCCGGAGATCCTGAAGGAAACCCCGCGGCTCGATCAGGCGCTGGAAAGCGTCCCGGGGGTCTCGCTGTTCCGGCGCACGACCTCCTTGTCGGCAAATCCAACGACCCAGGGGGTGTCGCTGCGGGCGATCGGCGGGTCCGGCGCCGGACGCGCCCTGGTGACCTTGGATGGGGCGCCGGTGAATGACCCGTTCGGCGGCTGGGTAATCTGGACGGCGCTGCCGTCTGAGGGACTGGACGGCGCGACCATCGTGCGTGGCGCGGGCGCCGGACCCTACGGCGCGGGCGCGCTCACGGGCGTCATCGCCTTGCATGAACGTGGCGCAACCGACGGGCTGGCGGCGATGGATGTCTCGGCCGGCGAGCGCAACAGCTACCGCGCCGCGGTCTCCGGCGGCACGCAGAGCCTGCTGATCACCGCCTCGGGCGAAAGCACTAACGGCTACACACCGGTGCGTGGCCCGAGCGCTGGGGCGGCCGACACGCCGCTCGACCTCGAAGATGCCAACGCCGCGGTCCGCGTGCAGCATGACTTCAACGGCATCCAGGCCGCCGCGCGAGCCGAGGTGTTCGAGGAACGCCGCGGCGCGGGTCTGCTGGGCGCGCGCTCCACCGCCTCGGGGACGGCGGAGACCATCACCCTGGCGCAGCCGGCCAGCGAAGGGGTCGGAGGCTGGCGGCTGCAGGCCTGGACGCGGACCAGCGACCTGGCCAACACCTCGGTTTCGGTGGCGGCCAACCGCGCCACGACGACGCCGGCCAACGACGAGTTCTCGACGCCGGCCACCGGGTACGGCGTCAACGCGGCCCTGCAGGGCCACTGGGGCGTCGCCACCTGGGAGTTCGGCGCGGACGCCCGCTGGGCGATGGGCACCGACCACGAGCTCTTCAAGGTCGTCAACGGCGCCTACACGATGGGCCGCGACGCCGGCGGCCAGACCTTTGTCGGCGGCGTCTATCTGGAAAGCGCCTATGACCAGGGGCCCTGGCTGGTCACCGGCGGGGCGCGGATCGACGAGTGGAATTCCACCGACGCGCGGCGCCATGAATTCGTGCTGGCGACCGGGGCCACCACACTGAACAACCCTTCGCCGAACGCCTCGGGGACGGTGCCGACCGGGCGTATTGGGGTGCGCTATACGATCGACCCGGACCTCTGGGTGCGTACGGCCGCCTACGCCGGTTTCCGGGCCCCGACGCTGAACGAGCTGCACCGGCCGTTCCGGGTGGGCAACGACGTCACCGAGTCCAATCCGTTGCTGAAGCCCGAAAGACTCTACGGGGTCGAGGCGGGGCTCGGCGGGGACAGCCTGTTCAAATGGCAGGCCACCGTCTTCTACAACCAGCTCGACGACCCGATCACCAACGTCACTTTGGGCGTCGGGCCGGGCGTCATTCCGAGCCTGCCACTGGCGGGCTTCATCCCGGCGGGCGGCACCCTTCGCCAACGCCAGAACGCCGGCGAGATCGACGCCTGGGGTGTGGAGGCCGACGCCAGAGGCGACGTGACCGCGACGCTCTCCTGGCGCACGGCGCTGGCCTACACTCATGCCCGGGTCGATGGCGGCCAAAGCGCCCCGCAGCTCACCGGCCTGCTGCCCGCCCAGACGCCGGCATGGACGGTGACCGGGGGCCTTGATTGGCGGCCGATGGAGAAGCTGACGCTCTCCAACAGCGTTCGCTACGTCTCGACGCAATACGACGATGACCAGAACACCCGCCGACTGCCGCCGGGCGCGGAGTGGGACGCCCGGGGCGCCTGGAGCCTGGGCCCGGGCGAGGAGGTCTATGTGGCGGTCGACAACCTGGCCAACGCCAACATCTCCACCGGCAAGACCGCCGATTTCACCGACAGCTGGTCCGAGCCGCGGACCTTCCGGGTCGGCTTTTCCTACCGGCGCTAGAATTTAGTCCTTCGGCGGAGCCGCAGCGCCGGTGATCAGGGCCACAATCTCGGGCCGGATGTTCTCCGAGCCCTTCTCCATCATGTGCTGCACGATCCGCGCGCCGACGGCGCCGCGCACCTGGGTGGTGAACTCCTCCTTGTTGTCCTTCACCCAGGACATCGAGGCGTGGCGATTGTCGTTGAGGTTCTGGAAGTGCGGGAAGACGTAGCGGGCCATCAGCTCATAGGAATGCTTGGTCGCGCCCCAGTTGGCCCAGTTGTGGGCCATCAGCAGGAAGGCGCCGAAGCCGCCGCCGCTCTCGTCCACCAGCTGCTGGATGCGGGCGATGGCGTCGTCGGGGGTTCCGATCACCGCCAGGCCGGTGTCGACCATCGCCTTTACCGGGTCCGGTCCCTCGGGAACGATCGGGAGGTTGGCGATCTCACGGAAGTAGAAGATCCACTTCTCCAGGCCGAAGCGGATGTCCTCCATCGCCTGTTCGCGGGTCTCGGCGATGTGCATGGGACCGACCAGGCGCCACCGGTTGCGGTCCATGACCTGACCGTGCTCCGCCGCCTGCTCGGTGGCGATGGCCCAGTTGGACGCCAGGGCGTTGAAGCCGGCGGTCGAAGTGGCGCCGAGCGACAGGAGGCCCAGGCCGTGCTGGCCGGCGGCCCGCGCCCCGGTCGGTGAGACCTGGCTGGCCACGGCGATCTCCACGCTCGGCCGCGAATAGGGCGTCATCTGCAGCCGCGCCTTGTCGAGCTCAAACCAGTCGGACTTGTGGGTCACCTCCTCGCCGCGCAGCAGACGCACGATGCAGCCCAGCGCCTCGTCCATGCGGTCGCGCTGCTTGGCGACCGGGATACCCATCATGAACGCGTCGGAGACGAGGGCGCCGGGACCGGCCCCGAACATCACCCGCCCGCGGGTCATATGGTCGAGCTGGTTGATGCGGTCGGCCAGCATCAGGGGATGATGATAGGGCAGGGAGGACACCCCGGTGCCCAGCTTGATATGCTTGGTCCGCTCGGCGGCGGCGGCGATGAAGACCTCCGGGCTGGCGATCAGCTCATAGGCGGCGGAGTGGTGCTCGCCGATCCAGGCCTCGTCAAAGCCCAGCTGCTCCATCCATTCCACGAGCTCGAGGTCGCGCTGGATGGCGAGGGTCGGGTTCTCGTCGATCGGGTGGAACGGCGCGATGAAGGCGCCGAAGCGCAGGCGCTGGGGCAGCATGGGTGGTTTCTCCCGGTGTTCACCCGCGACCTTAGACCGGCGGACGCCGGGGAAGGCTAGGCGGGCATGGCGTTCGCCCGCTCCAGGAAGGTCAGCAATGCTAGTTCGAACGCGCGGCCGCCGGCTGTCGCCTTGAGGGCGAGGGCGCCGCCTTCATAGGCCTCGAGGACGGCGGGATGGATATAGGCCGCCCGGCAGACGGCGGGCGTGTTGCCCAGCACGCCGGCCACGGCTTTCACACAGCTGGCGACGTTGCGCTTGCTCTCGCTCGCGGCGGCGCATTCCGGCAGGACGACAAGGGCGCGCGCGGCCGCCAAGGTCCCGGCCCAGGTGCGGAAGTCCTTGGCCGAAAAATCCTCGCCCAGAGCGTCGCGCAGGTAGTCGTTGACGTCGGCGGACTCCACCGAGTGCCGATGACCATCATCGTCCAGGTACTGGAACAGCCGCTGGCCGGGCAGGTCCTGGCAGGCCCTGAGAATCCGCGCGAGCCGCCGGTCGCTGAAGCCTGTGCAGTGGACCTTGCCGCTCTTGCCACGGAACTCGAACTCCGCCCGATCGGACCCGATCGAGACGTGGCGGCTCCGCAGGGTGGTCAGGCCGAAGCTCTTGTTGGTCTTGGCGTATTTCTCGTTGCCGACGCGGATCAGCGTCAGCTCCATGACCCGGATCACGGCCGCCAGCACCTTCTCGCGGGGCAGGCCGCGGCGGGCCAGGTCGCGGCCGACCTGCTTGCGCAGCCGGGGCAGGGCGCGGCCGAAGGCGACCAGCCGATCGTACTTGTGGGCGTCGCGCACGTGGCGCCAACGGTCGTGGTATCGGTACTGCTTGCGCCGCTTGGCGTCGCGTCCCGTGGCCTGGATGTGGCCGCGCTCGGTGGGCGCAATCCAGACGTCGGTCCAGGCCGGCGGGATGGCCAGCTTGCGAATGCGGTCCAGCGTCGGCTCGTCCGCGATCGGCTTGCCGTCGGCGTCGAGATAGTTGAAGCCGTGCCGCGCCTTCTGGCGGCGGATGCCGGGGTCCAGGTCGCTGACATAGGTCAGGCGCGCAACGCGGAGCTCATCGGCCGGAACCGGGAGATCGGGCGAGTCCTTGGCCACGTAGCGCCTCCACCTGGGCCGCCAACGTGGTATGCGCGCCCACGGTTCCTGCGAGGCCAGCCTTGAACTATCGACACGCCTTCCACGCCGGGAACTTCGCGGACCTGGTGAAGCACGCCGCGCTGCTGCAACTGCTCGCGCGCCTGGCGCGCGAGGCCGGCCCGCTGAGCGTGATCGACACCCACGCAGGGCGCGGGCTCTATGACCTGGCCGGTCCGGAGGCGACGAAGTCGGGGGAGGCCGAAGCGGGGATCGTGCGCCTGATGGCGGCGAGCAATGCGCCGGCTGAGTTCGCGTCCCTGACCGCGGCGGTGCGCAAGCTGAATGGCGCAGGGCCGTCGCGGCGCTATCCGGGCTCGCCCTGGCTGATCGCTGAGGCGCTGAGGCCCGGCGACAGCTACCTGGCCTGCGAGCTGCGGCCCGACGAATACGCCGCCTTGCAGGAACGGATGCGAGGCAAGCGCGGGGTGCGCACCCAGCTGGCCGACGGCTACGACGCGGCGGTCGCCCAGGCGCCGGCCTCGGGCCGCGCCCTGGTGCTGATCGATCCGCCGTACGAGCGGGCCGACGATTACGCCCGCGTGGTCGAGACCCTTGCCAGCCTGCGCCGCCGCAATCGCCAGGCCATGGCCCTCGTCTGGCTGCCGCTGAAGGATCTGGAGACCTTCGACGGTTTCCTGCGGGACCTGGAGGACGCCGAACCCGGCCCGCTGCTCGTGGCCGAGACACGGATGCGCCCGTTGAGCGACCCCCTGAAGATGAACGGCTGCGCCCTGGTCCTGCTCGACGCGCCGGGCGGCATGGCCGGGGGGCTCGAGACCATCTGCGGATGGACCGCGAGGGCCCTGGGCCAGGACGGCGCGGCGCGGGTTTATTGCCTCTGAGGCGGCCGCGGCCGTTCAAGCGGCGCCGCGATCACAAATCGGTTTTCACGCATCATTCGCACTTGCGAGATCGTTCCACGTGATATGTTGCGGCGCACAATCCGGTGCAGGAGATCCGCCATGTCCGTCGCCCCCGAAACCGACGATCTCTCCAGGCCGCAAACCCTGATGCGCGTGCCCATGGGGCTGGCCTCGCCGCTGTGGGGCCTGTTCGCTGGCGTGGCCGTCAGCGGAGCGACCTGGTGGTGGATGACCCGCTGGGCGCGGGCGGAGAACCTGGAGGCCATCTTCGGTGCGGCCGCCAAATTCGAGGCCGCGATGGACACCGAGGCGGCGACGGCGGAGGCCCCGGTGGTCGAAGCCACCGAGGCGCCGATCCAAGTCGCCGAACCGATGGTCGAGGCTGCGCCGGAGACGATCGCCGCGGTCGCCGTCGAACCGGTGGTCGAGCCTGCGCCGGAGCCCGCCCTTGAGGTTGCGCCCGAACCGACGGAAGACCCCGCGCCCAGGGCGGTCTTCGAGGACCCGGCCGAAGCTTCGCCGCACGTCCAGCCGGCGGTCGCGGTAGCGGCCACGGCCGAGGTTCTCGCCGCAGCCGCAGCCGAACCGGCGGCTGTGCTCAGGGCGAAGAAGAAGGCCGCCGCGCCCAAGGCGGACTGACAGGCGTCGCGCCTGCGCCTACAACCGGCTGCGTTGCGGCTAAGTGCGGCGTAATCGGTGGGAGCGACGTTGAAGCGAGCCCTGGACATCGCGGGCGGATTGGCGGGCCTGATCCTGCTGTCGCCGTTGCTGGCCGGTCTGGCGGTGGCCGTGCGGCTGGATAGCCCCGGTCCGGCGCTGCACTGGTCGCGCCGCGTGGGGCGCAAGAACCGCATCTTCGCCATGCCGAAGTTCCGGACCATGCGGACCGGCGCGCCGGACGTGGCAACGCACCTGCTTGCCGACCCCGGTCAGTGGGTGACGCCCCTGGGGCGGTTCCTGCGCCGCACCAGCCTGGATGAGCTACCGCAGCTCTGGAGCGTGCTGAAGGGCGACATGAGCCTGGTGGGGCCCCGCCCGGCGCTGTTCAACCAGGACGACCTGGTGGCGCTGCGCACGGCGGCGGGCGTCGACGCGCTGCGGCCCGGCCTGACCGGATGGGCGCAGATCAACGGGCGCGACGAGCTGCCGATCCCGGAAAAAGCCCGGCTGGACCGTGAGTACCTGGAGCGCATGTCCCTGGCCTTCGATCTCCGTATCCTTGCCGCGACGGCGTTCTCCGCCCTGTCCGGGCGTGGCGTCACGCACTAGGTTTGGGGCCTAATCGGCCGTTGTGCGTTTGAGCAGGTCTGGGGCCCCTCGGAGCGACTTGGTTTGACCACTGACACCGCCACGACGCCCGAAAAGGTAGGGCGCGACGACACAGCGCCGGCCCAGCGGAAATCGCGCCGGGCGATCCTGTGGACGGGCGCTGGGTTTCTGGCTGTGGCCGCCGCGGCCGCGACCCTGGCCGCGATCTGGGACTGGAACTGGTTCCGTGGGCCGGTGGCGGCGATCGCGTCGGCGCGGATCCACCGCCAGGTGAGCATCGACGGGAACCTGCGAGTCCACCTGTGGTCCTGGCAACCCAGCGCTACGGTCGAGAAGGTGCGGGTGGCCAATCCGGCCTGGGCGGGCAAGGCTGACCTCGCCGACATCGACCGCATCGTCGTGCAGATCCGCCTGCTGCCCCTGTTCGGTGGGCGCCTGGACATGCGCCTTCTGGAGTTCGATCGGCCGCGCGCGGCGCTGTACCGGGACGGCGAGGGCCGCGCCACCTGGGACTTCTCCGACGGCGCCAAGCCGGACGAGCCGCTGCGCCTTCCGCCGATCCGCCAGTTCGTGATCGACGCCGGTCAGCTCGACTTCCGAGATGACGAGCGCAAGCTCAGCTTCACTGGAACGATCGACGCCAAGGAACAGCTGGGCGCCGCCAACCGGGGCTTCCAGATGATCGGCAAGGGTGAGCTGAACGCCCAGCCGTTCAACCTGCAGGTCACCGGCGGGCCGCTGCTCAATATCGACCGCGACAAGCCCTATCCGTTCGACGCCGATATCCGCGCGGGGCAGAACGTTGTGACGGCCAGGGGCGCCGTGCCGAAGCCCTTCGACCTGGCCCAGTTCTATATGGACGTCACCGGCCGCGGGCCGGACCTGTCGCAGCTCTATGGCCTGACCGGCATCCCACTGCCCAATTCGCCGCCCTACAATCTGCGTGCGCGCCTGTCGCGCGATGGCCATCTTTGGAAGCTCGACGGCCTCGGCGGCAAGGTCGGCAGCAGCGACCTCAGCGGCTCGCTGTCGGTGAAGACGGGCGGCAAGCGGCCGTTCCTGACCGCGGATCTGCACTCGCGGAGCCTGGATTTCCCCGACCTGGGCGCCCTGTTCGGCGGCGCGCGGAAGGTGGGCAAGGTGGCCTCGCCGACCCAGGTCGCCGTCGCGCAGACCATGCGCGCCGAGGCCAAGATCTTTCCGGACGCGACCCTCAACTTCGACCGCATCCGCGCCCTGGACGCCGATGTCACCTTCAAGGCCGCCTCGATCACCGATGCGCCGCTGCCGCTCAGGTCCGGATCGGCCCGGATCAGGCTGACGGCCGGCGTGCTGCGGGCAGAGCCGCTCGATCTGGATCTGCCCCAGGGGCATGTCACCGGGTTCGTCCAACTGGACGCGCGGAAGACCGACGCCGTCACCGACCTCGATCTGCGGCTGGTCAATGCGCGGCTGGAGAACCTCTTGCCGGTGAAGTTCGAGGGCGCGCCCCCGCTGACCGGCGCGGTCGCCGGCCGAGCCCGCCTGCACGGGACGGGCGACTCCGTCCACGACGCCATGGCCGACGCCGACGGCGAGGTGATGTTCGTGGCGCCTGGCGGCGAAATCCGCCAGTCGCTGGCCGAGCTGGCCGGCGTCGACGTGGTCAAGGGCCTGGGCCTGCTGTTCGCCAAGGACAAGACGACGACGTCGCTTCGCTGCGGGATCCTTCATTTCAACGCCAAGGGCGGCGTGCTCAGCGCCGACCGCCTGATCCTCGACACCGATCCTGTGTTGATTGAGGGGGGAGGCGCGATCAATCTCGACACCGAACACCTGCAGTTCCGGGTCCAGGGCCATCCCAAGAAGTTTCAGTTCCTGCGCCTGATGGCGCCGATCAACGTCAGCGGCCCGATGCTGGCGCCCAAGCTTGGTGTGGATAAGAGCCGCGCCATCGCGCAGGGCGGTGCGGCGCTGGCGCTGGGCGCGCTCTTGTCGCCGGTCGCGATCCTGCTGCCCTTCGTCGATGCGGGCCTGGCCAGGGACGCCAACTGCGCCAGCCTGATGGCCGAGGGCAGGGCGCAGGGAGCGCCGGTGAAGGCCGCCCACTGACAGCGGCGACGCTGATCCCGCCGCACCCCGCGCAAGAGACGCCAGGCCGGACTTGAGATTCGCTGCGATATGGCGTGCGATGCTCGCGGTTCGGTCGCGAGAGGATGAGTGGATGCGGGTCAATTGGACGTCGGGCGCAGCGGGCTTGCTGGCAATGTCGATCGGCGGCCTGGCGGTCGCCGCCGTGCCGGGACCTCCGCGGGCGATCACCGACCCCAAGAGCGTCGTCTCGCCGGCCAAGCCCGCCGCCCCGCCCGTGGCGATCGCCGACCTCTACGCCAATCGCGCGTCGCTGGGCGCCGCCTGGAGCCCGGACGGCAAGTGGGTGGTGGTCTCGGCCAACCTCAGCGGCCGCTACAATCTATGGAAGTACCCGGCCTCAGGCGGAGCTCCGGTCCAACTCACCCATTCCGACGACCGCCAGTCGGGCATCACGATCTCGCCCGACGGCAAGTGGGTGGTCTTCCAGTCGGACCATGGCGGCGACGAGATGTACGACCTCTACGCCGTGCCCCTGGCCGGCGGCGATCCGATCGACCTGACCAATTCCCCGACGGTCTCGGAGACCGAGCCGCGGTTCTCGCCCGACGGCAAGGTCCTGGCCTTCGCGACCAAGCCGAAGACCTCACCGATCAGCGATGTCGCGGTGATGACCATGGCCACGCGCCGGATCCGCGTCCTGACCCATGAGAAGACCCTCGACAACCGCTGGGCTCCGGCCGTCTTCACGCGTGACAGCAAGGCGTTGATCGCCAACCGCGGCGACGTGGGCAGCACCAACGGCAGCATCTGGCGCCTGGCCGTGACGGGGTCCGCGCGGCCGACGCGCCTGACCCCGCAGGTCCAGACGCAGGTGCGGGCCTCGGCCGTCGACATCTCCCGCGACCGCCGCTGGCTCTCCATCATCTCCAACGCCAACGGAGGTGTCGACCAGGCGGCGCTGCTCAACATCAAGAGCGGCAAGCTCACATGGCTTTCGCCCTCGCCATGGGAACAGTCGGCCGGCAATTTCTCGCCGGACGGCGCCTCGGTGATGCTGGCCACCAACGCCGACGGACGCCAGGACCTGTCCACCTACACCCTCAAGGGCGGACAGGTGCGCAAGGCGCCGCTGCCGGAAGGCTTCAACGCCGAAGGGGGCGATGACAGCGCCTTCGCCGCGGATGGCCGTCTGCTGGTGGGCCACGACGCCAGCAACACGCCCTTCGACTATTGGGTGCTGAACCGCGCCGGCAAGGCGACGCGCCTGACCAACTTCGCCGCTCCCGGCCTCGATTCGGCGGGGCTGCCGGTCTCGCAGATCGTCCACTACGCGAGCCAGGACGGGACCGTGATCAGCGCCGTCCTGATGGTCCCCTTCAACCTGAAGCGCGATGGAACCGCGCCGGCGGTGGTCGTGCCGCACGGCGGCCCCACCGGCCAGACGACCGATCGCTTCAGCCGCCTGGCGGTGGCCCTGGTCTCGCGCGGCTACCTGGTGATCCAGCCCAATCCGCGGGGATCCACCGGCTATGGCGAAGCCTTCCAGAACGCCAACCACAAGGATCTGGGCGGCGGCGACCTCACCGACGAGGTCTATGCGGCCAAGTTCCTGACCGCCACCGGCTACGCGAACCCCAAGAAGATCGGCGTCACCGGCGGGTCCTACGGCGGCTTCATGACGCTGATGGCTGTGGGCAAGACGCCCGATGTCTGGGCGGCCGGGGTGGCGATGTACGGCATCATCAACTGGTATGAGATGATGAAGCACGAGGACGCCGCGTTGCAGGCCTACCAGCGCTCGCTGATCGGCGATCCGGTGGCGGACAAGGCGGTCTACGACGCCGACTCGCCGATGACCTACATCAAGCAGGCCAAGGCGCCGCTCCTGATCCTGCAGGGCGAGAATGATATCCGCGTCCCACGCGGCCAGGCCGCCGAGGTCGTGGCCACGCTCAAGGGTGTCGGCGCGACGGTCGACGTCCACTACTACCCCGAAGAGGGGCACGGCTTCGCCAAGCGCGAGAACCAGATCGACAGCATCCAACGCACCGTCGACTGGTTCGAGAAGTACCTGAAGTAGGTCGCGCCAGAGCCGCTGGTCGGCGGGGACCGCGTCAGCGCTCGGCGGCGTCGCGCAGGCACTTCAGCCAGGCGTCCTCGCGGGCCTTTTCGGCGTCGCGCAGCGCGGCCTCGGCGTCGCGGACGCCGGCGTCATGCTTGCGCCACTCGGCCACCGCGCCCTCGCGCGCGGCCCGGGCCGCCTCGAGCGTCGGAAATCGGGCCAGCACCGCGCGCACCGAATAGGTCACCGGCGGGCCGACGGTCTCGCGGTCCGGATAGAAGCCCGTGATGGAATCGTTGCTCTCGGTCTCGATGTGGAAGACGTCCGCCCACCCAGCGTGGTGGCGCATCAGGGCCCAGGGCCGTTCCAGTCGCTCGCTCACCCGCATCTCCTCATCATCGTCGTGTCGACTTGGCCCTGCCGGGCCGTGTGGCGCACAAACTAGCGCAGCCCTCGGCGTGGTCCAACGCCGCTGGCGCCCATTTTGGGCTTTCGCCGCCGTGGGCATATGTGGAAAGCCTTGGCCATTGATTTGATCCTTTAGCGTTCGGGCGATTCTCCTTGGCCAAGATCGTGATCGCCCAGCAGTTCTGCGGGCCTCCCAACTCCGGCAACGGCGGCTATGTCTGCGGCGTCCTGGCGAAGGACATCGAAGGCCCGGTCACCTCGGTCCTGCGGGCCCGCGTGCCCCTGGACGTCGATCTCGACCTCGCCATGACCGACGGCGCCGCCGTGATGACCGACGCCGCGGGCGGCCTGATCGGCCGGGGAGATCCGGCCGCGGCCGGCCTCTTGCCCGATCCGCCTGAGCCGCCCGGCGCCGAGGCCGCGCTGGCCGCGGGTGCGCGCCACCCGGGCCATGGGCAGCGCATCCACCCGATCTGCTTCACCTGCGGACCAGAGCGCCACGAGGGCGATGGCCTGCGGGTCTTCCCGGGCCAACTCGACGGGGCGCCTGCGGGCCACGTGGCCTGCCTCTGGACGCCGGACGCCGCCTTCGCGGACCGCGAGGGCCTGGTTCCCACCGAAGTGATCTGGGCGGCGCTCGACTGTCCCGGCTTCTTCGCCTGGGTGGTCAAGGAAGGCCGTCACGGCGCGCTGCTCGGCACCATGACCGGCGAGGTGGTCCGCAGGCCAAAGGCGGGCCAAGCCTGCATCGTCACCGCCTGGCCGCTGAGCCGGGAGGGCCGCAAGGAGACGGCCGGCGTGGCGCTGTTTTCGACGGAGGGCGAACTGCTGGCTCGCGGCCATCAGGTCTGGATCATGAGCGTCCCGCCCCAGGCCGCCGCGGCCTGAGGCTGAAGGCCGGATCAGCCTGCAATATTTCTTCCGTCATTCCCGGCCTGTCCCGGGAAAGGCGACCAAGAAGGAGGAGGGCTGGTGATTGGGTCCTCCGACCTGAGGCTTGCGCCCGATTGGGCATCGGGGTCCAAGGGTCGACGAGCTAGAAGGAGAGGGCATTTGCGCGCGGCTTCGGTCTCTGACTATCGGGAGCTCGCGCGGCGCAGACTCCCGAACATCTTCTTCGAATATATCGACGGCGGCTCCTACGCGGAGGTGACGCTGAAGCGCAATGTCGCCGACCTGGAGGCGATCGCGCTGCGCCAGCGGGTCATGTGCGACATGTCGGCGCTCGACATGAGCGTGACGACGCTCGGCCAGACGCTGTCGATGCCGGTGGCGCTCGCGCCGGTGGGCATGGCCGGGATGTACGCCCGGCGTGGAGAGGTCCAGGCGGCGCGCGCGGCGAAGGCGGCCGGCGTGCCCTTCTGTCTTTCGGCCATGGGAGTCTGCGACGCAGGCGAGGTGGCGGCCGGGGCCGGCGCGCCGCCCTGGTACCAGCTCTACATGCTGAAGGACCGCGGCTACATGCGCGAGCTGCTGGGCCGGGTGAAGGCGCTCGGCTGTCCGGTGCTGGTGTTCACCGTCGACCTGCCGACGCCCGGCGCGCGCTATCGCGATGTGCGTTCCGGGTTTACTGGATCGAGCGGGATGTCCGGGGCCATCAACCAGGCCTGGGACGGCCTGACCCATCCCGAATGGATGTGGGACGTCTGGGCGAACGGGCGGCCGCACGCCCTCGGCTCGGTGGCCGGCGCGGTCAGCGGCAAACACGGGCGGGTCACCGATTTCCTCTCCTGGATCGCGCGCAACTTCGACCGCTCCGTCACCTGGGCCGACATGGACTGGGTGCGCGAGACCTGGGACGGGCCGATCGTCATCAAGGGGGTGCTGGACGCCGAGGACGCGAAAAGCGCGGTCAAGGCAGGCGCCCAGGGGCTGGTGGTGTCCAACCATGGCGGACGCCAGCTCGACGGGGTGCGCTCCTCCATCTCGGCGCTGCCGAGGATCGTCGACGCCGTGGGTTCGGACCTGGAGGTCTACATGGACGGCGGCGTCCGCTCGGGGCTGGACGTGCTGAAGGCGATGGCCCTGGGCGCCAAGGCCTGCTTCATCGGCCGCGCCTGGGCCTACGCGCTGGGCGCCGGAGGCGAGGCCCAGGTGAGCCGAATGCTGGGCACCCTGAAATCCGAGCTGTCGGTGGCGATGGTGCTCACCGGTTGCGCGAACCTGCGTGACGCCGGCCGGAATCTGCTGGATACCGTGTGAGGCGGGGCCGGTCACGTTTCCGACAAGACCCCCAGTGAGGCTGTGATGCCGCGAAACCCATCGGCCCTTCAGGGGTTGGGTCTGCGTCATCCGCATGGAGCAAGGCCCCGATGCCCCAGAACTCGCCGCTCGCATACTCACTGAGCCAGGTGGAAGAAGGCTGGCGCTGGTGCGTCTATGACGAGGACGGCGTGACGGTGGCCGATGGCGCCGACCCGACCCGCGACGCCGCAGAAGCCGCGGTCGAACTGACCCTGCGCTGGCCGCCCGCGCCGCGCCCGGCGTTCGCCTGATCCGCCGGGTCCTGTCGGCCCGCCGCGATGACTGACGGTGGGAGACCGATGCCAAGGTTCCTGCGACCGCTGCTGCGGCGCCTGGAGAGCCGCGCCCTGCTGTTGCTGGTCGCGGCCGCTGGCGCACTCTGGGCGTTCTTCAACATCGCCGGCGAGGTGGGCGAGGGCGAGACCCTCGGCCTCGACAAAAGGGCCCTGCTGGCCCTGCGCAATCCAGCCGATCCCAGCGACCCCATAGGTTCGCAATCGATTCAGGAGGCGATGCGCGACGTCACCGCGCTGGGCGGCGTGACCGTCGTGACCCTGGCGACAGTGGTCGGCATCGTGGCGTTCCTGCTGCACCGCAGGCGTTGGCATGCCGGTATCCTGGCCGCCACGGTGATCGTGGCCGAGATCGCCAGCGAGGGGCTTAAATCGCTCTATGACCGGCCACGGCCTGAGTTCGTGCCGCATGGCAGCTATGTCTATTCGGCGAGCTTCCCGAGCGGGCACTCGACCCTGTCGGCGGCGACCTATCTGACATTGGCCGTGCTGATCGCCAGCCTGGAGCCCAATCGCGGGACCAAGCGGATGGTGTTCACGCTCGCGGTCGCCCTGGTGCTCGGGATCGGTTTCAGCCGGGTCTATTTGGGCGTCCACTGGCCCAGCGACGTGCTGGCCGGCTGGTGCCTGGGCGCGGCTTGCGCGCTGGCGGGTTGGACCGCGCTTCTGCGACTGGGCGGCCGCGATCAGCTGGCGGACGACGGGCCGACGACACCGCAGGCGCCGTCGAGCTAGTCTCCGTCGGCGGACCCGTCAGCGCAGAGCGCATTGATATGTCTCGATGTATAGACTGTCATGTGATCGCGTTCGATCTGTCATAAAACATTGATTTGTGACATTGCCGAGACTGCGGTTTCAAGACCCCAAGAATATCGGTGGTATCGAGTCGGCAACGTCCGCTCGATGATTTGGGGGTTTCTAAATGCAGTCAATATTCATCCGTGCGCGGATTGCGCGCGGCCGATGGTTCATGGAATCGGCCATGGCCCTGGTTGTGGCCTTCGGCGCCGCGCCCGCGATGGCGGCCGACGCCGGGGCGGCCACGGCCGCCGGCGCGGAGGCTGGACCCGTCCATATCGACCCGGAAACGCCTGACTTCGGTCGGCAAGTCTCCGAGCTGGAGGTCACCGGCGCCACTGCGGCCGTCACCGCCGCCCCGACCAAGACGCCGCTCACCGCCACCGAGCCGATGTCGATTATCGACCGCAAGGCCATCGACCAGTTCATTCCGACGACCGCCGACTACACGCAGATCATCAACCTCTCGCCCAGCGTCTCGGGCACCTCGTCCAACGGCCCTGGCCTCGGCGAAGCCAAGAGCGTTATCCGCGGCTTCAAGGACGGCCAGTACAACGTCACCTACGACGGCATTCCGTGGGGCGACGCCAACGGCCCGACCCACCATTCCACGTCTTTCTTCCCCTCATCGACGATCGGCGCCGTGGTCGTGGACCGCGGGCCCGGCCAGGCCGGCCAGCTGGGCGTCGCCAACTTCGGCGGCTCGGTGAACATCTTCTCTCCCGAGGTGAGCGACGAGGCGGGCGGCTCGCAGGCCGTGACCGCGGGCTCCTGGAGCACGTTCGAATCGGTGACCAAGCTTTCGACCGGCGACCTCGATCAGCTGAACGGCGCCCACTTCCTGTTCAACTTCCAGGAGCTGACCACGGCCGGCGCCCTGACCCTGAACAAGGCGACCGCCTCCAACCAGTTCGTGCGCGGCGTCATCCCGATCGTGGACAGCTGGAAGCTGACGGTCCTGGGGACCTGGAACTACACCCGCGTTCACGTCAATGACAACGCGGGCGCCACGCTGACCCAGGTCGCGCTCTACGGCAAGAATTTCGGCCTCGACAACAACAAGGCGGATCCGACCTACTACGGGTACAACCTCGTCGATAAGCACACTTACTTCAACTACGCGAAACTGAACGGCGACGTTACCTCGTCTCTTAAGCTCGAAGACACTGTCTATTCGTATTACTATAAGAACGACACGGAATCCGCGCTCGACCCGACGCTGTCCCCAACCGACATCGCCAACAAGACCGGCCTGGCGATCACCCAGGTCCCGGGCGGCAAGCCGGTCGCGAACGGCGACGTCCCCGGCTACACCAAGCTCAACGTCTACAAGATCTACGGCGACGTGCTGCACCTCGACCAGGAACTGCCGTTCGGCATGATCAAGGCCGGCGTGTGGCTCGAGACCGCCGACACCGGTCCGCGGGCCCGCTACGACTACGACGCGACGCTGAGCCTGAACAACTGGACCCAGAAGGTCGTCGACTACCGCCAGAAGGTGATCTCCGGCGTTCCCCAGTACCTTGAGTACCAGCAGCAATCAGGCTGGCGCCAATACGAGCCGTTCGTGGATTTCGAATGGAAGGTGACCCCGGACCTGACGCTGACGCCGGGCATCAAGTATGTGCACGAAAATCTCTTCGTGAATTCCGACGTCAACCAGAAGTCGCGCCTGCCATTCCACGACTCCCACGTCTTCACCCAGACGCTCTATTTCTTCACGGCGAACTACAAGATCCGCGACGATCTGGCGGCCTACGCCCAGTACGCCACCGGCTTCCTGGTGCCGGACATCAGCGTGACCCAGGTGGTGAACCCGCAACTGAGCCAACTGCAGCCGCAGAAGTCGACAAACTACCAGACCGGCGTCGTCTATCACGGCTCGCGCATCACCCTGGACGCCGACCTCTACTACATCGACTTCACGAACAAGCTGCAGACAGTTTCGGTGACGGACCCGATCGCGGGTCTTGAGACGGTCAACTTCAACCTCGGCGGCGCCACCTACAAGGGGATCGAAGGGTCGGCGACCTACCAGGCGACGGATCGGATCTTCGTCTTCGCCAACGGCTCGATCAACTCGGCCAAGGCGCTGGGCGCCAACACCAACATCAACGGTATTCCGGTGACCGTCGTTGGCGGCAAGCAGATCTCCGGCGCGCCGGAATCCACCGCCGCTGCCGGGGTCTATTACCAGGATGAGCACTGGACGGCCTCGATCATCAATAAGTATACGGGCGTCCAATGGGGTGCGGAGGGCGAACCGGCCGCCTACAAGATCCCCGGGTACAACTCGACCGATCTGACCCTGGTCTACCGGTTCGACCGCTACCGGATCGAGGCTGCGGTCTACAACCTCCTGGACAGCCAGAAGGTCACCGCGATCTCGCCCGGCAAGACGGTCCCCTACGACCAGTACTACTTCCAGCCGGAGCGGAACTATCAAGTGTCTCTGAAGGTGAACTTCTAGAGACAAGCAGCTATGGCGGCGCGGCGAAAGCCGCGCCGCCGGCAAGCGTGAGCCGAGTTGTCATGAGGACGGAACGCAGGCGAGGCGATTGGCGAGCGATGGCCGCCGGGCTGTGGGCGGCCTTGGCTTGCGCGGCTCCGGCGCGCGCCGACGCGCCCCTGGCGGCATACGTCATCCTCGGCGATGGCGGGCTCGCCGTGGCGCGGGTGATCACCGACGCGCCGTCCTGTCCGCGGATCAGCGTGGACGGCCGGTCCCGGCCCATGACCCTAAGGGCCCCGGCCGAGACGGAACCTCAGCGGCCAACGGCGTCGTCGCCGGAGAACTCCAAGCCATCGGCCTTTCCGGCCCTGACCTGCGAAGCGCGGCTCCCGCATGGCGCGCAGGCGGTGAGCGTGCAGGGGCGCCGGCTTCCCTTGCCCCGGGCGACCGCCCGGCGGATCGTGGTGATCGGCGACACCGGCTGTCGGCTGAAGGAAAGCGATCACGCCTGGCAGGCCTGCAACGACCCGGCGAAATACCCCTTCGCGACCGTGGCCGCGAAGGCGGCGGCCTGGAAGCCCGACCTGGTGGTCCACGTCGGCGACCTGCTTTATCGCGAGAACCCCTGTCCGGCCGGGAATGCGGGCTGCGCCGGATCGCCGTGGGGCTACGGGCTGGACGCCTGGCGCGCCGATTTCTTCGAACAAGGCGCGCCGCTCCTGCGGGCCGCGCCCTGGGTCATGACCCGCGGCAATCACGAGATCTGCAGCCGCGCCGGCCAGGGCTGGCGTCGGTTCATCGATCCCCGGCCTCTGGCGGCGGGGCGCGACTGCAACGATCCGGCGAAGGATGCCGACGGCGACTACAGCGCCCCCTACGCCGTGCCGCTCGGCGGCGGAGCCCAGATCGTGGTCATGGACCTGTCCGCGGCGGGGGCGAAGCCGATCCCCGACAGCGACCCGCGGGCGGCGCAATATCGGGAAACCTTCGCGCGGCTCGACGCCCTGTCGCGTCAGGCCACCTTCACCTTCGCGCTGGACCACTATCCGATCCTGGGTGTCGCGGCGGAGGACAAGAAGGGCCCGGTCACAATCAAGCCGGGCAACCCGGCGCTGCAGTCGATCTTCGGCCCGCTCAATCGGCGGATGGCGCCCGCCGGGGTCGATGTGCTGCTCGCCGGACACGTCCACCTTTGGGAGCAGGTCAGCTTCTCGTCGGCGCATCCGTCGCAGTTCATCACCGGCTTTTCGGGCACGGAGGAAGACGTCGTCCCGATCCCTGCCCACCTGCCATCCGACGTCGCGCCAGCGCCCGGCGCCCGCATCGACCAGTTCAGTTCCTGGGTCGATGGTTTCGGCTACATGACCCTGGAACGCCAGGGGCCCCGGGCCTGGAAGGTCACGGTCTGGAATACCCGCGGCGAAGCCGTGAACCGGTGCGCCATCCAGGGCCGTCGCTCGCGATGCGACCGACCACAGGTGACGCCATCATCAGCCAATCCACCGCCCGTCTAGGGGAACTCCGACGGTCCGCGGGCTTGCGGCGCCAGGCTTCGCAGCCCGGCGCGCGCGGCGCGGCCCAGGGACATTGGGGATCCGTATCTCCTGGGTCACGGCCACGGAAGTTGACGGCAGTTATGTTGCCAGTCGCTGCGGGGCCTAACTGGAGTTCCCATGAAGATAGTCGTCATGCTCTCGGCGGCCGTGCTGGCGATTGGCCTGCCCGCGGCCCAGGCGCTCGCCGCCGCCGAAACCTACGCGGGCCACGAACTGGCGCCGAAGGCCAAGGTCCAGCTGGCGCAGGCTAAAGCTATCGCCGCCAAGGCGCGGCCCGGCCAGATCACGGATTGCGAACTGGAGAAAGAGGCCGGCGGCAGCGGCCTGCGCTGGTCCTTCGACATCAAGTCCCAGGGCAAGACTTTCGAGGTCGGGGTGGACGCTCAAAGCGGCAAGGTGCTTGAGAACAAGGCCGAGGGCGCGCATCCCGACTAGGCGCCTCGGCGCCCGCCCCTCGCGCCCGCTCCCGGTTCAAGGCAGGTTCCCGCCCATGAAGTTGCTGATTGTCGAAGATGACCGGGAGGCGGCGAGCTATCTCAAGCGTTCGCTGTCGGAGGCAGGTCACGCCGTCGACTACGCCGCGGCCGGCCGCGACGGGCTGATGCTCGCGGCCGCCGAGCCCTACGACGTGATCATCCTCGACCGGATGCTGCCCGAGATCGACGGGCTGGCGATCCTGCGCACCATCCGCGCCTCGGGGGTGAAGACCCCCGTCCTGCTGCTGACCGCGCTCGGCGGCATCGACGACCGGGTCGAGGGGCTAGAGGCCGGCGCGGACGACTATCTGGTCAAGCCCTTCGCCTTCGCCGAGCTGCAGGCGCGGGTGAATGCGCTGGCGCGCCGTCCGCCGACGCAGGACTTGCGCGCCGAGCTGGTGGTCGCCGACCTGAAGCTCAACCTGCTGAAGCGCACCGTCACCCGCGGCGGGCGTCGCATCGAGCTGCAGCCGCGGGAGTTCCAAATCCTCGAATATCTTCTGCGCCACGCCGGGCGCGTGGTGACCCGCACCATGCTGCTGGAGAGCGTCTGGGATTTCCACTTCGACCCCAAGACCAACATCGTCGAGACGCATATGAGCCGCCTGCGCGGCAAGGTGGACCGCGGCCACGGGCGCGAGCTTATCCATACGGTGCGCGGGGCGGGCTACGTTCTGCGCGAGCCCGACTAGATGTTCGGGTCCACCAGCCTGCGGGTGGCGGCCCTCTACACCGCGCTGTTTGCGCTGTCGGTGGTGGCGCTGGGCGTGATCACGCTGTTCAGCATGCGCCAGGCGCTCTCGGCGCAGTTCGACGCCCGTATCCGCTCGGAGTCGGCCGCCTTGGTGCAGGAATACCGCGCCGAGGGCCTGCGCGGGGTGATCGACGCCATCCACGAGCATGACAGTACGCCCGGCGCGCTCGATTTCGGGCTGCAGGGCCCGGGGGGGCGGCCATTGGCCGGACGCCTGGCGGCGGCGCGGACCTCGACAGGCTGGTCGCGGCTGCGCGATGGCCCGCGCGAGGGCGAATCGATCCGGCTTTACGCCGTGGCCCTGCCGGACGGCTACAGACTGATGGTGGGCGACGAGGAGGAGCGGGTGGAGGCGCTCGATGGCGCGGTGGTGCGTGGATTCGGCCTGGCCTTCGCGGGCGTGGTGATCCTGGGCGTGGTCGGCGGCTATGCCCTCAACCGCGACGTCCATCGGCGCCTCGCGGCGATCTCCGGCACCGCGGAAGCGATCATCGATGGCGACCTCGCGCGCCGGGTGCCGGTGCGCGGCTCCGACGACGACCTCGACCGCCTGGCGCTGACCTTCAACCGCATGCTGGATCGCATCGCCGGCCTGATGGAGAGCCTGCGGCAGGTTTCCAGCGACGTCGCCCACGATCTGCGGACCCCGCTCACCCGCCTGCGCCAGAGGCTGGAAACGGGCCTGGCGGATCCGCAGGACCGGGATTCGGCGCTTGAGGGGGCGCTGGGCGACCTCGACTCCATCCTCGACACCTTCGCAGCCCTCCTGCGCATCGCTCAGATCGAGAGCGGCGCGCGTCGCGCAGCGTTCCGGCCCTGCGACCTGGCGAGCCTCGCGCAGACGGTCGCCGAGGCCTTCGCCCCGTCGGCCGAGGACAACCACCAGTCGCTCAGCCTGATCGCCGAGGGGGCGGTGCTGGTCGACGGCGATGTGGAGCTCTTGACCCAGATGCTGGTCAACCTGGTGGAAAACGCCCTGCGCCATGCCGGACCCGCCGCTCGCATCACCATCACGGTGGCGCGCCTGGGCCGTGCGCCTGTGCTGTCGGTCACCGACGACGGGCCGGGCGTGCCCGAGGCCGAGCGCGACCGGGTCTTCGACCGGTTCTATCGCCTGGAACACAGCCGCTCGACCCCCGGCAGCGGGCTTGGCCTGGCGCTGGTGGCGGCGGTCGCCAAGCTGCATGGGGCGGAGGTGGCCCTGCTGGCCGCTGAACCCGGCCTGGAGGCCCGTGTGACGTTCCCCGAAGCCGCGAGTTGACGCAACATTGGGGTTCGACAATCTGGCCGCCATCGGCTGGTCAGCCGCCAGGGGTTAGCAAGTCGACAAAGGGAGCCTTCGTCATGACCGTTCTTCGAATCGCCGCGCTTTGCCTGAGCCTTTGCGCTGCGGCGCCCCTGGCCGCCCAGGCGGCCGGCTCCGGGTACCACGTCATCGACCGCGTCCCGGCGCCTGACGGCGGCTGGGATTATGTGCGCGTCGATCCGACGAACAACCGGGTTCTGGTGGCGCACGGCGGCTCAGTGCTGGCGCTGGACATCGCCACCAAGGCGGTGACGCCAGGCCTGGCGACGGGAGCGAACCTGCATGACCCGATGCCGGTCAATGGCGGGGCGGAATTGATGGTCACCAACGGCGGAACCGCCGAGGCCGTGTTCTATGACGCCAAGACCGGCGCCCAGTCCGCTCGGGTCAAGACCGGCGCCGGCCCCGACGCGGCGGCCTTCGACGCCCATTCCGGCCTGGTCCTGGTGATGGATCACCGGGGCGGTGACATCACCCTGATCGACCCGAAGGCGCACAAGGCGGTGGGCTCCATCCCGGTCGGCGGCGCCCTTGAAGCCGCGGCGCTGGACGGGGCCGGCAAGGCCTATGTCAACGTTGAGAACAAGAACGAGATCGTGGTCGTGGACCTGGGCAAGCGCGCGGTGCTTACGCGTTATCCGCTGGCCGGCTGCGATGGTCCGACGGGCCTGGCCTATGACGCGGCCAACAAGCAGCTGATCGCGGCGTGCGACGGCTCGACCGTGGTGGTCGACGCCGGCAGCGGCAAGATCGTCGCGACGCTCGCCACCGGCAAGGGCGCGGACGGCGTGGCCTACGACCCCGGCCAGAAGCTGGCCTTCGTGCCCGCGGGCGATGCTGGGACGCTGGCGATCGTGTCGATCGGCAAGGGCAAGGCCAGCCTTGTGGACACGGTGAAGACCCAGGTCAGCGCCCGCACCATCGCCGTCGACCCGCGCAACGGACGCCTTTACCTGCCGGCCGCCGAATTTGGGCCGAAGCCCGCGGGCGGCGGACGTGCGCCCATGATCCCGGGCAGCTTCAAGATCCTCGTCGTCGGCAAGTGAGCCGAGACGCGCAGCCTACGATGACGGCGAAGGGCGCTCAGCGGTCGCGAAATGGCCGCCGGGCGCCTGAGCGCGAGCGCTTCGCGGGCCCGCGGGCCTTCCTCCCAATGGTGTTGGCGGCGACCGTGGGCCTGAGCGGCTGCGCGACCTACCATGCGCGCCCCTTGCCCGCGGGGCCGGACCTTGCCGATTCGTCCCAGCGGTTGAAGGTTGACGCGGCCAGTCTGCGCGTCGCCCCGTTGAAGACCATCCGGATCGACGCCAGCGACGGGCTCACGCCCCTGGAGGTCGCCGTCCTTGCGGTGCTCAACAACCCCGACCTTGAGGCCAAGCGCAAGGCGCTCGGCGTGAACCAGGCCCAGGTGTTCTCCGCCGGCCTGTTGCCGGACCCGCAGATCACCGCCTCGTCCGACACGCCGATCTCCGGCCCCGACCATTACGCGGCCTACGGCTTAAGCGCGGGGTTGGACCTGGCTGGACTAATGGCGCGGACCTACAACCGCCGAGCCGCGCGCGACACGGCCAAGGCCGCGGACCTCAACCTCCTGTGGGCGGAGTGGAGCGTCGCCCAGGAGGCGCGGCAACTCGCCGAGACGGCGCTGGCCGACGAGGCCCGCGCCGCCGTGCTTCGCCAGGTGCTGGCGCTCGCCGCCGATCGATACGCCCGCTCGGCCCACGCCCTGGAAAACCATGACGTGACGCTGCAGACGAATGCCGCTGACCTTGCTGTCAAGCTGGACGCGGAGAACCAGCTGTTCACCGCCGTGCACGACGC
>DASRRU010000041.1:0-9941 GCA_035656795.1 Phenylobacterium sp. | reverse complement strand
AGCCATCCCTGCGGCGCGCCCGATTGCACGCCATATATTTCTCATATGTTTCTGGGTCCGCCTAGGCGCGCTGCGCGCGGGCCTCGCGACGAGGGACAGGATGACGCGCCCAACTTCCGGCATGGTCTGCGCACAGAAATCGGCGGGTTGGACGGTTGGACGGGCGCGCGCTCGGCTAGACTGCCGCGTCTAGCGCGCGATTCGGGGATCCGGACGCGCCCGCTTCGGGAGCCATCGATGTCCGATCACGAGCGCGGAGCCTATACGCCGCCCACCGATGCGCCGCTGAGCTTCGACGCCCGCCAGCCGGTGCGCGGTTCGCGACCGTTGCCCTTCACCCTGATCATCTCAATCCTGGTGCTGGCCGGCCTGGCGGCGGCGATCTTCATCTTCTACCGCTCCGGCGTGCGCCAGGCGGGCCAGCCGCCGCAGGCCGTCGGCGTCCCCGTGGGGGGAATGAAGGCCGCGCCGCCCGCCGAGGCCCAGCCGCAGGATCCCGCCGCGGGCCTGCAGATTTACAAGACCGAGGGCGGCAAGCCCGCGGTCGACGGCGCGATCTCGCCGCAGTTCACCGCGCCTCCGGAACAGCCGCAGGCCCGCCCGCAACCGGCCGCCCCCACCGTGGTCGTGACCCCGGCGGCGCCCGCGGCTCCGGCCCAGCCGGCGCCGACGCTGAGGCCGTCGATCCCCGCCCAGCCGCTCGCCGCGCCGACCCCGGCCGCGCCGCCCAGGCCCGAGCCTCCGGCCGCCAAGCCGGCGCCTGCGCCCAAGGCCGAAGTCACACCGCCGAAGCCCGCGCCGGTCGCGAAGGCGGCGCCGGCGAAGCCTGCTCCCGCCAAGCCCGAGGCCAAGATCGCCGCCAAGGCTCCGGCCCCGACCGCCAAGGCCGCTGGCGTGGCCGCCGTGCAGATCGGCGCCTTCTCCTCGCAGGCTCTGGCCGACAAGGGCTGGAGCGATGCGGCCGCCGTCGCACCCGGCGCCGCGGCCGGAAAGGGCAAGTTCGTCGAGAAGGTCGACAAGGACGGCAAGACCCTGTTCCGCACCCAGCTGACCGGTTTCGCCAGCCGCGCCCAGGCATCGGCGTTCTGCGACAAGCTGAAGGCCGCGGGGAAGGCCTGCTTCGTCAAGTGACGGTCACCGCGGCCATCCTGGGCTGCTCGGGCCCGACCCTGACGCCGCAGGAGCGGACCTTCTTCCGGCGGGTGAAGCCGTGGGGTTTCATCCTGTTCAAGCGCAACGTGGAGACGCCGGACCAGCTGCGCGCGCTGGTGGGCGCCCTGCGCGACACCGTGGACCGCGCCGACGCCCCGGTGCTGATCGACCAGGAGGGCGGGCGCGTGCAGCGGCTGGGCCCGCCGCACTGGGGCCGCTACCCGCCCGGCCGCGCCTTTGGCGAGCTTAGCGGCAATGACCCGCTGGTGCGCCGCGAGATCACCCGCCTGGGCGCTCGGCTGATGGCCCACGACCTGGCCGCGCTGGGCATCAACGTCGACTGCGTGCCGGTGCTGGACGTGCCGGATCCCTCGGGCCACGAGATCATCGGCGACCGCGCCTACGGCAAGACCGCCGAGGCGGTAGCGCTGCTGGGCCGCGCCGCCGCCGAGGGCCTGATCGCGGGCGGGGTGCTGCCGGTGATCAAGCACATCCCCGGCCACGGCCGCGCCATGGCCGACAGCCACCTGGAGTTGCCGGTGGTGGACGCCAGCTTCGAGGATCTGGACGGCCGCGACTTCGCTCCGTTCCGCGTGCTCTCCGACATGCCCATGGCGATGACCGCGCACGTGATCTATTCGGCGATCGACAGGAGGCGCCCGGCGACGACGTCGAAGAAGGTCATGCGCCGGGTGGTGCGAGGGGCGATCGGCTTCGATGGGCTGGTGATGAGCGACGACCTCTCCATGAAGGCGCTCAGCGGCGACTTCGCCGAGCGGGCCGCCGACAGCCGCGCGGCCGGCTGCGACGTGGTCCTGCACTGCAACGGCGCCATGGACGAGATGAAGGCGGTGGCGAAGGGCGCGGGCGAGCTCAAGGGTCGGGCCGCCATGCGCGCCAAGGCCGCTCTGGGCCGGCTTGCCAAGGCGCCAGAACCGTTCGACGCCGCCGAAGCCCGCGCGCGCTTCGACGCGGCCTTCAATGGGAATTTCGCGGCGTGAGCGGCGGCTTCCAGCCCAGCCTCGACTTCGCCGCCGCGGCCAATGCGGCCGAGGACGGCGAAGCTCTGATCGTCGACATCGACGGCTACGAAGGCCCGTTGCACGTCCTGCTGGCGCTCGCCAGCAGCCAGAAGGTCGACCTGCTGCAGCTCTCGATCCTGAAGCTCGCCGAGCAGTACCTGGCCTTCGTGCAGCAGGCGCGCCGGGCGCAGTTCTCGCTGGCCGCGGACTATCTGGTGATGGCCTCGTGGCTGGCCTACCTGAAGTCGCGCCTGCTGTTGCCCAAGCCCGAGCAGCCCAAGGCCGACGAGGCTCCGGCCGAGGAGATCGCCGCCCGGCTCGCCTTCCGCCTGGCCAAGCTCGACGCCATGAGGACCGCCGCCGAGGCCCTGCTCGCCCGGCCCCAGCTCGGCCGCGAGGTCTTTGGCCGGGGTGACCCGGAGGCGATCAAGGTGATCCCGTCGGGCCGCATCGAAGGCGACCTCTACGGCCTGATGAGCGCCTACATCGCCCAGCGCACCAAGGAGGCCAGCCGCACCTACACGCCGGCCACGCCGAAGGCCTATCCGCTGGAAGAGGCGCGCGAGCGGTTGCGCCGCCTGCTGCCCGAGCTCGACCGCTGGACGCCGCTGGCGGGCGTTGCGCCCATGGGGCCGCCGGGCCCAGGCGTCGACGGCCGGCCTGGGCGGGCGTCTTTCGTGGCCTCGACCCTATCGGCCAGCCTGGAGCTGGTGAAGGAGGGTGCGCTGGAAGCCCGCCAGCTGGAGGCCTTCGCCGACATCTACCTGCGGACGAAGAAGGTCGCAGCCGGGTGAGCGATCCGGCCGACACCGAGCGCGAGGTCGAGGCGCTGCTGTTCGCCGCCGCGGGGCCGTTGAGCGACGCCGACCTCGCCAAGCGGTTGCCGCAGGGCGCCGACGTGGCCGGCGCCGTGACGGCGCTGCAGGCCCGCTACGAGGGCAGGGGCGTCGAACTGGTCTGCGTGGCCGGCCGCTGGCGCTTTCAGACGGCGGGCGACCTGGCCTGGCTGATGACCGACGAGCGCGAAGAGCCACGGCGCCTGTCCAAGGCCGCCCAGGAGACGCTGGCGATCATCGCCTACCACCAGCCGGTGACCCGGGCCGAGATCGAGGCGGTGCGCGGCGTTCAGGCCAGCAAGGGCACGCTCGACGTACTGCTGGAGCTGGGCCTTGTGCGGATGCGCGGACGCCGCCGTACGCCTGGCCGGCCGATCACCTATGGCACCACCGACGCCTTCCTGGAGCACTTTGGTCTCGCCAGCGTCGGGGATCTGCCGGGGTCGGCGGAGATGCGCGCGGCGGGCCTGCTCTCGCTCGACCTGCCCGCCGACTTCGCCGTGCCCGATCCCAATGCGCTGGGCGCTGACGAGGACCCGCTGGAGGCTGGCGACGCCCCGGAATTCCATATCGACTACCTGGGCGGAGAGACGGCCTGATTGTCGCGTGGCGCGGCGTGACGAGACTGATTATATAGCGCTGTAACTGATGTCGCCGGGGCGCGACGGGATTGGAGTTTTCGACGCCATGGGCGCTCTTTCGATCTGGCACATTCTGCTTATCGCCGTCGTCGTCCTGGTCGTGTTTGGCGGCCGGGGAAAGATTTCCGGCATCATGGGCGACACAGCCAAGGGGATTAAAGCTTTCCGTGAAGGCCTGAAGGGCGAGGAAGAGGCTCACGAAGAGGAGCCCGCGCCGCCGGCCAAGCCGCTGCCCAAGACGGCCGCCAAGTCGACGAAAGCCACGTCCTCGACCCGCGCGAAGTCCAAGGCCTGAAGCTGTCCCTTCAGACGGGTTTCCTCTGCGCCTGAAACCGCGCTAAGCCACAGTCATGTTTCCCGAAGGGCGCCTTTTTGAATTCCTGATCGCCGCCGTCGTGGCGTTGATCGTGGTGGGTCCGAAGGACCTGCCGATCCTGCTGCGCAAGTTCGGCCAGTTCATGGCCCGGGTGCGCGCCATGGCCGCCGAGTTTCGCGCCAGCTTCGACGAGATGGCCCGCCAGTCGGAACTCGACGAGCTGCGCAAGGAGGTCGAAGCCATGCGCCAGGGCCACCTGGCCGACATGTCGACCCATGCGCCGGAGATGAACCAGGCCCTGGACGAGATCAGCCAGGGACTCTCTGACGTGGGCGTGCAGCTCAACACGCCGGTCGCCTATCCCTATACGCCCGCCCAGATAGAGCACGTCGAAGTGACCGAGGCGGCCAAACCCAAGAAACCGCGGAAGACTACCCCGGCGAAGACGACGACGGCGCCGACGAGGGCGGCGAAGACGGGGGCGGCCAGGAAGCCTGCGGCCGCCAAACCCGCGACCGCGAAGGCCGCCAAGCCCGCGACCGCGAAGAAGGCGGCCGCCGCCAAGGCGCCGGCCGCCAAGACCACGTCGCCGAAGACGGCTGCGTCCAAGGCCCCAACCAAGGCCAAGCCGGCGCCCAAGGCGGAGGCTCCCGCCAGGTCCAGGGCTCGTAGGGCGGCCACGTCGTGACCGCCGCCGACGACGACGAGATCGAGGCTTCCCGCGCTCCGCTGATGGACCATCTGGTCGAGCTGCGCTCGCGGCTGATCACCTGCGTCATCGCCCTGTTCCTGGCCTTCATCGTCTGCTTCATGTTCGCGACTCAGGCCTACACCCTGCTGCTGCATCCCTTGCAGATTGCGGCGGGCATCCACGCCGTCCGCGCGCAGGAAGCGAAGGGCGCTTCCCACGGGTTCGACCTGATGGCGCCGCTGATCGAGGCCAAGAACATGTTCCTGGTCTTGGCTGGGGTTAAGGAAATGCCTGCGATCCCGGGGCACGTGACCCACATGGTGTTCACCGCCCCGCTGGAATTCTTCTTCACCAAGGTGAAGCTCGCGGCGCTGGGTGCGGTGGCGTTGAGTTTCCCGGTGCTCGGCCAGCAAATCTACGCCTTCGTGGCGCCAGGCCTCTACAAGAAGGAGCGCCGCGCCTTTCTGCCGTTCCTGATCGCCTCGCCGGTGCTGTTCGTGCTCGGCGCGGCGCTGGTCTACTACGCCATTCTGCCCTTCGTGCTCTGGTTCTCGCTCAACCAACAGATTGTCGACACGGCCGGCATCTCGGTCGAGCTGCTGCCCAAGGTCAGCGAATACCTCGACATGGTGACGACCCTGCTGCTGGCCTTCGGGCTCTGTTTCCAGCTGCCGGTGATCCTGACCCTGCTGGGGATGGCGGGGATCGTGAACTCCAAGATGTTGATGGCCGGCTGGCGCTACGCCATCGTGGGCATCGTCGTGGTGGCCGCCATCGTCACGCCCCCTGACCCGATCAGCCAGCTACTGCTGTCGCTGCCGATCGTCGGGCTCTATTTCGTCTCGGTCGGTTGCGTGAAGGTGATCGAGCTGCGACGGGGCAAGGAAGACGACGCGACGGCGTGAGCCTTGGCCTAGGGGCCAACCCGCTCTAGAGAAGCCGCTCCCGCCCCAACCAGCGCCCGAACCTAGCGACGCACATGCACGACATCCGAGCCATTCGCGACAACCCCGAGCCCTACGCCAGAGGCTGGGACGCGAAAGGGCTGTCCGGTTCGGCGCTGGTCGCCCAGATCACCGATCTCGACGCGAAACTGCGCACCGCCCAGACCGGCTGGCAGACCGCCCAGGCCGAACGCAACGACGCCTCTAAGAAGATCGGCCAGGCCAAGGCCGCCAAGGACGAGGCCGAGGCCCAGCGCCTGATGGCCCAGGTCGAGGCGCTGAAGGCCAAGCTCGACGCCGAGAGCGAGGCGGAGAAGGCGGCCGGCCAGGCGCTGAACGACCTGCTCGCCAGCCTGCCCAACGTCCCGGCCGCCGATGTGCCGCCGGGCGCCGACGAACACGCCAACGTCGAGGTTCGTCGCTGGGGAACGCCCTTCGCCATCGCCAAGCCCAAGGATCACACCGATCTCGGCGAGGCCTTGGGCCTGATGGACTTCGAGGCCGCCGCGCGGATGAGCGGCGCGCGCTTCGTCGTGCTGAAGGGCCAACTGGCCCGGCTCGAGCGGGCGCTCGGCCAGTTCATGCTCGACGTCCAGACCCGCGAGCACGGCTACCTGGAGGTCTCGCCGCCGCTGATGGTGCGGACCGAGGCGATGTTCGGCACCGGTCAGATGCCGAAATTCGGCGACGACCAGTTCATGGCGGTTCCAGGCCTGAACACCGCCGAGAGCTTCCGCGCCACGGACGGCCCGATCGAGGCGCTGCCTGAGATCCGCTGGCTGATCCCCACCGCAGAGGTCTCGCTGACCAATCTTGTGCGCGAACAGATCACGGCGGAGGAGGAGCTTCCGCTGCGCCTCACGGCGCTGACACCGAGCTTCCGCGCCGAGGCCGGCGCGTCGGGCCGCGACACCCGCGGGATGATCCGCCAGCACCAGTTCTACAAGGTCGAGCTGGTTTCGATCACCACGCCCGATCAGTCCGAAGCCGAGCACGAACGGATGGTCGGCTGCGCCGAGGCGATCCTGAAGCGGCTTGAGCTGCCGTTCCGCACCATGCTGCTCTGCGCCGGCGACATGGGCTTCGGGGCGAGGAAGACCTACGACCTGGAGGTCTGGTTGCCGTCTGAGGGCCGCTACCGCGAGATCAGCTCCTGTTCCAACTGCGGGGACTTCCAGGCCCGGCGGATGGACGCCCGCACCAAGGCGGCCGGCGAGAAGGGCACACGTTTCGTGCATAGCCTCAACGGCTCCGGCCTGGCGGTTGGCCGGACCCTGGTGGCGCTGATGGAGAACTACCAGGACGAGGACGGCCGCATCGCCATCCCGCAGGCGCTGCATCCCTATCTGCCCGGCATCACCCACATCGGGGGCAGGGCGTGAGTCACTCCCTCCATCCGCTCCTCCCGGCGATGCGCATCCTGCTCACCAACGACGACGGGATACATGCCGAGGGGCTGAGCGCGCTGGAGCGGATCGCGGCGAAACTTTCCGACGACGTCTGGGTCTGCGCGCCGGAGGCCGAGCGGTCGGGGGCGAGCCGCGCGCTCACCCTCTCCGAGCCGATTCGGGTGCGCGAATATGCGCCGCGGCGGTTTTCCACCACAGGCACGCCGACCGACTGCGTGATGTTGGGCATCAGCGAACTGGTGGCCGGCAAGAAGCCCGACCTGGTGCTCTCAGGGGTCAACCGAGGCGTGAACCTGGCCGAGGACGTAACCATGTCCGGCACGGTGGCCGGCGCGATCGAGGCCATGGCCATGGGCGTGCCCGGCATCGCCCTGTCGCAAGGCGGCTTCTACGAGGGCGCGACCGGCTATGAGGTGTCAGAGGCCTTCGCGCCCGGCATCGTGCGGCGCCTGCTGGAGGTCGGCTGGCCCTCCGACGTGGTGATGAATCTCAATTTCCCCAACCTGCCATTGGAAGAGGTCACTGAGGTGGAGGTCACCCGACAAGGCTTCCGGGACGCCCACATCCGCATCGCCGAAAAGCGCAAGGACCTGCGCGGCCGGGACTATTTCTGGGTGGGTTTTCGGCAGGAGCGGTCGAAGCCGGACGCCGGCACCGACCTGCGCGCTTTCTACGACGGCAAAATCTCGGTGACCCCGCTGCATATCGATCTCACGCACACCGAGTCGGTGCACAAGCTGCGTGGCGTTCTGGGTGGGCCGCCGCCCCATGTTTGATCTCGCCAAGGCCTGAAAATGGCGAAGAAAGACGACGACACGGCTGAGACGCGGCTTGCCCGCCTGATCCTCGCCCTGCGCTCGCAGGGCGTGAGCGAGCCTGCCGTGCTGGCCGCCATCGAGACCACCCCGCGCGAGGCCTTCACGCCGGACCTGTTCAAGGATCGCGCCTTCGAGGACTCGGCCCTGCCGATCGCCTGCGGCCAGACCATCAGCCAGCCGTTCATCGTCGGGCTGATGACCCAGGCGCTGAAGGTCGACAAGCGCGACCGCGTGCTCGAGATCGGCACCGGCAGCGGGTACCAGACCACCATCCTCTCCAAGCTCTCGCGCCTGGTCTATACGGTGGAGCGCTACCGCACCCTGATGCGGGAGGCCGAGGCGCGCTTCAAGGCGCTGGGACTGACCAACGTGATCACCCGTTTCGGCGACGGCGGCGAGGGATGGCGAGAGCAGGCGCCATTCGACCGTATTATGGTCACAGCGGCGGCGTCTGATGAGCCATCGGCGCTGCTTGCGCAGCTGAAACCGGGCGGAATCCTGGTGGCGCCGATTGGCAAGGGTCCGGTGCAGAGTCTGAGGCGCTATACCGGCGATGGCAAAGGGGGGTTCACCATCGAGGCGCTGACGGACGTGCGGTTCGTGCCCCTCCTCGACGGGGTGGCGAAAGAACTTTGACTAAGACCTTTGAGCGGCCTGCGGCAGATTTGCGGGTTGGCGCGATGGGCCCGGTTAACCCATCATCAACTGTGACGCCCCGACTCATGCCCAAATACAACCCGGAGCGGCGATGACGCATTTCCTCCAGCGATCGGCACTGATCCTCCTGGCCACGACTGCGCTTTGCGCGGGGCCGGCGCTTGCCAAGACGGCGCAAAAGGCTGCGGCGCCCGCTGCGCCGACGGCGGCCAATGGCAAGATCGTCACCCTGAAGGGCGAGCGCGGCGCCTATGTGGTCAAGAAGGGCGATACGCTCGAAAAGATCGCCGACCAGCTCGACACCACCGTCGCGGAGTTGATGAGCGCAAACGGCCTGAAGAAGACCTCGGTCCTGCAGCCGGGTGACGTGGTCAAGGGCCCGGTCGTGGCCAAGAGGGCCTACGCCGTGGCGAAGGGCGACACGGTCTTCTCCATCGCCAAGCGCTTCCATGTCTCGGTCGACGAGCTGCGCGAGGAAAACGATCTCTCGGTCAAGAGCTCGATCAAACCTGGCCAGCAGATCCGCCTGCCGGCCGACTACAGGGCCCCGGCGGTTGAAGCCGCTGACGACCAGTCCGACGACAAGGCCGACCCTGCGCCGACCAAGGCCGCCAAGGGTCACAGGGGCAAGGCGGCCGCCGAGTCCTCGGACAACAGTGGCGCGGCGTCCGACCGCTCGGCCCAGGGCAGTGTGGTCACCCGCGAGGCCAAGGGCGAGACCTACAAGGTCAAGAAGGGCGACACCCTGGCCAAGGTCGCCGAGCAACTCGACACTGACGCGAGCGTGCTGAAGCGGCTGAACCACCTGAAGGGCAACGCCGTCCACCCAGGCCAGATCCTGCACGGCCCGAGCTTCGCTGAGCATTTCTACACCGCTCGGCCGGGCGACACCCTGGCCAGCATCGCCCAGCGCTTCAGCGTCAGCGTCGCCAGCCTTCGCGCCGAAAACGAACTTTCCAAGCGCGTGCTGTCCGTCAAGTCCGGCCAGAAGGTGTTCCTGCCGGACGGCTACCGTGACCGCAACGCGCCGCCCGAGGAGCGCGCCTCAGGCCGCTATCCGCAGCCCTATCTGCCGGGCGGCCACGACGAATCGAGTCTGCCGAAGCACCCGGTTCCGTACGCGCCGCCCGGAGGGCAGACCCCGCCGTCGGCGACGCCCACCTCGCCCGGACCGACGGACGCGCAGATCTCGCAGATGGGCAAGGGCCGTTTCAACTGGCCGATTACCGGCGCGATCCTCTCCGACTTCGGCCCCCTGCCCGGCGGCCAGCGCAACGACGGCATCAACATCCAGGCCGACGCCGGCGCCCCGGTGCGGGCATCCGCCGATGGCGATGTTGTCTACGCGGGCGACCAGGTGCCCGGCTTCGGCAACCTGGTGCTGATCAAGCACGCCGACGGCTGGGCAACGGTCTACGCGTACCTCTCGCGCATCGACGTGAAGAACCAGCAGAA
>DASRRU010000040.1:0-4590 GCA_035656795.1 Phenylobacterium sp. | reverse complement strand
CCTGGACCCGCAATCCGGAGATCGCGCTCATGGATGCCTGCCATGAGCTGGGCGTGACCCTGGTCGCCTTCTCGCCGGTGGGCCGCGGCTTCCTGGCCGGGGGGGCCAGCGATCCCTCGAAGTTCGGCGAGGGCGACATGCGCGCCGCCATGCCGCGCTTCCAGGGCGAGGCGCTGGCAGCCAACCTGAAGCTGTTGGCGCGCTTCGAGGCGCTGGCGGCGGAGGTCGCCTGCACGCCGGCCCAACTTTGCCTGGCCTGGCTGATGGCCAAGGACCCGACCCTGGTCTCGATCCCCGGCACGGCGAACCCCGACCACATGCGCGAGAACGCCGCCGCCGCCGCCGTCGCGCTTCCGGCCGACATGGTCGGCCGCGTCGACGCTGCGGTGAACGAACGCACGGTCACCGGCTCCCGCTACCCGGCCTTCATGCAGGCCAGCGTCGACACCGAGCGCACCCCCGCCGAAGCCGACGCCTGAGGCCCGCCCGGTGACCTACACCCTCTACTTTTCGCCCGGCACGGCCAGCATGGCGGTCCACTGGGCGCTGATCGAGCTCGGGGTTCCGTTCGAGGCGGTCGGGCTCGACTTTGACGCCGCCGAGCAGCGCGACCCCGCCTATCTGGACCTCAATCCCTCGGGCCGCGTCCCCACACTGGTGATCGATGGGACGCCCTACAGCGAATCCACGGCGCTCCTGATGCTGCTGGCCGAGCGCCACCCGGACGCCGGACTGGCGCCGGCGCTCCACGACCCGCAGCGCGCCCGCTGGCTGGAGACCATGGTCTTCCTGGCCAACACCGTGGCGCCGGCCATGCGCGACTGGTTCTATGCCGACAAGGACGGCGCTCCCGCTGGGGCGGTGGCCGTGCGCGATCTGGCGAGGGCCCGCATCGAGGGCGCCTGGTCCCGGATGGCGGCCGCGCTTTCGGACGGGCGGCCCTTCCTGTTCGGGAATGCGCCCGGCGCGGCGGACTACCTGGCCGCGATGCTGATGCGCTGGTCGCGCAACATGGCCCATCCCGCCAGCGAACACCCGGAACTCTACCGATACCTGGCGCGAATGGGGGCGCTCGGGTCCTACGCCGAGCTTTGCCGCCGGGAGGCGCTTACGCCCTGGCCTTGATCTGCGGTGCGGTTTCCACAACTCGGCCCCAAATCAGCCTTAGCCATGGACTTCTGTTCGGCCCGACGGGTCGTTTTGAGGAGATCGCGATGCAGACAAAGCCAAGCCGCGTGGCCGCCAAACTCCTGGCCGTGACCCTGGTCGCGGGCCTGACGCTTGAGGCCGCCGCCGCCGCCGCCCAGCCGCCGCCGCCGGGATATGGGCCGCCGCCAGCCTATGGGCCCTCCGGCTACCCGCCGTCCGGAGCGCCGCAGGTCGCGCCGCCCCCGGGCCAGTACGCTCCGCCGCCGCCCGGCTACGAAGGCCAGGGCGCTGTCTACGACGATCGCGCGCAGCGCTATGACCGCGAATACGCGGACCGCTACTCCCGCTGGGCCCATCAGTACTGCGTCGACCGGCGCAACAACAACCGGGCCGCCGGCACGATCATCGGCGGCATCCTGGGCGCAGTGGTCGGCTCCAATGTCTCGGGCCGCGGTTCGAAGACCGGCGGGTCGATCATCGGCGGGGCGCTTGGGGCCGTCGCCGGCGGCGCGATCGGCGCCAACTCGGGCGAATCGGCCGACTGTCCGCCCGGCTACTTCGTGCGCTCCGGCGCGCCGGCCTTCTACTACCCACCGCCGCCGTACGGGCCGCCGCCGGTCGCCTATGGCCCAGCCTGGTACAACCCGTGGCTCTTCGAGGGCGGCGTGTGGGTCTATCGGCCCTACCGCTCCTGGTACTGGACCCACAACGCCTACTGGCGCCCCGACTGGCGCCCTGGCCGCGGCGAGTATCACGAGCGCCGCTGACAGGCCTCAGGGCGCGGCGACCTCGCGCAGGATCCGACTGCCGATTTCACTGCGCTGGGCTGAGAGGTGTTCCTCGGGATTGATGGAATAGAGCCCTTTCAGATAGGCGACATCGTACCGCGTCAGCCCTGGCGGATCAGACGCCGCCGGGCAGTCCGGGTTCAGGAAGTCCAGGATGGTGGGCAACGCGCTGCAGCCCTTGATCTGGGACGCATGCGCCAGGCTGAGCATGGCCGCGCTGTCGGCGATCGCGCCGATCTGGTGGCCGATGATCTTGTTGGCGTCGATCACCACCAGGACTCCCATGAACTGGCTTGCGATGCGCGATGTCAGCCGGCTGCCGGCGCTGCCGTCCGGAAGGCGGTGGAATTCGTCGTCGACCTCGACGTTTCCGCCCTCTGGAGCGGTGCCGGTCATGTACCAGGCCTGGATCGGAGAGTTCACGATGGCGAGCCGCTGGGCCTGGGCTGCGTAGTGGAAGCCCAGCATCTGGGGGTGATGCTTTCGCACGTCATCCATCAGGGTCTGGGGCGTGGTCGTGAAGACGATGAGCAGGTTTGTCTTGCACGGAAAATTGCGGTTCGGGCGCTTGTCGATGGGCGCGCCGACGCTGGCGGCGACAGCCTTCACGCGACCGGTCACATAGGCGTCAAAGGGTGTGCTGAGGCCGCCGGTCTGAGGGCAAACCGGCCCGGCCCAGCGCGATAGCTGGTCGATCCGGCTGGTGGCGCTGTGGGCCTCGACGAAGCGGTTGACCAAGGCCGGAAGCTTGTCCTGCTCCGCCTTCGGCGCAACGACGGTCATGGCCTCGACCGTGGGCGAAGCCTGGGTGAGCGACGTCGGCGTCGATGTGGCCGCGGCCGTCTGATCGGACGCGTTTCGCGCCTGGGCCCCGAACGTCGCGACGAAAGCCAGAGCCGCCGCCAGCGATGCGCTTGCCAGGGAGGCGATCCTCGTCATGCGTGACCTCTCGTGGGCGTCGGCAGAGCGACGTTAGGTCTGATCGGTCTCCTAGACCATCCCGGCCTTGCGCAGCGTCTGGTAGGCCTTGATCACCCGCTGCAGGCGGTGTTCGCCCGCGCGGTCGCCGCCGTTGGCGTCCGGGTGCAGGCGGCGCACCAGCTCGGTGTAGCGAGTGCGGATCTTCGGACCGTCGGCGTTCACGTCCAGGTCCAGGTCGGCCAGGGCGTTGCGCTCGATCTTGCCGAGATGGCGCGCCTCGGCCTCGGGCATCGGCCTGCCGCCATTCTTGCCGAACAGGTTGAACGGGTCGCGGTAGCCTTCACCCTTCTTGAATTTGTTGGAGAAGGCGGCGGCCTCGCGGCTCATCCGGCCCGCCTTCATCTCCCAGGTGGGCCGCCCGCCGGTGAACAGCTCGTCCTGCTGACGGCGGCGGACCTCAGCCTCGCTCAAGCCGGCGAAGAAGTTCCAGTTGCGGTTGTACTCAGCCGCGTGCGGCTGACAGAACCAGTAGTGCTCGTTCAGCATGTCGCGCGATTTCGGCGCTCGCGCGGTGGCGGCCTTGATGCAGCCGGGATGGTCGCAGGCCCGTTCGCCGGGCTTCAGCGCGGTGACGTCCTCGGCGCGTGCGTCCTCCTCCGGCGAGGGGGGGCGCACCCGGATATCGATGAAACGCGGCTTGTATTGAAACGCGGCGGGCATGGGCCAAGTATGGGGCCGAGATAATCCCTTTCAAGAATTGAAGATGCAGACGATGGGCGCCATATTTGAAGCTATCCAATCCAAGCTGACCTCGGCGTTCGCGCCGACCCGTCTGGAAATTCAGGACGACTCTGACCGGCACGCCGGCCACGCGGGCGCCCATCCGGACGGAGAGAGCCACTTCAACGTCCTGATCGAGTCCGCGGCCTTTGAGGGCGCGGCCAAGGTCGCCCGCCAACGCATGGTCTATCACGCGCTCGCCGACGAACTGGCCGGGCCGCTGCATGCGCTGTCGGTGAAGGCGCTGGCGCCGGGCGAAGCCGAGGCCCATTAAGGTTTTCAAGAGCCGCCTTTCGTGCGGCCGACATTTCGGGGAGGCCCTCGTTTGAAGACCACGATCACCGTCAACGGTCAGGCGCGGGCGCTCGACGTCGATCCGCGCACCACCCTGCTCGACGCCTTGCGCGAACATCTGCGGCTGACCGGCAGCAAGAAGGGCTGCGACCACGGTCAGTGCGGCGCCTGCACGGTCCTGGCGAACGGGGTGCGGATCAACTCATGCCTGTCGCTGGCGGTGATGCACGACGGCGACGAGGTCACCACCATCGAGGGCGTGGGCGCGGTCGGGAAGCTCAGCCCCCTCCAACAGGCGTTCCTCACCGAGGACGCCTTCCAGTGCGGCTACTGCACGCCCGGCCAGATCTGCTCGGCGCTCGGCATGCTGCAGGAGGTGGCCGACAACTGGCCCAGCCAGGAGACCGCCGACCTCACCGGCAAGATCCGGCTGACTGACGACGAGCTGCGCGAACGGATGAGCGGCAACATCTGCCGCTGCTCGGCCTATCCGCAGATCGTCGCGGCGATCAAATCCGTGGCGGGAGAACTCGCGTGAGACCGTTTACGTACGAGCGCGCGAGCGACGCGGCGGGCGCGGTCAAGGCCGCGGCGCAGACGCCCAACGCCCGGTTCCTGGCCGGCGGCACCAACCTGCTCGACCTGATGAAGCTGGAGA
>DASRRU010000039.1:0-2749 GCA_035656795.1 Phenylobacterium sp. | reverse complement strand
TCATCCGCTTCCTGCCTCTGGTGGTCCTGATCGGGGCGATGTTCATCCGCAACCCCAGTCCGCGCTCGGCGGGCATCGTCTACTGGTCGGTGGTCTCCGGCATCGGCGCAGGCCTGGGCGTCTGGCTCCTGGCCTACACGGGGTCCTCGGTCGCCTTGACCTTCATGATCACCGCCGCGGCCTTCGGCGGCCTGTCGCTGTTCGGCTATACGACCAAGCGCGACCTGACCGGCTTCGGCAGCTTCCTGATGGTGGGCCTGATCGGCCTAGTGCTGGCCTCGCTGGTCGGCATGTTCTGGCATCCCGCCGGCTTCTCGATGATCATCAGCGTGCTTGGCGTGCTGATCTTCGCCGGCCTGATCGCCTGGGACACCCAGCGCCTGAAGATGACCTACTACCAGCTCGGCGGTGAGGCGACCTCCATGGCCGTCGCCACCAACTACGGCGCGCTGAACCTCTATCTGAACTTCATCAACCTCTTCCAGTTCCTGCTCAGCCTGACGGGCAGCCGCCGCTAAGGCGAACGGCAGAGGCCAAAGACGACGAAGCCCCGGCGGGAAACCTCCGGGGCTTTTTCGTGGATCCCCCCCAGCGCGAAGCGCGATCAGGGGGAGGTGTCGCGAAGCGACAAAGGGGGTTTCACTGGCTGAGGCTGCGGCAGCCGACATTCCGAACGCCAGAGAGGAAAGCTCCCTCAGTCAGCTTTGCTGACAGCTCCCCCTGAGGGGGAGCATCTGGAGGCTAGTCCACCACCTTGAAGCGGCCCTTGTCGAAGAAGCGCAGCACCTGTTCCAGCTCGTGGCCGCGGCGGAGCACCATTCCGGCCTGGCCCAGCACCGCCCAGGCGCCCTGCCTGCGCGCCAGGGCCGGGCGCTTCTCGATGCGGTAGAGCGGCGCCTCAGAGCTGCGCATGTAGACCGAGAACACCGCCGATTCGCTCAGGCCATCGATGGCGTAGTCGCGCCATTCCCCGGCGGAGACCATGCGTCCATAGAGGGAAAGAAGGCGGATCAGCTCGCGCCGCTCGAAGAAGACGGTCGCCTGACGCGGCGACGCGTAGGACGTGTCGAAAGCCATCGACCCCTAGCCTAGACCTGAATCGGCGCGCCAAGCCAGACCCCGCGTCGCGCGCCACGGGTCCCCGCCGTGAAATGACCTTATTTGCGACCCGCGAGCGCCCGAAGGACTTCCGATATTGCATAGGTCGGTTGGTCAGAAACGGCGGTCCCGGATCCTGAACAGCCCCCCCAGCCCCCTGGGGTCGACGGACTGGCCGGCCGACGCCTAGATCTCTTCTCTACGTCAGAACCCCCGCGGGTGCTCTCCAGCCGCGGGGGTTTTCGTATCTGCGGTTCGGTCTGGGAGCCTCAGGCGCGGGGCGCCCCCACGGCGATGATTCGGCCGCCACGGCCGGCCTGGATCAGGACGACGCTTTTCAGACCGTCCTCCGAGGCGGCCGGCAGGTGGTAGGCCACGGGCCTTCCGCGCCAGCCGCCCAGGCGGATCAGCTCGCGGACCACGTTCTTCTGGGTGATGGTCTGGCCTTTGTTGTCGCCGCTCTTCACCGCCACGTCCTGCTCGCGCGGGTCGTAGCGCACGAGCCAGACATCGCCGCCACCCTTGGGCCCGGGGGCGGAGCCGACGTAGACCCGCCCGCCGGAGAAGCGGACCTGTGGTGGGTCGCGCCGCGCCTTGGCCGCGTCGGCCAACAGCTTGTCGACCTTGTCGAGCTTGGCGCCCGAGGCCTGAGCCGCCCCGTCCACCACCACCTGGGGCGTATAGGGCTCGCGCAGCGCGAGGCGGGCCACATAGGCCTTCTGCCGTTCCGCGAACTCGGGCTTGGCGAAGGTGTCGGGCCAGCCGAGGTAGTCCCAGTAGTCCACCGAGAAGGTGAGCGGCAGGATGCCCGGCTTTTCGGCCAGCTTGGCCACATGGGCGTTGGCGTCGCCGCACGACGCGCAGCCCTGAGCCGTGTAGAGCTCGAGCACCACCGGAGGCTTGGCCGCCGCCGCCCCTGCTGAGAACAGGAATGGCTGGGCGAACAGAGCCAGGCTGAAAAGCGCAGCTTTCCGCATCGCCTCCGGGCTTAAAGGGGCTCAGGCGCCCTGTAAATTACAACAAGGCGTGAGCGACGGCGGACAGCGCATTCGCCGCCCGCCGCCAATCACGTCAGGCCTCGGGCTTTGCCAGGTTGCGCAGCACGTAGTTCAGCACCCCGCCGTTCTTGAAATACTCAAGCTCGGTGGGCGTATCGATCCGGCAGCGCACCGGGAAGCGGGCGATGCGGCCGTCGGAGGGACGGTACATCTCGATGGTCAACTGCCGGCGGGGCGACAGTTCCGTCAGCCCGCGGATGGTGACGATCTCCTCGCCCGTCAGGCCGAGCTTGTGCCAGCCTTCCTGCAGGAACTGCAGCGGCAGCACGCCCATGCCCACCAGGTTCGAGCGGTGGATGCGCTCGAAGCTTTCCGCCACCACGGCCCGGACGCCCAGGAGCTTGGTGCCCTTGGCCGCCCAGTCGCGCGACGAGCCGGTGCCGTATTCCTTGCCCGCGAAGACGACCAGCGGCCGGCCCTCGGTCTGGTAGCGCATGGCTGCGTCATAGATCGACATCACGTCGCCCGAGGGGAAATGCTTGGTCATGCCCCCCTCGATCTCCGGGGTGATGCGGTTGCGGATGCGGATGTTGGCGAAGGTGCCCCGCATCATCACCTCATGGTTGCCACGCCGCGCGCCGTAGGAGTTGAAC
>DASRRU010000038.1:0-4927 GCA_035656795.1 Phenylobacterium sp. | reverse complement strand
ATGGGCTCGATCCCCGGCAAGGTGGTGATGTTCGGCCTGACGCTCTGCGTCTTCTACCACCTGGCCAATGGCGTACGGCACCTGGTCTGGGACTCGGGCCACGGCCTGGATATCAAGTCCGCCAACGCCTCGGCGATGGTGGTCTTCGCCTTCGCCGTCGTCGCCACCGTGGCGATCTGGGGCCTGGCCGGCATGACGGGGGCGCTTTGATGGTCAGCTACCGCACACCGCTCGGCCGCGCCCGCGGCCTGGGCTCGGCCAAGGACGGCGTCGGCCACTGGATCGGCCAGCGGGTCTCCGCCGTGGCCCTGGTCCCGCTGGTGCTCTGGATGGTCTATGGCGTGATCCGCCTGGCCGCCGGCGACTACGGCTTCGCGGTCCACTGGGTCCAGGAGCCGCTCAACGCGACGCTCCTGGTGCTCACCCTGGCCATCAGTTTCTGGCACATGCATTCCGGCATGCGGGTGGTGGTCGAGGACTACATCCACAAGACCCTGACCAAGACGACGCTCCTGGTCCTGAACCTCTTCGTCTGCGGCCTGGCTGGCGCGCTGGCGATCTTCTCGATCCTCAAGGTCGCGCTGGGAGGCGCCTGAGATCCGCATGGCGACCTACAATTTCATCGATCACAAGTATGACGTCGTCGTCGTGGGCGCTGGCGGGTCTGGGCTGCGCGCGGCGCTGGGCTGTGCGGCGGCCGGACTGAAGACGGCCTGCATCTCCAAGGTCTTCCCGACCCGCTCGCACACGGTGGCGGCGCAGGGCGGCATTTCCGCCAGCCTGGGCAACATGAGCGAGGATGACTGGCGCTGGCACATGTACGACACCGTCAAGGGGTCCGACTGGCTGGGCGACCAGGACGCCATTGAGTACCTGGTCCGCAACGCTCCGGCGGCGGTCTACGAGCTTGAGCACTGGGGCGTGCCCTTCTCGCGGACCCCGGAGGGCAAGATCTACCAGCGCGCCTTCGGCGGCATGACCCGCAACTTCGGCGAGGCGCCGATCCAGCGCACCTGCGCGGCGGCCGACCGCACCGGCCACGCCATGCTGCACACGATGTACGGGCAGGCCCTGGCCAAGAAGACCGAGTTCTTCATCGAGTACTTCGCCCTGGACCTGATCATGGACGAGGGCGTGTGCCGCGGCGTCACCGCCTGGAAGCTGGACGACGGGACCCTGCACCGTTTCCAGGCCCAGCAGGTGATCCTGGCGACCGGCGGCTATGGCCGGGCCTACTTCTCCTGCACCAGCGCCCACACCTGCACCGGCGACGGCGGCGGCATGGCGCTGCGCGCCGGCCTGCCGCTGCAGGACATGGAGTTCGTGCAGTTCCACCCGACTGGCATTTACGGCGCGGGCTGCCTGATCACCGAGGGCGCCCGCGGCGAGGGCGGCTACCTGACCAACTCCGAGGGCGAGCGCTTCATGGAGCGCTATGCGCCCTCCGTGAAGGACCTGGCGCCGCGCGACATGGTCAGCCGCGCCATGACCATCGAGATCCGTGAGGGCCGCGGCGTGGGTCCGAAGAAGGACCACATCAACCTGCACCTCGACCACCTGGACCCGAAGGTGCTGCACGAACGACTGCCCGGCATCTCGGAGAGCGCCCGCATCTTCGCCGGCGTCGACGTCACGAAGGAGCCAATTCCGGTGCTCCCGACCGTGCATTACAACATGGGCGGCGTGCCGACGAACTTCTACTCCGAGGTGGTGACCAAGGCCGGCAAGGATCCGGACAAGGTGGTGCCGGGCCTGATGGCCGTGGGCGAGGCGGCTTGCGTCAGCGTGCATGGCGCCAACCGCCTGGGCTCCAACTCCTTGATCGACCTGGTGGTGTTCGGCCGTTCGGCGGCGCTGCGCTGTGCTGACACCATCAAGGCCGGCGCGACCCAGGTCGAGCTGAAGCCCTCGATGACCGACGGCCACCTGGCGCGGTTCGACCGATTCCGCACGGCCGGCGGCAAGACCTCGACGGCGGCGCTGCGGCTGGAGATGCAGCAGGCCATGCAGGAGGACGCCGCGGTGTTCCGCACCGGCGAGAGCCTGGTCAGCGGGGTCAAGCGCCTGGAGGCGGTGCAGAAGAAGCGCAAGGATCTGGCGGTCTCGGACCGTGGCATGATCTGGAACACCGACCTGATGGAGACGCTGGAGCTGGACAACCTGATCGGCCAGGCGGTGGTCACGGTGGTCGGCGCCAACAATCGCCAGGAGAGCCGCGGGGCCCACGCCCGGGAGGACTTCTCCGGCCGCGACGACAAGACGTGGATGAAGCACACCCTCGCCTGGTTTGACGACAATACCGGCAAGGTGAAGATCGATTACCGGCCGGTGCACGACTATACGATGACCAACGACATCGCCCCGATCCCCCCCAAAGCTAGAGTCTACTGAGGCGGTCATGGTTGGCGCTGAAGTCGAATCCACGCTGCTGGCGCGCGACACGGACGCCGACTGGCGCGAGCTGGGTGTCACCGAGCCCTACTGGGCGGTGCTCAGCCACCCGGACTTCCGCAGCGATCGTCTGACGCCCGAGGGGATCGAGAGCTTCTATCAGTCGGGCCCGCCCTACATCGCCACCCTGGCGGAGGCGCTGAAAGCGATGACCGGCGCCCATCCGTCGGGCCGCGCGCTGGATTTCGGCTCCGGGGTCGGCCGGCTGGCCGAGGCGATGACCCTCTACGCCGGCGAGGTCACCGGCGTCGACATCTCGCCGGGGATGCTGGCGCTGGCGCGCGCCCGCGGCGGCAAGGTGACCTACGTCGACCAGATCCCGGCGGGTCCCTTCGACTGGATCAACAGCTTCATCGTCTTTCAGCACATCCCGCCGCAGCGGGGCGAGGCGATCCTCGACGAACTTCTGGGCAAGCTGGCGCCGGGCGGCGTCGTCAGCCTGCAGATCACCGTCTGGCGCGACAAGAACCGCGAATGGCCGCCCGAGACGGGCTGGCGCAGGCTGTTCGCCACCCAGCTTCGCCGCAAGCGCCTGCGCGAACTGCCGGTGGGTCAGATCCTGATGTACGACTACGACCTGTCGCGGGTCGTGCGCCTGCTGAACCTGGCCGGGATCGAGGAGATCCGCCTGGTCTCCACCGATCACGACGGCCACCACGGCTTCATCATCCTCGGGCAGAAGACTGCCCCGGCCAGTATTGCTTAGGGACCTACCGATGGTCGAACTCGTCCTGCCGAAGAACTCGCGCGTCACCAAGGGCAAGCATCACGCCGCGCCCGCCGGCGCCAAGAAGACCAAGACCTTCCGCGTCTACCGCTACGATCCCGAAGGCGTCGAGAACCCGCGCTGGGACACCTATGACGTGGACGTCGACGCCTGCGGGCCGATGGTCCTGGACGCGCTGATCTACATCAAGAACGAGATCGACCCGACGCTCGCCTTCCGTCGCTCCTGCCGCGAGGGCGTCTGCGGCTCCTGCGCCATGAACATCGGCGGGCGCAACACCCTGGCCTGCACTCATGGCTGGGATGAGGTCCCCGGCAAGGATGTGCAGATCAGCCCGCTGCCGCACATGCCGGTGGTCAAGGACCTAGTCCCGGACCTGACCCAGTTCTACGCCCAGTACGCCTCCATCGAGCCGTGGCTGCACACCGAGACGCCGGAGCCGCAGAAGGAGTGGCTGCAGTCGCCCGAGGACCGCCAGAAGCTGGACGGCCTCTACGAGTGCATCCTGTGCGCCTGCTGCACGACGTCGTGCCCGAGTTATTGGTGGAACCAGGACAAGTACCTGGGTCCGGCGACCCTGCTGCAGTCCTACCGTTGGCTGATCGACAGCCGCGACGAGGCGACCGGCGAGCGGCTGGACGCGCTGGAGGATCCCTTCAAACTCTACCGCTGCCACACGATCATGAACTGCGCCCAGGTCTGCCCCAAGGGGCTCAACCCGGCCAAAGCCATCGCCGAAGTGAAGAAGATGCTGGTGGAGCGAGTGGTCTAGGCCGCGCGCGAAGATACCTCGCCCGCAAACGCGGGTGAGGTATTGGGAATCCGTCTCGCGGCGGATGGGGTAATCGGGGGGATAGACAATGCGTAAGGCGATGACGGGGTCCGGCTTGGCGCTTGCGCTGATGTTCGCGGCCGGCGGGGTGAGCTTTGCGCCGACCGTGGCGGCGGCTCAGACTGCCGCTCAGAGCGAGAGCGAGGCGGCGCGGTTCACGGCCTTCCTCGACCAGGAATTCGACCAGGAGGTCGCCCAGAAGCCGCAGCTCGCCACGTCGCTGGGCCGCAAGGAGGGCATGGACCAGCTGAACGACATCAGCGAGGCGGGCCAGCTCAAGCTTCTCGAATGGCGGCGCGGCAGCGTGGCGCGGATGAAGGCCCAGTTCGACCGCGCCAAGCTGCCGCCGCACGCCCAGGCGAGCTACGACATGTGGGCCCTGGAGCTTGCCCGGGCGGAGCTCAGCTACAAGTTCCGGCGCTACCAGCCGCCGTTCTATTCCTTCCTCTACTCGGTCCATTCCGAGCTGCCGAACTTCCTGATCAACACCCATGTGGCGAGCGACGCGGACGCCATGCGGGCCTACAACGCCCGCCTGCTGGCGATCGGCCCGGTGCTGGACACCGCCATCGCCGAAAGCCGCAAGTCGACGGCCGCAGGAATCAACGCCCCGAAGTTCGAGATCGAGCGGGTGATCGCCGGCTCGAAAACGATGATCACCGGCCAGCCGTTCGATTCAGGCGCCGCGGACTCGCCCCTGTGGGCCGACGCCAAGGCCAAGGTCGCCAAGCTCAAGGCCACCGGCAAGGTCTCCGACCCCGAAGCGGACGCCCTGCTGGCCGACGCCCGCAAAGGCGTTCTCAGCCTCAAGGCGCCCTACGAGCGGGTGATCGCCTGGGCGCAGGGCGAGCTTCCCAAGGCGCCGTCGGGCAAGACCGGCGCGGTCAGCCTGCCGAACGGCCTCGCATGGTACGCCG
>DASRRU010000037.1:0-3175 GCA_035656795.1 Phenylobacterium sp. | reverse complement strand
TCAATGGCGGCAATCGCGGTCTCCAGCTTGGGGATCATGCCCCCGGTGGCGACACCGTCCGCGATCGCGGCGCGCGCCTCGGCGACGGTGAGCTGGCGGATGAGTTCGCCCCCCGAATCGAGCACGCCGACCACGTCGGTGAGCAGCAGCATGCGCCGCGCCTGCAGCGCGCCGGCCAGGGCCCCGGCCACGGTGTCCGCGTTGATGTTGTAGGTCTGGCCATCCTCGGCCACGCCGATCGGCGCGATCACCGGGATGTAGTCGTCGACCTCCGAGTCGATCAGGCTGCGGATCAGCTTGGGATCGATGCGGGACGGCTCGCCCACGAACCCGAGGTCGACCACTTCGTCCTCGCCGCCGATGTCGGCGGCCGGGCGGAGGCGAGTGGCCTTTTCCACCCAGATCAGGCCCGCGTCCTTGCCCGAGAGCCCCACACCCCGGACGTCGGCGGTGGCTCCGGCCTGGGTGATCCAGCTCGCGATCTCCTTGTTGATCGCGCCGGAGAGGACCATTTCGGCCACTTCCATCGTCGCCTTGTCGGTCACCCGCAGCCCGTCGATGAAGGTCGATTTCACGCCGGCCCGTTCCAGCATGCGTGAGATCTGCGGACCGCCGCCGTGCACCACCACCGGTCGTACGCCCAGGAGCCGCAGCAGCACCGCGTCCGCCGCGAACAGGCGCGCGAGCGCCTCCTCGCCCATGGCGTGGCCGCCGTACTTGATCACCACCGTCTGACGGTCGTGGATCTGGATGTAGGGCAGGGCTTCGGCCAGGGTCTTGGCGGTCACCCAGCCGGCTTCCTCCGGGTTGTCGGTCAAGGCGTCGTCCTGTTCAGAGGGCGCGCAATAGCGAACGCGGAGGGCGTTGTCATGCGAAAGCCGCGGCGGCGATCTCGGCCCGCAGCTCCGGCAATCCCTCACCTTTCTCGGCCGAGGTGGCCAGCACCCGCGGGAAGGCGGCCGGCCGCCTGGAAACCTGGGCCAGGGTGGCGGCGACCATGGCCTCCGCTTCGCCGCGCTTCAGCTTGTCGGCCTTGGTGAGCACGATCTGGTAGGAAACCGCCGCCCGGTCGAGGGCGTCGAGGGCCTCGGTGTCGGGGGCCTTGAGGCCGTGGCGGGCGTCGATCAGCAGATACACACGCTTGAGGTTCGGCCGCCCGCGCAGATAGGCGCGCCCGAGATCCTGGAACCGGCGCGCCTCACCGCGCGAGACCTTGGCGAAGCCATAGCCCGGCAGGTCCACCAGGCGGAGCCGTCCATCGAGGAGGAAAAAGTTGATCTCACGCGTCCGTCCGGGCTCGGTGGAGGCGCGGGCCAGACGGTGGCGCTCGACCAGGGCGTTGATCAGGGAGGACTTGCCCACGTTGGAGCGGCCGGCGAACGCCACCTCCGGCATGTCGGCGGCCGGAAGCCCGTCCATCGCCACCGCGCCCATCATGAACGCGCACTCGCGGGCGAACAGCACCCGCGCCTCTTCGATCTCGCCGGCCTCGAAGACGGCCCCAGAATCGCCCGGGGGCGGCTCGCTCACCCCGAAGGCTCGGCCCTGGCGGAGAACCGGCGCAGGAAGTCGTCGATGGGATTGTCGACCTTGAAGCGGCGCATCATCACGTATTGCTGCAGGATGGTGATCAGGCTGCTCCAGGTCCAGTAGATCAACAGGCCGACCGCATATTGCGCCAGGATGAAGGTGAACATGATCGGCATCAGCTTGAAAATCAGCTGCTGGGTGGGATCGATGCCGGTCTGCGGCGTCATCGACTGGCTCAGCCACATGCTCAGCCCATAGACCAGCGGCCAGACCCCGACGTGCAGGACGCCGCCCAGGACGCCGCCGATCAGAGGCGTCATCGCCGGATCCCAGGGGATGAGGCCGAACAGGTTGAGGAAGGTGGTCGGGTCGGGGGCCGACAGGTCGTGGATCCAGCCGAAGAACGGCGCGTGGCGCATTTCGATGGTTACGGTGAACAGCTTGGTGAGCGAGTAGAACACCGGGATCTGGAACAGGATCGGCAGACAGCCGGTGACCGGGTTGACCTTCTCGCGCTGATAGAGGGCCATCATCTCCTTCTGCTGCGCCGCCGGATCGTCCTTCAGCCGCTTCTGCATAGCCTGCAGCTCTGGCTGGATCTTCTTCATCTTCACCCCCATTTCGAAGCCCTTGTTGGCCAGGGGGAAGGTGACCAGGCGGATGACCACGGTCAGCATCAGGATGGCGACGCCGAAGTTCCCCACCTGCTGGTAGAAGAACTCCAGCAGCGCGAAGATCGGCTTGGTCAGGAACCACAGGTTGCCCCAGTCGACGGAATCGACGAAGCGGGGGATCCCGAGACTGGCCCCATAGGCCTTCAGCATCGGAACCGTCTTGGCGCCGGCGAACAGGTGGCTGACCTCGGTGGTTTGCTGGCCGGGAGCGACGGCCCGCCCGGCGCCCGAGTAGGTGGTCTCATAGATGTCGATGCCGGTGGCCGCGTCGGTGGTCACCCTGGCCTTGGCGGCGATGGCCTCGCTCTGGGCCGGAACGAAGCTGGTCATCCAATACTTGTCGGTGATGCCGAACCATCCGCCGCGCGACTGCCAGTCGATTTCCGCCTTCTTTTTCCAGCTCTTGTAGTTCGCCAGCCGCAGCTCCGGCTTGTCCAGGCCGAGGACGCCGATCGCCCCCTCATGCACGATGTTCGACTTGGCGAGACCAGCGGGCAGGCCCTGCCTCTGCACCGACACGTAGGGGGCCAACGTGACCGAGCCGGCGCTGTGGTTGGCCACCGTGTCGTTGATGGTGAACATCGCCTTGTCGTCGACGGCGATCTGGCGGGTGAACGTCAGGCCCACCGGCGCCGCATAGGTCAGCACGATCGGGTGGCCGGGGCTGAGAACGCCGCCCGCCGCCTCGGTCCATTGGGTCTGCGGCGTCGGCATGCCCGGCAGGTTGGCGCCGAGCCAGCCCTGCTCGGCGAAATAGGCCTGGGGCATGCCCTCCGGACGCAGCAGCTCGACCTGCGGCGAGGTCTTGTCGACGGTCTCGTGGTATTGCTTGAGGAACAGGTCGTCGATCCGCGCGCCTCGCAGGGCGATCGAGCCGCGCAGATAGGGCGTGTCGATCGCAACCCGCGGGCTCAGCGCGAGCGCGGCCGGACGGGCCAGGTTGGGCTGGATCGGGGCGGCCGGGCCCGCGC
>DASRRU010000036.1:0-4703 GCA_035656795.1 Phenylobacterium sp. | reverse complement strand
CGGGATCCCTTCCGCCACCCCGTTGAAAGCCTGACGTTCTGGGGATTGAAGCCCGGCATGACCATCATCGAGGTCGACCCGGGCGTGGCGGGCTACTGGAACGAGATTCTGACGGCCTACGCCACGGCCACCGGGGGTCGCTATATCGCCGCCTCCGCGCCCTACTTCGCCGGAGGAAGGTCCGTCGAAGCTCTTAGCCTGACCTCCCCGCCGATCGCGCCGCCGGGGACCGCGGATTTCGTGCTGACGGCCCGCAACATCCACAACATGATGTGGGAGCCAGGACTGCTGGCCAAGGCGCTGAAGGATTTCCACGATGTCCTGAAGCCCAACGGGATTCTGGCGATCGAGGAGCATCGCGCCGACCCGAAGCCGCAGGTCGACACCGGCTCGCGGCCGGCCAGCAACGGCTACGTCGCCGTGGCCAATGTGGTGGCCGCAGCCCGCCAGGCCGGCTTCCGCCTGGACGGCCAGTCGGAGGTCAACGCCAATCCGAAGGACAGCAAGGACCATCCGTTCGGCGTCTGGACCCTGCCGCCGACGCGCCAGAGTTCGGCCCGTGGCCAGCCCACGCCGCCGGACTTCGACCGCGCCAGGTACGACGGGATCGGCGAGAGCGACCGCATGACGCTGCGCTTCCGCAAGATCTAGTCGGCTGGCGCACCATCCGCGGCCGAGGGGCGACCGGGGATTTCGTTCCGGGTCGCGCCGGCGCCTCGTTCCGAGGCCCGGCTACTTCACATAAAACGAGTATTGCCCCCGCCCGACAGCGCCGCCGGAAGCTCCAGCCCTCCACCCGTATAGAGACCAATCGCCAGCGGTCTTGCCACCGTCAGGCGCAGGCTGTTGGCGTCCTGAGGATCGACACCCGTGCCCGTCATCTTGATGGTTGGACGTCCGCCGAAGGACACTCCGGCCTGGGCGGGCCCCGCAGTGAATTCGATGCGGCCGTCTGAGAGCTTCGGATCCAGCGGTTCGGAGAACCGCAGCGTCACGTGATCGACGCCGGACACCGTCATGTTCCTCGCCCGATCGGCTCGCTCCAATTGAGGCTGAGCCCGAGCGCCGTCCCGACCGCCAGGGCCAACGACGCCGCCACGATGCCAGCTGCACGCCAGTGGGTCATTCCTTGCCCTCCTCCAAATTGCCCCCTGCCCCATTATCATCCAAGCGTAGAATAGGTAGGGGGGTTATGTTATCGGCAGGCGATGCATACGAAACTTCACAAGTCAAAACTGCTCGCCCGGGTCCGCCGCTTGCGGGGCCAGGTGGAGGCGATCGAACGCGCCTTGGAGGCCGAAGCCGGCTGCGATCAGGTCATGCACCTGATCGCCGCCACCCGCGGGGCGATGGCGGGCCTGATGGCCGAGGTCGTCGAAGACCATGTCCTCACTCATCTGGTGGACGGCGAACGCCACCCCGGCGCGCTCAATCCCGATGCCGCCGAACAACTGCTCGATGTCGTTCGGGCCTATCTGAAATGAGCGCGCGCACCATGGACGACACGGACCTCGGCCACAGCCACCTGTTCCTCGGCGCCGGCCACGAACGCAATGAGCGCCGCACCTGGATCGTCATCGGGCTGTGCGGGGTGATGATGCTGATCGAGATCACCGGCGGGCTGCTGTTCGGCTCCATCGCCCTGGTGGCCGACGGCCTGCACATGTCGACCCACGCCGGCGCCCTGCTGCTGGCGGCGCTCGCCTATAGCTTCTCGCGCCGCTACGCCCACGATCCGCGGTTCAGTTTCGGAACGGGCAAGCTCGGCGACCTGGCCGGCTTCACGAGCGCCATCGTCCTGGCGATGATCGCGCTGCTCATCGGCTACGAGGCGGTGAGCCGCTTCCTCAACCCGGTGCCGATCGCCTTCGGCCAGGCGATTCCGATCGCGGTCCTGGGTCTGGCGGTGAACGTGGCCAGCGCCTGGCTTCTGGGCGGCGGCCACGATCACGGTCACGGCCATCACCACGGTCACGCCGGCCACGACGATCATGCCCACGACGAGGTCCACCGCATCGAAACGACCGACGGGGTGGTTGAGCTTTCAATATTCGAGGACGGCGTCCCGCCGCGCTTTCGTCTGCGAGCGGAAGGACAGAGCGCCTTCGCCGGCGCGGTCTCGATCGAAACGATCCGGCCGGACGGCAGCCGCCAGCTGTTCACGATGGTCAACGTCGGCGCCTACCTGGAAAGCGTCGTCGAGATTCCGGAACCGCATGCGTTTGCAGCGCAGTTGAGGATCGGCCGCGAAGAGCACTCCGTCGTGTTCGACGAGCATGACCACGGGAATTCGCATCACCGGGACAACAATATGCGCGCGGCCATCGTGCACGTCCTGGCCGACGCCGCCGTCTCGGTGCTGGTCATCACCGGCCTCGTGCTGGCGCGCCTCTTCGGCTGGCTGTGGATGGACCCCCTCGCCGGCCTGGTCGGCGCCTTCGTGATCGCCAGCTGGTCCTTTGGCCTGGTGCGCGACACCGGCGCCATCCTGCTGGACATGAACCCCGACCGGCGACTCTCCGACCTGATCCGCCGCACGGTGGAAGCCCAGGGCGACAAGGTCTGCGACCTCCACCTTTGGCGGCTCGGCCCTGGCCATCTCGGGGCCATCGTCGGTGTGGCGACGCGGCAACCCCGTGAGGTCGACTTCTACCGCTCCAAACTTGATCGGTTGCCCGCGCTGTCGCACCTCACGGTCGAAGTGACGCGCATCCGCGATCGCCCGGCCTAGGCAGGGCCATGGGGTCGCTTTGCGGATGGCGTCGATGAAGAGGTCCAGCTCCGCCGGCGGCGCGAAGACTTTGACGCCACTTGGACGCCGTTCAGCCCGATGCCCTTGACCTGCCCCCCCGGGGCGAAGATACGGCAAGGCATGATGTTATGTTATAACACTCAAATGATGAAGCAACGCATGGCCACGTTGGAGACGATCATCCGTTCGCAAGCGATCCGGCCGCGGTCGACCGGTCGTCTTGCCATGGCCGCCGCGCGGCGGGCCCCTTGAGCCCGGCCCCCCAATCCCTCTTGCTGATCGTGGGCCTGGTCACCGGCTCGGCCACCCTGATGGGGGGCGGGCTGGCGCTGCGCTTCCAGTCGGCGCTCGGCTGGCTGCTGGGGTTCTCGTCCGGCGCCATCGTCGGCGTGGCCCTGTTCGACCTCCTGCCCGAGGCGCTCGACCTGGCTGGAGAAGGCCACTCGCATTTCAGTGTCACAACGGCGGTTGCGGTCGGCTTTGGCCTCTATTTCGTCGCCGACCGCGCCTCGGTCCTGATGGGCGCCGCGAGCAGCGGCCGGCGGGGCCATTTCGCACCGGCGAGCCTGACCGTGCATAGCCTGATGGACGGGCTGGGCATCGGCCTCGCCTTCCAGGTCTCCGCTGCTGTGGGCCTGATCGTGGCGCTCGCCGTCGTCGCGCATGACATCCTGGACGGGGCCAACACAGTGACGTTGAGCCTGGCCGGCGGATCGGGGACCCGAACCGCCCGGGGCTGGCTGTTCGCCGACGCCGCCGCGCCGCTCGTGGGCATCGGGCTGGCGCGGCTGATCAGCATCCCGACCTTTACGCTGGCAGTGCTGCTGGGCATGTTCGCCGGCGTCTTCCTCTACATCGGCGCCAGCGAGCTGCTGCCGCGCAGCCACGACCGGCGCCCGCACGCATCGACCATCGCAGCGACGGCGGCCGGGTTCCTGTTCATCTATCTGGTGATCCGGCTGGCTGGGAGCTAGCGATTGGGGCGGACGGAGGTTATGGGCCACACCTCCTGGACGAGCGAAGCCTTGCCGAACCCGCCCTGCCACGGCGTACGCCGAACACAGACGGTGCGGGCGGTCGGGGGACGGCAGGCGCACAGAGCTGCGTGAACGGCCATCGCGGCCGATCACGCGATGGGCCCTTCCCTCGAAATCTAAGCAAACCCGCCTGTGCTGAAACCGTCCAGGTGGTCATGAAGGGCCCTCGCCTGCCGGGGCCGGCGATCTCCAGCATCTCGCGCCGGCCGCCCTGAGTGTTGGCCCGTCGTGTGGATCTGCGCGATCCCACCGCGTCCCGCGCCGTCAGGCGGACGGTCAACCTCACGGGCCGAGGTCCAAGCGGACCATCACCAAGCGCCGAAGGGGCTGGCGGACAGGCGGTCTCAATCAGGCGGCGAAGGGCCGGTGAGCGGCCGCCCCGGCCGGCGGCCCAGGCGTCGAACCTGGCCGCCAACTCGTCCGTGACGCGCACGTTGAAATTCACCACCGCCACCGCTCGATCTGCCCCCTCCCCTCGCCCGGCGCGAGACGTAGACCTACGTCCCGCACCGGCCACCCACCGGACCTGCGGTCCGCCCCAACCGGGCCAGAGAGGGCTGAGGCTTGTCCAGTCGAACTTCAGCGGCACGGCCCAGGCGCCGGTCGCCGGGGGGCCCGCCTGCGGGTCCAGGTTCGGCGCGATCGCAGCCGGGTCGAACAGGCGACCGCCGCGACACATTGGAGGCCGGGCGGGTGTCCGCACCTGTCAGATCCCTGTTACCCGAAAAGCTTGAAGCGCCACAGATTATGGTTGTCCTAGTAAAAATGGCGCCTCATGGTTGTACTCGAGATCAGGGGGTTGTCATGGCAGACGACATCAGCATCGAGCGCGCCGTGGTGCGCGAAACCGACGTTCGTGAAGTACGGGGAGCCCGATCGCGACGGCTCACGCCACGGTCGCCAACGCCGCGACA
>DASRRU010000035.1:0-1718 GCA_035656795.1 Phenylobacterium sp. | reverse complement strand
GGACGCGCCACCGCGCCGTCGGCGTGGCCGGAAGCGCGAAATACTGATCCGGCGCCAGTTTCAGCTCTCCCGGAGCCCGCTCGCCCGCGCAGCCGGTCTCCTCCACCCGCACCATCGGCACGCCGGCCTGCAGGGTGAAGTCGTGGGCGATGCCGGCGACCTTGTTCGGGCTCACCGCGTCGACCTCGCGCCACAGGTCGTCGGTGACCGCGTTGCCGTAGGCGTGGTGGGCGATGTAGCGGCGGATGCCCGCGCGCCAGGCGTCCTCGCCGGTGTAGGCCTCCAGCATCCGGATCACCGAGGCGCCCTTGTCGTAGGTGATGTCGTCGAAGGCGCCGGACGCCTGCAGCACGTCGTCGATCGGGGTGATGACCGGATGCGTGCCGTCCTTGGCGTCGACCTGCATGGCGCGCTGCTTGGCGTTCAGTTGCTGCAGCCAGACCTTCCACTCCGGATGGAAATGGTCGGTGACCTTGTTCTCCATCCACGAGGCGAAGCCCTCGTTGAGCCACAGGTCGTCCCACCAGGCCATGGTCACCAGGTCGCCGAACCACTGGTGCGCCATCTCGTGGGCCACCACGATATAGACGTTCTGGCGATCGTCCTCGGTGGCCAGGCGCGGATCGATCAGCAGGTCGCGCTCGAAGTAGAAGATCGCGCCCCAGTTCTCCATCGCGCCGAAGAACTGGCTGGAGCCCGGCCCGCCGATCAGGTCGAGCTTGGGCAGCGGGAACCTGGTCCCGAAATAGCTGTCGTAATAGGGCAGGATCTGGCTGGCGGCGTCCAGCGCGAACCTGGCCTGGGCCAGGTCCCCGCGCTTGACCACCACGCCCAGGTCCACGCCGTCGACCTTGCGCGACACCCGCTCGAAATCGCCCAGGCCGAAGAACAGCAGATACGAGCTCATCTTCGGCGTCTCGGCGAAGCGCACCCGCTTCAGCCCGCCCGGCAGCGCCTGGGTCGAGGCGACCGGCATGTTGGAGATCGCCATCCGGTCGGCCGGCGTGACGGCGGTGAGGGTGAAGCTGGCCTTGCGGCCCGGCTCGTCGAAGGAAGGCACGAAGCGCCGTGCGTCGGAATTCTCGAACTGGGTGAACAGGGCGCGGGCCTTGCCGTGCGGCGTGTCGTAGTCCAGCGCGAACAGGCCCGAGGCCTGCTGGTAGATCTTGCCCTTGTAGTCGATGTGCAGCCTGTGCAGGCCGGGTGCGACCGGCTGGGCGAAGGTGAAGCGCGCGGTCTGCTGCGCGGGGTCGAGCGAGATCTGCGGCCCGCCCGCCCGCTGGTCCAGCCTGACCCGCCCGAACACGATGTCGGCGGCGTTCAGGGTGATGCTGCGCACGGCCTTGTGCGCCCGCACCACTATGGTGGCCGAGCCGGTGAAGGTCAGGGCCTTGGCGTCCGGGGTCACGGCGATGTCGTAGTGCTCGGGCGTGACCGTATCGGGCAGGGTCAGCCGGGTCTGGGCGGGTCTTGCGGCCGGGGAGGGCGCGGCGGCCAGGACGCCGTTTGCGGAGATTCCTGCCAGAACCAGGGCCGAGGCGACGCAAACCAACGTGTTGCGGTGCGGAAAACGGGTACGAATTCGCATTTTACGCCTCGCGAAAGGGATGCCCCGCCTTAAGCGACTTCCGCCGCGCACGCCATAGGTGCGAATGGCCCTTTGCGCCGCAGCCAAGGAGGCTTGCGGTTTCGCTTTCCCGCCGATAGGTTCCGCGCCC
>DASRRU010000034.1:0-1746 GCA_035656795.1 Phenylobacterium sp. | reverse complement strand
TGTTGACGCGGCTTTTCACACGCCGCTGGCCCTTATGGGAGTTCGCGATCGGGTCCATTTCGCGCTCGCGCGCTGGGACGCGCTTGGGCTTTCCTCTGGTTTTCCCGACCTGTCTCATCGACCGTTTCGCCATAACCTCCTTCGACCTTCCCACACCTGCGACAGCCCCGGGCCCTGGCGGGCGCTACCCCGCCAGGGCCTGAGCTCTGTAGGTTCCTCCATGCGCCATCAGCGCCCAGACGATCCTGGCCATCTTGTTGGCAAGCGCCACGATGACGAGCATGCGCGGCTTTCGGGCCAGCATCCTGGAGAGCCACGACCCGGCCGGCGGCGGCTTGCGCTTGGCCGCCTTGACCATCGACGCGGCCCCCAGGATCAACAGCCGACGCAGGCTGCGCTCGCCCTTCTTGGTGGTCCTGCCGAGCCGCTCCTTGCCGCCGCTCGAGTGTTGGAGCGGCGTGAGCCCCAGCCAGGCGGCGAAGTCGCGACCTCGCTGGAAGGTCTCGGCGGGCGGCGCCAGCGCCACCAGGGCCGTGGCGCTGATCGGACCCACGCCTGGAATGGTCATCAGCCGCCTGGCCGTGCTGTTGGCCTTGGCCCGCCGGGCGATCTCCTTGTCCAGCAGGTCGATCTGGACCTCCAGCTGCATCAGGCTCTGGGTCAGCAGGACCAGGATCTGCCGGCCTTCCTCAGGCACGTCGGACGCGGGGCCCAGCACGGCCTCGATCAGCTCGGCCACGTGACCTGGGCCCTGGCGGACCACCAGGCCGAACTCCGCCAGATGGCCGCGCAAGGCGTTGATCAGCTGGGTGCGTTGCCGCACCAGCAGGTCGCGCGTGCGGAACACCACCGCGGCGGCCTGCGCCTCGGCGCTCTTGACCGCCACGAACCGCATCGTCGGCCGCTGAGCCGCCTCGCAGATCGCCTCCGCATCGGCCGCGTCGTTCTTCTGCCGCTTCACGAACGGCTTGACGTAGGCTGGCGCGATCAGCCGCGTCTCATGGCCCAGCGACCCGATCTCTCGCGCCCAGTAGTGCGCGCTGGCGCACGCTTCCATCGCCACAACGCACCTCGGCTGCTTGGCGAAAAACGCCATCAGCTGATCGCGCCGCAGCTTCTTGCGGAAGATCACCGCTCCCGAACCATCCGCCCCATGCGCCTGAAAAACCGACTTGGCTAAATCCAACCCAATGGTGCTAACCTCTCCCGCGGACGCCTCCTTCGCAGTGGTGTTCAACACCTCCACTCTGGCACTTCGATGCCGTCAGGGGGCGTCCACCCCATCGCGCTCCGGGAAGCGGCACGGCTCGACAATACGGCCCAGTCGCACTGGAGGCGGATGATGGAGACCATCGACGGCTTGATGCGACGCTCGCCGGTGATCCCGGTCCTGGTCGTCGAGGATCCGGCCCGGGCCCAGCCGCTGGCGCGGGCCCTGGTGGCGCGCGGCTATCCGGTTCTCGAGGTCACCTTGCGCACACCCGCCGCCCTGGAGGTGATCGCGGAGATGGCCATGGCGCCAGGCGCCATCGTCGGGGCCGGCACGGTGCTGAACGCCCGCGACCTCGACGCCAGCCTCTCGGCCGGCGCCCGGTTCATCGTCAGTCCGGGCCTCACCGGGCCGCTGGCCACCGCCGCCCTCGCCCGCGCCGTCCCGTTCCTGCCGGGCGTCGCCACGGCCGCCGACATCATGCGCGGATTTGACCTGGGCCTCGACCGCTTCAAGTTCTTCCCCGCCGTCGCGGC
>DASRRU010000033.1:0-8265 GCA_035656795.1 Phenylobacterium sp. | reverse complement strand
AGACCGCCGACGGCGTGACCTCGGCGGTGGTGGACCTCGAAGAGGCCGACCTGGACGAATATTACAACGGCTACGCCAACAAGACCCTGTGGCCGCTGTTCCACTACCGCACGGACCTCGCCGCCTACGACCGGGTCTATGGCGAGGGCTACAGCCGGGTGAACAAGCGGTTCGCCGAGACGCTCGCGCCGCTGATCCAGCCGGACGATCTGATCTGGGTGCACGACTACCACCTGATCCCGCTTGGCCGCGAACTGCGGGCGCTGGGGGTCCGGAATCGGATCGGCTTCTTCCTGCACGTTCCCTGGCCGGCGCATCAGGTGTTCACCACCCTGCCGGGCCACGGCCTGCTGGTGCAGGCCATGTTCGACTATGACCTGGTGGGTTTCCAGACCGCCGAATATTGCCAGGCCTTCGAGGAATATGTGCTGGCCGAGGCGGGAGGCTCGCAACCGCAGCCCGGCCGGCTGAAGGCCTTTGGTCGGTCGGTGATGGTCGGCGCTTTCCCCATCGGCCTCGACGCCGCCGAGTTCGCCCAGATGCTGAAGAGCACCAGGGCGCGGCGCATGCGCAATCTGATGAGCGCCGCCACCGTCTTCCGCCATCTGGTCGTCGGCGTCGACCGGCTGGATTATTCCAAAGGCCTGGAAGAGCGGTTCCTGGGCTTCGAGCGCTACCTTGTCGACAATCCGGACATGCGCCGCGAAGTGCTGATGCTGCAGATCGCCCCGGTCAGTCGCGAGAGTGTCGAGGCCTATCAGGAGATCCGCGCGCGCCTGGACGCGCTCTCAGGGCGGATCAACGGCGAGTTCTCAGACGTGGACTGGAACCCGTTCCGCTACGTGAACAAGAACTATCGCAGAGACGAACTGGCGGGCATCTACGGCGCGGCGCGGGTGGGGCTGGTTACACCGCTGCGGGACGGCATGAATCTGGTCGCCAAGGAGTTCGTCGCTGCCCAGAACCCCAGCGATCCCGGCGTGCTGATCCTGTCGCGTTTCGCCGGAGCCGCGCGCCAGATGAGCGAGGCGCTGCTGGTCAATCCCAACAGTCCCGAGGAGATCGGCGACGCGCTCAAGCGGGCGATCGGCATGGACAGGGCCGAACGCATCCGGCGCTGGAGCGCCCTGTTTGACAATGTGCAGCGCGAGGACGTCACCGCCTGGCGCGACGCCTTTGTCGGCGCGCTGGCCGGCGTGAGGGCGCCGCAAACCGCACTGGCGAGCTGAGGAGCCACGATGGTCGCCAAGCCCGACGCCAAGGCCCAGCTGGCGCGCTACCGCTCGATGCGCGACTTCTCCAAGACCGCGGAACCGAGCGGAGAGGATGCGGTCAAACCCTCCGAGCGCCGCCGCTTCGTGATTCAGAAGCACGACGCCACCCGCCTGCACTACGACTTTCGCCTGGAGCTCGACGGGACCTTCAAGTCCTGGGCGGTGACGCGGGGCCCCTCCATGGACCCGCACGATCGCCGGCTGGCGGTGGAGGTCGAGGATCACCCGCTGGACTACGGCGACTTCGAAGGGACGATCCCCGAGGGCCAGTACGGCGGTGGCACGGTAATGCTGTGGGACCGCGGCTACTGGGCGCCGGAGCCGGGGACAGATCCGCACAAGGGCCTGAAGTCCGGCGACCTGAAGATCGTCCTGGAAGGCGAGCGGCTGAAGGGCGGTTTCGTCCTGGTGCGCATGAAGCGCCGACCCAAGGATCGTCACGACAACTGGCTGCTGATCAAGCACCACGATGGCTGGGCGCTTGAGGGCCACGGCGACGCCTTGGTAGAGGGCGAGACGAACTCCGTCGCCTCCGGCCGCACCATGGACCAGATCGCGAAAGGCAAGGGCAAGGGCCCGACCCGCTTCATGACCGGCAGGGCCCGCGCCGCGGCCAAGCGGGTCTGGCAGTCCAAGGGCGGCCAGGCCGAGACCGCCGCTCAGCTTCGCACCGCCACCCCGCCGACGCTCAAGGCTTCGCCCCGGCTGAAGGCCGCCGCCCTCCCGGGGTTCGTGGCGCCCCAATTGGCGAAGTCCGTCGACCGACCACCGCAGGGCGAGGGCTGGGGCCACGAGATCAAGTTCGACGGCTATCGCCTGCAACTTCGAGTCGAAGGCGGCCACGCCACGCTGAAGACCCGGGCTGGCCTGGACTGGACGAACAGGTTCAAGGCGATCGCCATGGACGCCCAGGGCCTGCCCGACGGCCTGATCGATGGCGAGGCCTGCGCCCTGGACGATCACGGCGCGCCCGATTTCGCGGCGCTGCAGGCGGCTCTGTCGGACGGCAAGACGGGAGACCTGATCTTCTTCGCCTTCGACCTGCTGTTCGCGGATGGCGCCGATCTGCGGAACCTGCCGCTCAGCGAGCGCAAGTCGCGGCTCAGGGCGCTTCTGGAGTCCCAGCCCAAGACCGCCAAACGCATTCGCTACGTCGACCATTTCGAGATCGCCGGCGATGCGGTGCTGCAGTCGGCCTGCCGCATGTCGCTGGAGGGAATCGTGTCCAAGCGCCTCGACGCACCCTACCGCTCCGGCCGCGGGGAAAGTTGGCTGAAGTCCAAGTGCCGTGCGGGCCACGAAGTGGTGATCGGCGGCTGGACCGGCGAGGCAGGGCAGCTTCGCTCCCTGCTGGTCGGCGTCCATCGCGGGGACAAGCTGATCTATGTCGGCCGGGTCGGGACAGGCTTCGGCCGCGACAAGGTCGCCCGCGTCCTGCCGCGCCTGGCTAGGCTGGAAGCCAAGGTGAGCCCGTTCTCCGGCGTCGGCGCGCCCCGCCAGGAGGCCAACGTCCACTGGGTCACGCCCGACCTGGTCGCCGAGATCGAGTTCGCTGGCTTTACCGGCTCAGGCATGGTGCGCCAGGGGGCTTTCAAGGCCCTGCGTGAGGACAAGCCCGCCCAGGAGGTGGTGGCCGACAAGCCCGCGCCGGCCGGGAAGGCCGCCCTTGCGCAGCCCGCGCCCAAGGCCAAGGCTGCGCTGGCCAGGAAACCCGGACCCTCGATCGTCATGGGCGTCACCCTCTCCAATCCCGACAAGGCCCTATGGCCGGACGGCGGCGACGGCGCGCCGGTGACCAAGCGCGACCTGGCCCTATACCTGGAAGCTGTCGGTCCCTGGATGATGCCGCACATCAAGGGCCGGCCCTGCTCGATCGTCCGGACGCCGGACGGTATCGAGGGCGATCAGCGGTTCTTCCAACGCCATGTGGGCAAGGGCTCCTCGGCGCTGATCTCTGAGGTCAAGGTGTTCGGCGACCACAAGCCCTACCTGGAAATCGACCGCATCGAGGCCCTGGCGGCGCTCGCCCAGGCAGGCGCCACGGAGTTCCACCCCTGGAACTGCCAGCCCTTTCAGCCCGAGGTCCCAGGCCGCCTCGTCTTCGACCTGGATCCCGACGAGGCGATCCCGTTCGAGCGCGTGATCGAGGGCGCCCTGGAGGTGAAGGCGCGTCTGGAGGCGCTCGGCCTCGCCGCCTTCTGCAAGACCACCGGCGGCAAGGGCCTGCACGTGGTCACGCCGCTGAAGGACGACAAGGACAGGCTGGACTGGCCGACCGCCAAGACCTTCGCCCAGGATGTCTGCCTGGCAATCGCCGCCGACCAGCCGGGCCGCTACGTGGTCAACATGGCCAAGGCCAAGCGCGTGGGCCGCATCTTCCTCGACTATCTGCGCAACGACCGCCTCTCGACGGCGGTAGCCCCCCTTTCGCCCCGCGCGCGGCCTGGCGCGACGGTCAGCTTCCCGCTCACTTGGCGGCAGGTGAAGCCGGGACTGGATCCCAAGGCCTTCACGGTCCGAACGGCGCCGGCCTTGCTGAGGAAGACCAAGGCTTGGGCCGACTACGGCGACGCCGAGCAGCCGCTTGGTCCGGCGATCGCAAAGCTGAAGGCGCATTAGCGACACGAAACCAAGCGTTTCCCACGAAATAACGATGATTCCCAGAATTTAGAGAATGGTAATCCGCCGCCGTTAAGGACGCTGAGAACGGTCATCGCCGACCGGATCCAGGGACGGAAATCATGAATCTGACAATCAAAGCGCGCCTTGTCGGCGCGCTTGCGGCGCTCGGCGTCGGCATGCTCGCCATCGGCGCCAGCGGCTGGATCTCGACAACGGTCGGCAACACGCGCCTGCAGTCGGTCATCATCGATCGCGTCGAACCGATGCAGCAGTTGAAGGCGGTTTCCGACAGCTACGCCGACAGCATCGTCGACGCCGCCCACAAGGTCCGCGGCGGTTCCTATACGCCGGCCAAGGCCCTGCAGCAGATCGCCAAGGCCCGCGAGACGATCAAGGTCCAGTGGAAAGGCTACCGCGTGACCCAGATGGCCGGAGACGAACTGGTGATGGCCAAGAAGGTCGAGGACGGCTTTTCGGCCGCCGACATGGCGACGGACCGGCTTGTGGCGATCCTGACCTCCGGCGACATGCCGGCCCTCGCGGAGTTCAACGACCACGCGCTGTATCCCGCCATCGACCCGGTGACCGGCGCCGTCGGCGATCTGGTCGACCTCCAGATGCGCGTCGCGCGGCAGGACGGCGAGGCCGCCGCCAAGGCCGCCAAGCTGTCGCTGACCATCATGGCCGCCATCGCCGCCATCGCCGCGGCGATGCTGGTCTTCGCCAGCCACGTGGTGATCAACCAAGTGTCCAAGCCCCTGTTGCGGATCGCCGAAGCGATGCGCAAGCTGGCGGGCGGCGACCACTCGGTGGAGATCCCCGGCGCGGACCGCCAGGACGAGCTCGGCCAGATGGCTGGCGCGGTGGGGGTCTTCAAGGACAACGCCATCGCCAAGATCAAGGCCGACGCCGAGGCTGTCGAGGCCAAGGAGCGCGCCGAACAGGAACGCCGCGCCGCCGGTGAAGCCGCCATCGCCCGCGAGCAGGCCTCCGTCGTGGGGGTGTTCGGCGCCGCCATGGAAAAGCTGTCGGCCGGCGACCTGACCTACCGCGTGAATGCCGAGCTCGCCCCGGCCTATGAAAAACTGCGTGGGGACTTCAACGGCTCGATGGCCAAGCTGGAACAGACCATGGGGGTCATCGTCGGCAACGCCAGCGGCATCCACTCCGGCAGCCACGAAATCAGCGTGGCCTCGGACGACCTGTCGCGGCGCACGGAACAACAGGCCGCGAGCCTGGAAGAGACCGCCGCGGCGCTCGAGGAAATCACCGCCACCGTGCGCAAGACCGCCGAGGGCGCCAAGGAGACCCGCGACGTGGTGTCGTCCGCCAAGACTGGCGCGGAGACTGGGGGGCGGGTTGTCGCCCAGGCCATGTCGGCCATGAGCGAGATCGAGGGCTCGGCCCAGCAGATCAGCCAGATCATTAGCGTCATCGATGAGATCGCCTTCCAGACCAACCTCTTGGCGCTGAACGCGGGCGTCGAGGCGGCCCGGGCCGGCGACGCGGGCAAGGGCTTCGCGGTGGTTGCCTCCGAGGTGCGGGCGCTGGCCCAGCGCTCGGCGGACGCCGCCAAGGAGATCAAGGCGCTGATCTCCGACTCCACCGCCAAGGTCGGCCAGGGCGTGAAACTGGTCGGCGACACCGGCAAGGCGCTTGAGCAGATCGTCGATGAGGTCGGTCGCATCAACGTCCTGGTTGAGGAGATCGCCGCGGCCGCCCAGGAGCAGGCCACGGGCCTGGCCCAGGTGAACGTCGCGGTGAACCAGATGGACCAGGTCACCCAGCAGAACGCCGCCATGGTCGAGGAATCCACCGCCGCCAGCCATGCCCTGTCGCAGGAGGCGACCAACCTCTCCGACCTGATGGGGCAGTTCAGCCTTGGCGCGGAACACGCCCAGCCGGCGCGGTCCCGCGGCGGCGCGACCCCGCGCCATCCGGTGCACGCCGCCCAGACCCGCGTGGCCCAGATGATCTCCACCGATCAGGCCCGGCAATCCGAATGGTCGGAGTTCTGAGCATGAATGGCCCCCCCAACGTCAGCCCTGGGCATGAGCTGATCATCGTCGAGATCGCCAGCCAGCGGTTCGCCATCGACATCATGTCGGTGCGCGAGATCCGGGGCTGGTGCGCCTCGACCCGCCTGCCGCAGGCCCCGGACCATGTGCTGGGGATGATCAACCTGCGCGGCCAGGTCCTGCCGGTGATCGACTTCAGCTCCCGGCTGGGCCTGGGCGACAGCGAGCCCAACACCGCCTCGGTGGTGATCGTCGCCGAGATCGGGGACCGGCTGGTGGGCCTGCTGGTCGACGCGGTCTGCGACATCCTCACCCTCGGCGAGGGGATGCTGCAGCCCGCCCCGGACGTCGGCGCGCCGCAGGTCAACGAATTCGTCCGCGGGGTGATCACCTCCAACGACGGGATCGTCACCCTGCTGTCGCTCGACGCCGTCATCCCGCCGGGCGAAGAGCTCGCGGCCTAGATCCTGTCCCGGCTGACTTGAGGCCGGTCAGCTGGGAGCAGGCCGGGGTTCCAGCCTGAAACCGAAGACGGCCACGCAGCCCCCGCGGCGGCCGTCTTTTCCTTGCCTGTGCGCAAAGCCCTCGGACACAATCGCGCAACAGCCGCGCTCTACAGACCGGCGAAAACCTGAAGGGGGAACTACGGATGACCGTTCGCCGCCAATTGGCCGCCGCGATGTTCGCGCTGACCGCGCTTAGCCTGCCGCTGGCTGCCTTCGCGCAGGGCGCTGCGCCGACCGCCAAGCTCAAACAAGGGGCGCTGACGGGCGCCGTGGTCGAGGGCGTCGAGACATTCTGGGGCATCCCCTATGCCGCCCCGCCTGTGGGCGACCTGCGCTGGAAGCCTCCGGCGGCCGCGCCGGTCTGGACCGGCGATCGCGACGCCAGTAAGGCTGGCCCCTCTTGTCAGCCCACCCAGAAGGGCGAGTACACCGAGGACTGCCTGTTCGCGAACGTCACTCGGCCCGCGGGCGCCAAGCCTGGCCAGAAGCTTCCCGTCTATGTCTGGATCCATGGCGGCGGCTTCACGATCGGCTCGGCGACCGGCGCCTTCGGGGCCCAGACCGACGGGATCCAGTTCGCCAAGGACGGAATCATCACTGTCTCGGTGAGCTATCGCCTCGGCCGCGCCGGCTGGTTCGCGCATCCGGCGCTCTGCAAGGAAGGCCCGTGCGGCAACTACGGCTACATGGACCAGATCGCGGCGCTGAAGTGGGTGAGGGCCAACATCGCCTCGTTCGGCGGCGACCCGAACAACGTCACCATCGGCGGCGAGAGCGCAGGCGGCATCTCGGTGCTGGAGCTGATGCTGGCGCCCGACGCCCGCGGGACCTTCCAGAAGGCGATCGGCGAATCGAGCTTCGGCCGGCTGGAGCCCACCCCCATGGCCGAAGCCCAGGCGGCCGGCGTGAAGGCGGCTACGGCGGCCGGCGTCAGCGGCGATGACGCCGCGGCCGCTGCGGCGCTGCGCAAACTGCCGCTCAGCGCCATGCCCTATTCCGGGCCGTTCACGTCGCGCGCGGGTCCGATCCTCGATGGCCGCTATGTGCAGAGCGGCATCTACGAAGGCTTTGCCGCCGGCAAGCAGGCCAAGATCCCGCTGTTGATCGGCGGCAACTCCAACGAGGCCAGTCTGTTCCGGCCGCAGGCCGCGGCTGTCGACGCCATTCCGGCCGCCTCAAAGGCCGCCGCCCTGGCCGCCTTCGATCCCAAGCAGGCCGGAAACAAGGTTCAGATGGCCAACGACATGGCCACACGCCAGTACATCACCGAGCCGGACCGCGCGATCAGCCGCGCCCAGTCCAAGACCGGCCAGCCGGTCTACACCTACTACTTCTCCTACGTGAGCCCGGGCCAGAAGGCGCAGCTGCCCTTCGGCGCGCCGCACACCGCGGAGATCAAGTACGCCTTCGCCGGTCCCAAGCAGCAGTTCGCCGACGTCGACCTGCCGCTGGCCAAGGCGGTCAACGCCTATTGGGCGGCCTTCATCAAAACCGGCAACCCGGACAGCGCCGGCGGCCCGGCGTGGCCGAAGTTCGCGCCCAGTGAGACCTACATGGAGTTCAGCGCCGACGGCCCGGCCGCCCACGAGCACTTCCTGAAAGCCCAGCTCGACTGGCAGGAAGCCAATGTGAAGGCCGGCGCCGGGGCCTCGCCGACGTCACCGAAGTAGGGCGTCACCCGGCGCAGCCGGCCGCCACGAGGCCCTCTAGCAGACCGACTCCGTAACGGTCGACGCGAAGCGAGGCGAGTGGCGCGTCCTGAGTTTCTCGCGATCAGCGGCGTTGCGACCGCGCCGACAGCTTGATCGGGCGGACTTCGCGGCATCCTGGGCTCATGGGTCGCGA
>DASRRU010000032.1:0-17456 GCA_035656795.1 Phenylobacterium sp. | reverse complement strand
TGATGTTTCGGAGCTAACAGCCATGGTCACGTCGCCCTCGCCGTTTGAACGACGTCGCGCTTGCCGTGGAGAATTGCGAAGACGCACGGAACGAAGAGCAAGGTCGTCACGGTCGCCACAAGCAGTCCGCCAATCACGGCGCGGCCCAGTGGCGCGTTTGTCGTGTTGCTGAACGACATCGGAATCATCCCGACGATCATTGCCAGGGCCGTCATCAGGACCGGGCGTATGCGCGCCGTACCTGCTTCGACGGCTGCCCTTACCGGGTCGCCATGCGCCGCGAGTTGGTCGCGCGCGAAGGCGATCACCAGGATCGTATTCGCCGTGGCGGTGCCCATGGCCATGATCGCACCGGTCAAGGCTGGGACGGAGAGCGTCGTGTGCGTGAGAAACAGGCTCCAGGTGATGCCGGCAAGCGCGGCTGGCAGGGCGGTGATGATGATGAATGGATCGAGCCACGACTGGAAGTTCACGACGATCACCAGAAAGATGAGCACGACCGAGAGCGCCAAGCCGAGCAGCAGCTGGGTATAGGCCGAGTGCATGGTCGGGGCCTGGCCGGCGAGATTGGCGGTTGAGCCGTGCGGCAGGGTTGCGCGCATGTCGGCAAGCACTTTGTTGGCGGCGTTGCTGACGGCGCCTAGATCGCGACCCTCGACGTTGGCGTAGATGTCGATCACCGGCATGATCGCATTGTGGGAAATGACCCCTGGCGTGCCGATCTGATGAATCTGAGTAAGCCCGCCGACAAGCTGGGGTTGCGTATTGCCAGGGTTTCCATCGCCCTTGTCTACAGTGATGTTTTGCAGGTCGTTGATGCTGGTCAGTTGATTTTGCGGCATCTGAATATTAATCAGATGAGAGATGCCATTTTTCGTATCAAGCCAGAAAGTCGGAGCTGTCTGGCCGCTGCCAGAAAGTACCTCTAATGCGTTGTCGGCAATATCGGCTTCCGTTAGTCCGGCTCCCGATGCCAGACTTCGGGAAGACTGCAGCAGCAATGTAGGCTCGCCCATGACTTGCTGGACGCGGACGTCGGCGATTCCTGGAATCTTCTTCAGCCGCGCGGCCACACTCGTGGCGTATGCGAAGTTCGCATTGAGGTCCCGGCCTCCGATCTGCACGTCGAGCGGCGCCGGCAGCCCGAAGTTGAGGATCTTGGCGGTGATGTCGCCCGGCAGGAAGCTGAACACCGTGCCCGGAAACCGCTCGGCCAGTCCCGTGCGGAGAATCTTCCGGTACCTCGCCACGGGCGACGTCGGGCTATCGAGCGAAATCGTGATGTCACAATCCGAGCTGCCGACCGTGCCCGTGTCGGCATAGGCTTGATTGATGCCGCTTACGGGCAAGCCGCAATTCAGAAGTGTGTTGGCGACGTGGCCCGGCAAGAGCGCGCGCACTTGCTGGGCCACCAATACCGAGATCTTGGCGGTGTCTTCTATGCGTGTTCCGACGGGTGCGCGGACATGCAGGTCGATTTCGCCTGACTTGATGCTCGGAAAGAAGTCTTGTCCAACAAAGAGCAGCAGAAGGAGCGATGCTAGCGCACCGGTCATGTACGCGATTACGAAGTTCTTGCGGCGGGCGGTTAGTCGCTCCAGCAATGCCTTGTAGTCATCGCGAAATCGCTCGAACCGTTTCTCAAAACCAGCTTGGAAGCGCGCGAAGACGCCCTGGCGCTGGCCCTCCACCTGATTGCGGCTCGCCTGGACCTGGCCGCGCAGCAACCACGCGGCCATCGTCGGCGTCAGCGTTCGCGAAAGGATGAACGAAGCTATCATTGCAAAGATGATGGCCTCGGCGAGAGGCAGGAACAGGTATCCGGAAACACCGCCGAGCTGGAACAAGGGGATCCAAACGATGCAAATGCAAAGGGTGGATACGAAAGTCGGAACGACGATCTGATTGGCCGCATCGATGATTGCGTCGGCGAGATCCTTGTGTTGGCCCGATGGGTCGGGCTCCTCCAAATGGGTGTTGATGTTCTCGATCATGACTGTCGCGTCATCGACCAGGATGCCAACCGCCAGCGCGAGGCCGCCCAGGGTCATGATGTTGATGGTCTGTCCAAGCCAGGACAGGACCAGGATGGAACTCAGGATGGAGAGCGGGATCGAGGTGGCGACGATGAGCGTGGACCGCCAACTTCCGACGAATATCAGAACGGTGAGCCCCGCTAGGAATGCGGCCGTCACCATTTCCTGCACCACTTCGTAGATGGACGCCCTGACGAAGGTTGAAGCGTTGTTGAGGGGCGTGATGGTGATGCCAGGCGGCAAGGTCTTGAGCAGACCAGGTAGCTTGGCCAATACACCCTGCACGACGGTGAGGGTGGACGCATCGCCGGTCTTGAGGATCTCAATAAGGACCGATTGGCGTCCCTTGACCAAGACAATATTCTGTTGTGGAGGACCGCCTTGGTGGGCGAAGGCTACATCACGTAGATAAACAATCGCGCCACCGACCTGCTTGATGGGGATGTCATTGAATGATGCGACTTCGATTGGCGTGGCGTTAGTCTGGACGAAATAGTCAATTGGCCCGATCTTTTGATCACCGGCGGGCAGCACGACATTCTGACTGGCCAGGGCATGGCTCACGTCCGTCGCGGAAAGCCCATGTGCCAGCAACTTGGTCTTGTCCAGGTCGACATCAACCTCCGAGGATGTCCCGCCGTAAGGTGCTGGAATCGCCACGCCGGGGACCGAAACAAGGGCGGGCCGGATCAGGTTCGAGGCAATGTTGTAGATCTCGGACGGCGTCATGTTGTCCGCGGCCACCTGCAGATCGAGCACCGCGACACTTGAAGCGTCGAACACCAGAACTTGTGGCGGTGTAATCCCGAACGGCAATTGCTTTAGGACCGTTTGCGATGTCGCCGTCACCTGCGCCTGGGCTGCCGAAATGTTGGTGCCCGGCTGGAAATAGATCTTGACGATACCAGAACCGTAGTAGGACTGACTTTCGATGTGTTCGATGCCACCTACGGTGGTGGTTAGGGAACGTTCGTAGTAGTAGATCACCCGCCCCGACATGTCGGTCGGCGTCAGGCCGTTGTAGGTCCACACCACGGCGATGACTGGGATCTTGATTGGCGGGAAGACGTCGGTGGGTGTCTTTATCGCCGCTATTCCGCCGAATAGCAGGATCAGGATCGCGAGAACCACGAACGTCAGTGGTCGCTTCAACGCGATGATGACGATAGCGTTCATGGCGCGATCATCCGGCCATCGAAAGATGAACCCTGACCGTCGCGGGCGTCAAGCGCGTCTGCGGGACGCGCGGGCGACGTCCCCTCCGTTCCAGAAAGCGGGCCGGCGAAGGTCAGGCGTGGGGGATGGAAAGCAGAACCTAGCCGTTACAGGTTCAGGACATGCGTAAATCGGATCAGGACACGTTCACGGCGGAGCAGAGCGGTCCGCTTTGTCGCCGTTATTGGATAGCTCGCGATCCGCCGGTCACTTCGAACGGCTAAAGCCCGAGGTGCCTTCAGGTCGCGAACTCGACCACGGCCAGGACCAGCCCGGCGATCCAGGCGGTCTCCAGCACCATCACCGCGATCGGCCGCCAGCCGGCGGCGATCAGGGCCTTGAATGAGGTCTTCATGCCGAGCGCGGCGATCGCCACCACTAGGCACCAGCGGGAGATGTCGCCGGCGGCGCCCACGGCGGCCGTCGGCAGGAATCCCAGGCTGTTGATCGCCACCAGGACGGCGAAGCCGAACAGGAACCAGGGCAGCGGCACCTTGGCCTTGCCGGCGCCGCCGACGGCGTTGCGAGCGAGGATGAAGGCGATGGTCCCCACCACCGGCAGCAGCATGGCCACGCGCAGCAGCTTCACATAGGTCGCCACGTCGCCGGTCTTCTGGGAGATCATGTAGCCGGCGCCCACCACCTGGGCCACGTCGTGGATGGTGCCGCCGAGGAACAGGCCTGCGCGCTGGTTGTCGAAGCCCAGCGCGGTGACCAGCATCGGGTAGACGATCATGGCGATGGTCGAGAGCCCGGTCACCACCACCACGGTCAGGATCACGTCTCGCTCGCTCTCCTTGGTCTTCGGCAGCACCGAGGCGATGGCCAGCGCCGCCGAGGCGCCGCAGATGCCCACCGACCCGCCGGAAAGCACGCCGAAGCTGCGGCTCTGGCCGAGCAGGCGCGCCAGCAGCAGGCCCATCAGTACGGTCGTGGTGACGCCGGCGACCACCATGGCGATCGGCACCGGCCCCAGGGCGATGATCTGCTCGACGGTGATCCGCGCGCCCAGCAGGGCGACGCCGGTCCTGAGCACCGCCTTCGAGGCGAACTCGATGCCGGGAATGCAGCGACCTTCCTCGTGCAGGAAGTGGAAGGTCATGCCGAACAGCAGGGCGAACAGCATCACCGGCGCATGGTAGTGGCCCGACAGCCAGTCGGCGGCGAGGCCGATGGTGATCGCCACCAGCAGGCCCGGATAGACGGAGCGGAAGAAGGCCTCGAGGCTCAGGCGCCGGCGCGGCGAAGGCGAGGAGACCGGCAGGCCTTCCATGCCCTCGAACGACTGGAACATCTCGTGCGCGGCGGCGGCGTCGGTGTCGATGTCCCGAATGATCATGGTCGTTCTGTCCCCCCGATCAGGCCGCCAAACTGGTCTGGTTTTCGCAAGGGCGCCACCGGCTTGTGCGCGCGCCGCGGGCGTGGAACCTTGCCCGGCCTGATGCTGCTTCCCGACATCGTGCATGTCCTGGCGATCAACTTCGCGCTCTGCGTGGCGGGGTTCGTGGTCTGCTGGGCGGTCGCCCTGGCCATCCGGGACCCGACCTTCGTGGACTCGGTCTGGGCGCTGGGCCTGGGCGGCCTGGCGGCAGCGACCTACCTGCAGGTCTGGGGCTACCGGCCACGGCAGTATCTGCTGGTCGGGCTCGGCGGGGCCTGGGCCCTGCGCCTGGGTGTTCACCTCTTCCTGCGCTGGCGCAGCCATGGGCCCGACCGCCGCTATGTGCGGATGATGGAGAAGGCCAAGGCCGAGCGCGGCTGGGGTTACGGCCAGGCTAGCCTGCGGCTGGTGTTCCTGTTGCAGGCGCCCCTGATGTGGACCGTCGCCCTGCCGATGCAGCTAGGCCAGATGGATTGCACCCCGGCGCGGATCGGGCGACTGGGCTGGACGGGCGCGGCCCTGGCCCTGTTCGGCATCGCCTTCGAGACCCTGGCCGACGCCCAGATCACCCGCTTCAAGGCCGACCCCGCCAGTCGGGGCAAGGTGTTGGCCGCTGGGCTCTGGCGCTATACCCAGCACCCCAACTACTTCGGCGACATCTGCGTCTGGGTGGGGCTCTACGTGATCGCCGCGGAGACCCGGACGGGCCTATGGGCGCTGCCGGGCCCGCTGCTGCTGATCTTCCTGCTCACCCGCTGGAGCGGCGGGACGACCTACGAGCGGCGGCTGACCAGGACCCGGCCCGGCTATGACGACTACCAGCGCCGCACCAGCGCGCTCATCCCCTGGCCGCCGAAACCGGCGCGAACACCCGGCGTCTGATAGGATCGCGGCGATAGGCGGGAGACAACCATGCCGGCCACCCTCGTCAACCGGATCGCGTCCACCCTGGGGGAGACTGACCACCCCTACATGACCGGCGCCTGGACGCCGAACTTCGACGAGTACGACGCGACGGACCTGCCGGTCGTCGGCGAGATTCCGAAGGACATCGACGGGGTCTATGTCCGCAACACCGAGAACCCGGTGCATGCGCCGATCGGCCTCTACCACCCGTTCGACGGCGACGGGATGATCCACGCCATGGCCTTCCAGGACGGCCAGGCGGCCTATCGAAACCGCTTCGTCCGCACCAGGGGGTTCGCGGCGGAGCAGGCGGAGGGCGCGGCGCTGTGGGCGGGGCTGGCGGAGCATCCGGGCAAGTCGAAGCGGCCGGGCTGGGGCGCGCAGGGCAGCCTGAAGGACTCCTCATCGACCGACGTGGTTATGCACGCCGGCAAGATCCTCTCGACCTTCTACCAATGCGGCGAAGGCTACCGGCTCGACCCCTATAGCCTGGAGACCCTGGGGACGGAGGCCTGGGTCCCGCCGGACGGGATTTCCGCCCACGCCAAGGTCGACCAGGCCAGCGGCGAGCTGATGTTCTTCAACTATTCGAAGCAGGCGCCTTACATGCACTATGGCGTCGTGGGCGGCGACAACCTGCTGAAGCACTATGTCGAGGTTCCGCTGCCGGGGCCGCGCCTGCCGCACGACATGGCGTTCACGACGCGGTTTTCGATCTTCGCCGACTTGCCGCTGTTCTGGGACCCGGAGCTGCTGCCGAAGGGCCACCACGCGGCGCGGTTCTATCGCGACCTGCCGACCCGCTTCGCCATCCTGCCGCGCTTCGGCGGCCCGCAGGACATCCGCTGGTTCGAGGCCAGGCCCTGCTTCGTCCTGCACTGGATGAACGCCTATGAGGACGGTGACGAAATCGTCCTCGACGGATACTTCCAGGAAGACCCGCAGCCCCCGCCGCTGGACGGCTTCGGGCCCAGGCTCGGCCAGATGATGGCCTATCTCGACGAGCATTCGATGAAGCCCCGGCTCTATCGCTGGCGCTTCAACCTGGCGAGCGGAGCGGTCCGCGAGGGGCCGCTGGACGACCGCATCCTGGAGTTCGGGTCGTTCAACCAGGACACCGCCGGCCGCAAGGGCCGCTACCTTTACTCGACGACCGCCAAGCCGGGCTGGTTCCTGTTCACCGGGATCGTCAAGCACGACCTGCAGACGGGCGCGTCGACGACCCTGGAATTCGGGGCCGGCCGCTACGGCTCGGAGGCCCCCTTCGCGCCACGGATCGGGGCCCGGGACGAGGACGACGGCTATCTGGTCAGCTTCGTCACCGACATGGGCGCGGATCTCTCCGAATGCGTGCTGATCGACGCCAAGGACATCGCCGCCGGACCCGTCTGCCGCATCCGCCTGCCGCACCGGATTTCCTCCGGGACCCACGCCACCTGGGCCTCGGGCGAGGATATTCGCCAGGCTCAGGCTGGGTTGTGACCAATTCGTTCAGCCTGACGAACTAGACTGCCGGGCCTCTGGGAAGGTTCGCGTCAGAAGGCCGAGCGATGACGGCGGTGAATTATCCAAGCCCGGTCACGGTCAACGGCTACTCCTGCAAGAACTGCACGGACGTCGACTACGCCAAGCAGCACATCGATCCGGCGCACCCGAAAGACGGCCCCTATGGGGTCGACGCCAAGGATCACACGCCCTCGACGCCGGGGACCAAGCCGGCCGTCCAGACCCCGGCGGTCACCTTCGGCGGCGCCCTGGCCGGGGTGACCCCGGCCTCGGGCCCGGCCCAGCAACCCGCCGCGGCCCAGGGCCAGCGGCTGGATATCTCCGCCTAGCGCATCGCGCCGAGTGGGTTCAGTCTGCCCCGAAACGGAATTCGGGAGGCAGGATCGTGCGAACCATCACATCCCACCGCCGCGGCGTGCTGACCGGCGCCGCCGCCCTCTTCGCCGCCGCCGGCGCGCGGGCGGCGGACACCTCGGCGGAGCTGCCCTTCGCCAACGGCCAGCGGCCCATGGGCGTCTATCCGCAGAAGCGCCCGATGATCGTGCTCACGCAGCGCCCGCCGCAGCTTGAGACGCCGTTCGAGGTGTTCGATCACGGCGCCTTCACGCCCAACGACGCTTTTTTCGTCCGCTACCACCTGTCCGGCGCGCCGCCGCGCGGGCTGAACGCCGCCACCCACCGCCTGAAGATCGGTGGGGCGGTGGAGACGCAGCTGGATCTCGGGATGGACGACCTGCGGCGCAACTTTCCCGTGGTCGAGATGGCCGCGGTCAACCAGTGTTCCGGCAACGGCCGCGGGTTCTCCTCGCCGCGGGTGGCCGGCGGCCAGCTCGGCAATGGGGCCATGGGTTCGGCGCTGTGGCGTGGCGTCCCCTTGCGCGCCCTGCTGGACAAGGCCGGCGTCAAGGCCTCGGCCAAGGCCGTCGAGTTCAATGGCGCCGACGTCCCGCCCATGAAGGCGATCCCGGACTTCATCAAGGCGCTCAGCGTCGAGCATGCACGCCAGGACGAGGTGATGCTGGCCTATGAGATGAACGGCGCGCCGCTGCCGCTGCTGAACGGCTATCCTCTGCGGCTGATCGTGCCCGGCTACTACGGCACCTACTGGGTCAAGCACCTGACCGACATCACCCTGCTGGAGCAGGAATCGCAGAGCTATTTCATGCAGAAGGCCTATCGCGTGCCGGACAACGACTGCGCCTGTACGCCGGCCGGTCAGCCGGCGACCCAGACGCGGCCGATCGGCAGGCTCAACGTGCGCAGCTTCATCACCAATGTGCAGGACGGCCAGAAGATCGGGGCCGGGCGGCGTGTGGCGCTGCGCGGCATCGCCTTCGACGGCGGCTCGGGGATCGCCGGCGTCGAGGTCTCGACGGATGGCGGCAAGACCTGGGCGCCGGCCGGCCTCGGCCAGGATCACGGGCCCTATGGATTCCGCGAATGGTCGACCTACGTGGCGCTGGGCCAGGGCGATCACCTGCTGATGGCGCGGGCCCGCAGCAAGTCCGGGGAGGTCCAACCCATGACCCAGACCTGGAACCCGCCCGGCTATATGCGCAACGTGGTCGATCCGGTGCGGGTGATGGCGGCATGAGCCCGCGTTCCGCCCAGGCCGCGGCCTTCCTGGCTTTGGCGAGCGCCACGCTCGCCGGCTTCGCCGCCGCCCAACCCTCGGCCGCGCCTGCAGCCTATTCGCCGCCGCCGGAGACGGCGCGCTTGCTGGACGGCCCCGACATGGCCAAGGCGCAGACCTACTGCCTGGCGTGCCATTCCGCCGATTATGTCACTACCCAGCCGCGGGGTATGCCGGCGGCGTTCTGGGAGGGGGAGGTGACCAAGATGCGCAATGCCTATGGCGCGCCGATCCCCGACGACGCGGTGAAGCCGATCGTGAATTATCTGACGACGACCTATTCGGCGGCCGCATCCCATTGACGCGGGCGCCTGTCGCGCTTTTCGGGAAAACACCTTAGGATTCCCGGCTCTGTGGTGATTTGGGAATCAGGTGGGATGCGGTCGCGACTGTCGGACAAGACCGGGGCGGCGATCCGCAAGCTTCGGATCGCGCGCGGCTGGAATCTGGCGATGCTCAGCGAGCAGAGCGGCGTGCCGATCTCCACCCTGTCGCGGGTGGAACTGGGCCAGAACGCGCTCAACTATGACAAGCTGATGCGGCTCTGCCGCGCGCTGGAGGTCGACCTCGAGGGTCTGGTGTCGCGCGAGGCGGAGGGAGCCGCGGCCCCCTCCGGACGCCGGTCTGTGATCCGTGCGGGCGAGGGGGACCCTGTGCGCATCGGGCCGGCGAGCGGCCGCGCCGCCGCGGCCGATCTGCTCTCCAAGAGCTTTGCGCCGACCCTGCTCGATGTGACCGCCGAGACCCTTGAAGCGCACGGTCCGCCGGTCGTCCAGCCGGGAGAAGCCTATGTCCTGGTGCTGGCCGGCGCGGTGGAATTCCACGGCCACCTCTATGCGCCGCTTGCCCTGGCGAGCGGCGACGCGGTCTTTTTCGACGCCGCGTCGGGCTATGTGCTGCTGGCCCGCGGCGGTCCCGCCCGGGTCCTGCTGGTCAACACCGGGGACCTGTCCTCCGCAGCCTAGAGCCCTTCCGGCTCCCACCAAATCCCGTCTTGGCTGAACTCAGCGCGACCACATGCAGGCTCGTCGGCGCGATGGTCCTCCGCGTCAGCCGTTCCCACTCTTAACCAATATTTCAGCGGTCGGTGGGAATGTCCGCGACGATCCCGCCAAAGCTGGCCGGACGCAGACCGAGACGCTTGATGACACTCAATAACCTGAACATCTCCAAGAAGCTCATGCTGGGCTTTGCGGTGGTGGTCACTGTGGTTACGGCGATGTGCGGGGCGCTGTTCCTCAGCCTGCAGAACATCCGCGCGGCGGTGCAGACCAACGACCAGGAGGTCGTCCAGATCACCACGGCGAACCAGGCGCTCGCAGCGCTGGTCGAACGCCAGAACGCGGTCCGCGGTTTCGTCGCCAGCGGCGACAAGTCCTTCGAAACCAAGGTCGGCGAGCAGACCAAGGCCTTTGAGGGCGCGATGGCAAAGCTCGCCGAGATCGCCCCCGCGGACGTCCAGCTGATCGGCCAGATGAAGGACGCCGGCGAAAAGGCCAACAGCGAGGAAGACGTCCAAGTGGCGCAGGCCCGCGACGCGGGGCGTCGCGCGGATGCGGTCGCGACCCTGACGACGGCTGGGCGCCTGACCAAGTTTCGCGAACTGCACAAGAGCTTCACGGACAAGGCGACAGGCCTGCTGAACCAGTGGTCCAAGGCCCAGGCCAACAGCCAGGATTTCGCCGATGCGACCCTGGCCGTGGGTTCCGGTCTGGCGATCCTGCTATCGATCCTGATGGGCTGGCTGCTGAGCCGTGCGATCGCCGGTCCGATCAGCAAGATGACGGACGCCATGGGCAAGCTGGCGTCGGGCGACAATTCGGTTGAGATCCCGGCCGTCCGCCGTAAGGACGAGGTCGGCCGGATGGCCGACGCGGTCCAACACTTCAAGGACGCGGCCATCGAGAAGATGCGCCTCGAAGCCGACGCTGGCGAGCAGCGTCGCCAGGTGGAGGCCGAGCGCAAGGCCGGCGAGGCCGAGCGCGCCGCCACCGCTCAGCAGCAGACCCAGGTGGTCGACGGCCTCGCCCAGGGCCTGGAGCGCCTGGCCGGCGGAGTGCTCACCTACCGCCTGAGCGAGGCGTTCTCGCCCACCTACGAAAAGCTGCGCGGCGACTTCAATGCGGCGATGCAGCAGATGCAGAAGACAATCATCGAAGTGGCCGCCAACTCGGCCGGCGTACGTTGCGCCTCCACCGAGATCAGCCAGGCCTCCGACAACCTGTCGCGGCGCACGGAACAGCAGGCGGCCAGCCTGGAAGAGACCGCCGCAGCCCTGGAGGAGATCACCGCCACGGTGCGCAAGACTGCGGAGGGCGCCGGCCAGGCGCGCGATACGGTGAGCTCGGCGCGGGCTGACGCGGAGCGCTCCGGCGTGGTGGTGCGCGACGCGGTCGCCGCCATGAGCGAGATCGAGAACTCCGCCCAGCAGATCAGCCAGATCATCGGGGTGATCGACGAGATCGCCTTCCAGACCAATCTCCTGGCGCTGAACGCCGGCGTCGAAGCCGCCCGGGCGGGCGACGCGGGCCGCGGCTTCGCGGTGGTGGCCTCCGAGGTGCGGGCGCTGGCCCAGCGTTCGGCGGGCGCGGCCAAGGAGATCAAGACGCTGATTTCCGCCTCCTCGCAGCAGGTGGACCGCGGCGTGAGCCTGGTGGGCGAAACCGGCAAGGTCCTCGAACGCATCGTCGCCCAGGTCACCCAGATCAACGCCGTGGTCGCCGAGATCGCGGCCTCGGCCGAGGAACAGGCCACGGGCCTCCAGCAGGTCAACACCGCGGTCAACCAGATGGACCAGGTGACCCAGCAGAACGCCGCCATGGTCGAGGAGGCCACCGCCGCCTCCCATGCGCTCACCAGCGAGGCCGACACCCTGGCCAAGCTGATCTCCCGCTTCGACCTCGGCGCAGACGCCGAGGCGCAGGCGGTTCACCGCCCCCCGACGCAGCTGCGCACGGTCACTGCCATGAAGACGAGCGGCCAGCGTTCAGGCGGTGCGGCCCTGGCCACTCAAGAAGACCACTGGGACGAGTTCTAGGACCGCCATGACCACGACCTCCGAAGACACGACATCTCCCCCGATGGTCCTGGCCGACAGCCTCGACCTGACCGCGGCGGCGCCCCTGGCGGCCGAATTTCTGGCCGCCCGCGGGAAGCCTGCGACCCTCGACGCCTCCGGCGTGCAGCGGCTGGGCGCTCAGTGCCTGCAGGTGCTGCTCGCCGCCCGCGCCCTCTGGTCGAGCGATGGCCTGCCCTGGCGGGTGGTCAATCCCTCGCCGGAGTTCGCCGACGCCGCCGCCCTGATGGGCTGCCCAAATCTCGGTTTCGATGCCCTCGCCCTCGCCACTGCCGTTCAGGATTGACCCCATGAGCATGACTGTTCTCACCGTCGACGACTCCCGGACCATGCGCGAGATGCTGCGCCTGGCTCTGACCGAGGCCGGCTACCGGGTCGTCCAGGCCGAGGATGGCCTGCACGGGCTTGAAGTCCTGGCGGCCGAGGCGCCCGAGGTGATCGTCACCGACATCAACATGCCGCGCATGGACGGTTTCGGCTTCATCGAGGAAGTCCGCTCCGATCCGCATTATCGCGGCGTGCCGATCCTGGTGCTCACCACCGAGAGCGACGCGGAAAAGAAGAACCGTGCACGGATGGCCGGCGCCACCGGCTGGATCGTCAAGCCCTTCAACCCCGTGAAGCTGGTGGACGCGATCCGCCGCGTCGCCTCCTGAGCCTGGACCAGACCATCATGGATCCCCTAGCGGCTATCCGCGAGACCTTCTTCCAGGAGTGCGAGGAACAGCTCGCCGAGCTGGAGAACGGGCTGCTGGCCATGGAGGCCGGCGACACCGATCCGGAGACGATCAACGCTGTCTTCCGGGCGGTGCACTCGATCAAGGGCGGCGCCGGGGCTTTCAGCCTGGAGGCGCTGGTCCGCTTCGCCCACGTCTTCGAGACCGCCCTGGACGAGATGCGTTCGGGCCGGCTGGCGCCGACCAACGAGGTGCTCAAGACTCTGCTGCGCGCCGCCGACGTGCTGGCTGACCACGTGCGCGCCGCGCATGACGGATCAACTGTCGACGAGGCCCACACCGCCGAGCTCGCCGAAGAACTGAAGGCGCTGGATCCGAACGCCACCGCCGGCGAGGACGCGGAGTCCGAAGAGGACTGGGGCGAATTCGAGTTCAAGCCCATGTCCGCGGAGCTCCCGGAAGGTCCCACCGCGGCTGGCGGCTGGCGGGTGCGCTTCACGCCGCGCGCCGACCTCTACGCCAAAGCTAACGAGGCCGCCCTGCTGCTGCGCGAACTCGCCCGCCTGGGCGAGACGACGGTGGAGTTGGACGCCTCGGCCCTGCCGGCCCTGACCGAGCTCGATCCCGAGGCCGCCTACCTGACCTGGACGGTGAGCTTGACCGGCGACGCCGACGAGGCGTCGGTCCGCGAGGTGTTCGAATTCGTCGATGGCGACTGCGACCTGGAGGTGAGCCCGCTGGCCGCCGCCGGGGCCGCCGAAGCCTCGACCCCTGTTGAAGATCCCGGTGAGACCCTGGACATCAGCGCCCTCCTGGCGCGGGTGCAAGCCGTGGCGGCCCCCCCTCCGCCGCAGCCAGAGGTCGTCCCGGCCGCGCCGGCCCCGGCAATCGTGGCGACCCTGCCAGACCCGTCATCCCCCCCCGACGGTCAGGGTCAGTCCCGCAAGCCGGAGGCCGGCGCCACCATTCGCGTCGACCTGGAGCGCGTCGACCGGCTCATCGACCTGGTTGGCGAGCTGGTGATCAATCAGGCCATGCTGTCCCAACGGGTCATGGAGGCGGGCTTTGCCCGGGCCTCCGGCGTGGCCATGGGCCTGGACGAGCTGGAGCAGCTCACCCGCGAGATCCAGGACAGCGTCATGGCGATCCGCGCCCAGCCGGTGAAGTCCGTCTTCCAGCGGATGCCACGCCTGGTCCGCGAAGTCGCGGCGATGACCGGCAAGGCGGTCCGCCTGGTCACCGACGGCGAGGGCACCGAGGTCGACAAGACCGTCATCGAGCGCCTGGCCGACCCGTTGACGCACATGATCCGCAACGCCATCGACCACGGGCTCGAGAGCCCGGAAAAGCGAGCGGCGACGGGCAAGCCGGCGGAAGGCGTCGTGCGCCTTACCGCCGCCCACCGCTCGGGCCGCATCGTCATCGAGGTCGCCGACGACGGCGGCGGCATCAACCGCGAGCGGGTCAAATCGATCGCCATCGAAAAGGGCCTGATCGCGCCCGAAGCGATGCTCAGCGACGAGGAGATCGACAATCTGATCTTCATGCCCGGGTTCTCCACCGCGAGCGAAGTCAGCGACATATCCGGTCGCGGCGTGGGCATGGACGTGGTGCGCCGCTCCATCCAGGCCCTGGGCGGCCGGATCACCATCTCGTCGCGGCCCGGCAAGGGCTCGACCTTCACCATGAGCCTGCCGCTGACGCTGGCGGTGCTCGACGGCATGGTGGTCTCGGTGCAGGGGCAGACCCTGGTGGCCCCGATCACCGCCATCGTCGAGACCCTGCTGCCCAAGGCCAGCGACGTGCACAGCCTTGGCGGCTCAGCCCGGGTCATCGCCATCCGCGAGACCTACGTTCCGTTGATCGATGTCGGCATGGCGCTGGGCTACCGCTCGGGTCCGCTGGACGCGACCCAGGGCGTGGCCCTGCTGATCGAGGGCGAAGGCGGTGCGCGCGCGGCCCTGCTCGTCGACGCCATCCAGGGTCAGCGCCAGGTGGTGATCAAGTCGCTGGAGGCCAACTACCAGCAGGTGCCGGGCGTCGCCGCGGCCACCATCCTGGGCGACGGGCGCGTGGCCCTGATCCTCGACATCGACACCATCGTCGCGGTCTCCCGCGGCGCCGACTCGGTCCGCGCTGAGAAGCGCCTCGCAGCGGGAGCTTGAAGACCATGACCCAGGGCACCCCTAACGCCGGCGGCCTGCGTGAGCTGATCTCCTTCCGGATCGGCGCCCAGGAGTTCTGCGTCGACATCATGGCCGTGCGCGAGATCCGCGGCTGGACCGTGGCGACCGCGCTTCCGCAAGCGCCGCCCTATGTCCGCGGAGTGATCAACCTGCGCGGCGCCGTGCTGCCGGTCGTCGACCTGGCCGCGCGCCTCGGGTTCGAAGGCTCGGAGACCAGCGACCGGCACGTGATCATCGTCGCCCAGATCGGCCCGCAGGTCGTGGGCCTGCTGGTCGACGCAGTGTCCGACATCCTGACGGTGACCGACCAGGCCATCCAGCCGACGCCTGACGTCGCGTCGGACGCGGCCAAGCAGTTCGTGCGCGGCCTCCTGGCTGTCGACGGGCGGATGATCAGCCTGATCGGTCTGGAGCGCGTCTTGCCAGATCTCGAGCTGGAAGCCGCATGAGCGCCGCGACCGCTATGAAACGCCCGACGACTTCGGCGGCCATGGTGGAGGGCGAGTTCCTCTTCACGGATGGCGACTTCCGCAAGATCGCAGCCATGATGCACGGCGATGCCGGCATCGCCCTGCATGAGAGCAAGGCCACCCTGGTCTACTCGCGCCTGGCCAAGCGCCTGCGCGCGCTCGGCCTGGAAAGCTTCCAGGACTACTGCGTCCTGATCGAGGGCGAGGGCGGCCTCGACGAGCGACAAAGGATGCTGGCGGCGCTCACCACAAATGTGACCCGCTTCTTCCGCGAGCCGCACCACTTCGACCACCTGCGCGAAACGGTGCTTCCGCCGCTGCTGGCGGCCGCCAAGGCCGGCGGCAAGATCCGCCTGTGGTCGGCGGCCTGCTCAAGCGGGCAGGAGCCCTATTCGGCGGCGATGACCATCCTGGCGCTGGCGCCTGAAGCGGCCAGCCTCGACATCAAGATCCTGGCGACTGACATCGACCCCAACATGGTCGCCGACGCCCGCGCCGGAATCTACGCCGAAAACCTGCTGACCGGCATCCCGGACGACTACCGCCGCCGCTGGACCGCGCCTGCCGCGGGTCGGCCCGGCGCAGTGCAGATCGGCGACGAGGCGCGCGCGCTCATCACCTTCAACGAGCTCAACCTGATCGGCGAATGGCCGATGAAGGGCCGCTTCGACGCCATCTTCTGCCGCAACGTGGCGATCTACTTCGACGACAGCACCCAGGCGCGCCTGTGGAGCCGCTTCGCTCCGCTGGTGGCGCCCGGCGGGCGGCTCTACATCGGTCACTCCGAACGCATTGGCGGCCCCGCCGCCGCCTGCTTTGAGCCTGACGGTATCACCACCTACCGCCGGACCCGCGAGGCCGTGCGATGATCCGCGTCCTTGTCGTCGACGACAGCGCCACCATGCGCAAGCTGATCGGCGCGGCCCTGTCCGTCGATCCGGAATTCGAGGTGGTCGGCGAGGCCGCCGACCCGCTGCAGGCCCGCGACGCCATCAAGGCGCTGAATCCCGACGTCATCACCCTGGACGTCGAGATGCCGAACATGAACGGCCTCGAATTCCTGGAACGGCTGATGCGGCTGCGGCCCATGCCGGTGGTGATGGTCTCGACCCTGACCACCCGCGGGGCGGAGATAACGCTCGCCGCGCTCGAACTCGGCGCGGTGGACTGTGTGGCCAAGCCCACAGCCGCCACGCCGCGCGCCTTTGAGGCCCTGCCCGACAAGGTGCGCGCCGCCGCCGGCGCGCAGGTGCGCGCCTCCCGAAGGCCGATGGCCGCCAGCGATACGAACGCGAGCTTCGACCCTGGCGACAGCGTGGTGGCCATCGGATCCTCGACCGGGGGCGTCGAGGCCCTGCTGACGATTGTTGGCCGCCTACCGGAGAACTGCCCGCCGACGGTGATTACCCAGCACATGCCGGGGACCTTCACCAAGAGCTTCGCGGAGCGCCTGAACCGGGCCTGCGCCGCCGAGGTGCGCGAAGCTTGCGATGGCGACATGCTGGGAATCGGCAAGGTGTTCCTGGCTCCTGGCGGGGACAGCCATCTGGAGATCGACGGCGTCAATCACCTGCGATGCAGGGTGAGCCCCGGTCCGCTGGAGAGCGGCCACTGCCCGTCGGTTGACCGCCTCTTTGCGTCCGTGGCGCGCACCGCCAAGGGCCGGGGCGTCGGCGTCATCCTGACCGGCATGGGCCGTGATGGAGCCCGCGGACTCCTGTCCATCCGCGAAGCCGGCGGCCGCACGCTGGGCCAGAACGAAGCCACCTGCGTGGTCTACGGGATGCCCAAGGCCGCCTTCGAAATCGGCGCCGTCGAACGCCAGCTGCCGCTGGAAAAGATCGCGCCGGCGATCCGTCAACTCACCAACCGGGAAGGGCCGCGTTGATGCCTGCCGCTGCGACCATCGCTTGCCTCATCGTCGACGACCAGCAGACCATCCGCTCGCTTGTGCGTAGCGGACTCCAGGAGCTGGGGTTCAAGTCCATTCACGAATCCAGCGATGGCGAGGAAGGCCTCCGCCAGCTGCTGAACCGGCCGATCGGCCTGGTGATCTCGGACTACAACATGCCCAAGCTGGACGGCCTGGGCCTGTTGCGCGCGGTGCGTTCGCACCCGCCGATCCAGAAGACCGCGTTCATCATGCTGACCGGCCGGGCCGATAAGGACCTGGTCCAGCGCGCCGTGCAGTTCGGGGTCAACAACTACCTGGTGAAGCCGTTCACCGTGGCGATCCTGAAGGAAAAGATCGAAGCGGTCTTCGGCGTCCTGACATGAGCCTGGCCGCCACCGATTGGGAGCCGCAGCGGCCTGCCGCCGCCGAACCGCGCAAGATCCACGTGATCCAGGGTGAGTTCCACGTGTCCGCGG
>DASRRU010000031.1:0-10043 GCA_035656795.1 Phenylobacterium sp. | reverse complement strand
GTGGCGAGCTTCAGCGTCGCCGACCGAGCGACGCTGAAGACCAAGGTGCGGGCCGAGTACCAGGCGCGGATGTGGACGACCTGGATGAAGCTGATGACCCCGGTGGCCGAGGAGAACATCCGCAAGGTCCACGATGCCGGCGGCGTCGTGGCGGCGGGCACCGACCAGTCCAGCGGCCCGGCGTTGCAGCGCGAGCTGGAGCTCCTGGTGCAGGCCGGCATCAAGCCCTTCGACGTCCTGACGATCGCCACCCACAATGGCGCGGTGCTGCTGGGCAAGGCCGATACGCTGGGCTCGATCGAACCGGGCAAGTTGGCCGACCTCCTGCTGCTCAATGCCGATCCGAGCGCCGACATCGAGAACGTCAAGAAGATCGCCTTCGTCATGAAGGGCGGCCAGATCATCGATGAGAGCAAACTGCCGATGGCCGGCGGTCCGCAGAAGGCGCGGTTCAAGCCTTAGCATCCTCCAGCTTCCGAATGTCCCGGCGAACGCCGGGTCCCAAACTGACTCTCAGAACGGCAGCAGGTTGTTGATGTCCTCATAGAGGTCATCTCACCGCGGGTTCGTCCCCGCGATCAATGCAGACCTAGTCCGCCAGGGCCGCCTCAGCCTGGGCCTCGGCTTTCGCCGGGACGATCGGAGTATGGTGCGGCTGAGACCGCCGGCAGCATTACTTCCAGAAGCTGAAAATCCTTCGACGCGGCGTTGAGCCCCCAAGCCTCACCTGCCGGAATCACGAAGGCGTCGGCGGGGCCGAGCGGGTGTGCGCCGCCGTGCTCCAGGGTCACCGCGCCCTCCAGCACGAAGCCGAAGAACAACTCGCCCTCGTGCGGCGGAGCTTTAAACGCGGAGGTGTCGGCGGGCCGGATGACGCGCACGTCCGCCAGGCCGTTCGTTGCGTCCCCCATGCCGCTTTCGCGAACCTCGAAGCCGGTGGCGCCGAGCGGCGTCCAGGGCGTCTTGGCCGCCACACTGTGCAGGAACCGCTGGCCGCCGAAGTCGCGGTCGGGCGCGAGGGTCCCCGTCGGCAGGTCCATGTTGCGGTCGGCCAGGGTCTCGTGCAGGGCGGGGCAGCCGATCTCCACCACCTCGAAGCCGGGCGAGCTTTCCAGCACCCGGTGGCGGATGCGCGGCGGCTGCAGCACGCAGTCGCCGGCCCGGAACAGGAATGGCGGTCCCTGGTCCTCGTAGACCAGCCGCGCCCAGCCGCGCCGGCAGAAGATCATCTGGAAGCGGACCTTGTGGAAATGCACCCAGTCGGCCACCGGGCCGCCGTCCGGGATGGCGATGTGCGAGGCGATGAACCGCCCGCCCAGCCGGCTTGGGATCAGGTCGCGGTAGAGCATGCCAGCGCGCCCCGCGCCGGCGGCGGGGCTTTCGGCCTGGCGGGTGAGCACGAACTCGGGTTTCAGCGACGGGACCTCGATCGGCGGATCGGGATCGACGAACTCGATCCGGGTGCCGTTGGGCGCGGTGAGCACGGGCGGGTCGGGCCGCGGCTCGGCGCCCAGCCGGATCACCCCAGGATCGCCGGCGCCGGGCGCCAGCCGCAGGCGCAGGCCATGACCTGAGATCACCGCAACCTGCGGATCGTCGGCCGGGAAGATCGTCTCGACGCGGAACCCGAGTTCGCCGGTGAAGAACGCCAGCGCAGGCGCCAGGTCCGCGCAGGGCAGTTCGACCTCGGCCGGTCCAAACGTCATTCGATGCTCTCCCGCGAAGCCGGCGTGCGGCGGCCCGATGCTAGCGGCGCCGGGCCAGGGAGCAAGGCCGTGACGCGGCGCACCCTCGCATCTATCGACATTATGAGTGTCACTACGTAGTCTGTTATCTGAAGACCGGTGCGGCGACCGGCTCAGGTGACGGGCTGCGCCGGCCGGCGGGGAGGCGAACCATGAAGCTGTGGACCTGGGCCGTGGCGTTCCTTCTGGCCGTGGCCGCCGCGCTGGGCCTCGCCTACCTGAACAAGGCGACGATCTTCGCGCTGGTCGCCCATTCGCGCCTGCCGCACGTCGAGCCCAACCATGCCGTGACCTGGAACGAGGGCCCGCCCAACGCCCCGCCCGGCAAGCGACCGCCGAACGTGCTGTTCATCCTGGCCGACGACATGGGCTACAACGACATCACCTTCAACGGTGGCGGAGTGGCGCGCGGCGCCGTGCCCACGCCCAATATCGACTCGATCGGCCACGACGGCGTCGACTTCCTGAACGGCTACTGCGGCAACGCCACCTGCGCCCCGTCGCGCGCGGCGATCATGACCGGCCGCTACCCCACCCGCTTCGGCTTCGAATTCACTCCGGCGCCGGTCGCCTTCGAGAAGATGGTCGGCACCGCGTCCGAGCCGCACGCCATCGTCGATCCGAAGTTCTTCAAGGACCGCCTGGCCCAGATGCCGCCGGGGTCAACCGCCTCGTCCCCCTCGGCGGTGAACATGCTCAGTGTCCCCTCGAGCGAGATCACCATCGCCGAGGTCCTGAAGACCCAGGGCTATCACACCTTGCACTTCGGCAAGTGGCATCTGGGCGGGATCAAGGGCTCGCGGCCGGAGGACCAGGGCTTCGACGAGAGCCTGGGTTTCATCCCGGGCGCCTCGATGTACCTGCCTGAGCACGACCCGGGCGTGGAAAACGCCAAGCAGCCCTGGGACCCGATCGACAAGTTCCTGTGGCCGAACCTGCCCTATGCCGTGCAGTTCAACGGCAGTCCGATGTTCGCCCCCAAGAGCTACATGACCGACTACCTCACCGACGAGGCGGTGAAGTCGATCCGCGCCAACAGGAACCGGCCGTTCTTTATGTACTTTGCGCCCAACGCGATCCACACGCCGCTGCAGGCCACCAAGGCCGACTACGACGCCCTGCCGCAGATCAAGGACCATCGGCTTCGGGTCTACGGCGCCATGGTGCGCAACCTCGACCGCAACGTCGGCCGGATCCTTGCAGAGCTGAAGGCCGACGGTCTCGACCAGAACACCCTGGTGATCTTCACCAGCGACAATGGCGGCGCCGGCTACATCGGCCTGCCGGAGATCAACAAGCCCTACCGAGGCTGGAAGTCGACCTTCTTCGAAGGCGGCATCCACGCGCCGTTCTTCATGCGCTGGCCCGGCGTCATCGCAGCCAATTCCCGCTACAGCTACCCGGTCGGCCACATCGACATCTTCTCGACCGCGGCGGCGGCCGCCGGCGCGCAGATTCCAAAGGATCGGGTGATCGACGGCGTCGACCTCCTGCCGTTCATCCAGGGCAAGGCGAAGGGCCGGCCGCACCAGACGCTGTTCTGGCGCTCGGGGCAGTACAAGGTCGTGTTGGACGGCGACTGGAAGCTGCAGTCGAGCGAGGCGCAGCACAAGGTCTGGCTCTACGACATGGCCCATGACCCGACCGAGCAGCACGACCTGTCGCAGGTCCAGGCCGCGCGGACCAAGGCCATGCTGACGCTGATCGCCGCCCAGGACGCCCAGAGCGTCAAGCCCATTTGGCCCTCCCTGCTGCAGGGCCCGGTGTTCATCGATCACCCGAGCGGCGTCGCGCAGCGCAAGGGCGACGAATACATCCTGTGGGACAACTGATCCGAGGGCCCGGGCGATGAGCTTCCTGCCGCCATCCACCAACGACCAGTACAAGGGCGCCCGGTCGGCGGTCTGGTTTCTCGGCCTGGCGGCCGTCCTCACCCTGGTCCCCGGCCTGATCCACAGCTTCGCGCCGAGCGGCGGGGCGGAGGGGATCGCGGGCCTCGACCTCGGCGCCCAGCGCAGCCTGGTGGTCGGCGTCTTCGCCTGGGAGGGCTCGACGCAGTTGGCGTTCGGCCTGGGCATGGCGGCGGTGGTCTGGCGCTACCGGCCGCTCACGCCGCTGTTCCTGGCGCTGGTGATCGTCGAGCGCGGGCTGATGAGCCTGCAGGGCTGGATCCTCAAAGCCCCCGCGAGTGGCCATCATCCGCCGGAACACTATGCGAGCCCGGTGACCGTGCTGTTCGCCGCGATCTTCCTGGCGCTGTCGCTCAGGCCCCGGACTTCGGCCTAGAAGCCTTCGCCCGGCTTGGTCCGGATGTTCAGCTGGCCAGCGAGGCCCGCCTTGCGGTGATGCTCGATGGCGTGCATCGTCGGCGACATGGCCATGTTCCGGAAGGCGACCAGCGAGGGGTATTCGGCCAGCGCCACCATGTCCCAGAGCTCCTCCACCTCGCCCAGCATCAGGCCGGTGACCGCGCCCGAATAGCGGATCTGGCCGCCGAGACCCTCGACCAGTTTGCGGACTTCCTCGCCATAGCGGAAATAGGCCTCGGCGCCGGTGAGGTGGCCGTCGGAACCATCCTCATATTCCGCGCGCGGCTTGAACTTCAGCAGGTTGACCATCACGAACGGCCCGTCCTCGACGCCACCGAAGAAGGCCATGGCCTGCTCCCTGCCGGGGATCACCTGGTTGATCACCTCCATCAGGCGAACCCCTTCACGCGCCGCGAGATCATGCTGTCGATCAGAAAGGCGATCTCCGCGGGGCTGTCTTCCTGCAGGAAGTGGCCGCCGTGCAGGATGACGTGCGGCTGGCCCTTGGCGCCGGGTACGCGGGACTGGAACACCGCCTCGCCGCCGCGGGTCACGGCATCGCCGTCGCTGAAGGCCGTCAGGAACGGCTTGTCGAAAGCTTCCAGCGCCTTCCAGGCGGCCTGGTTCTCCGCGATGGAAGCGTGCTCGGGGGTCACCGGCACCAGCGTCGGAAACTGTCGCGCGCCTTCCTTGTAACTCTCGTCCGGGAACGGCGCGTCGTAGGCGGCGACCTCGGCCGGCGACAGATCCCGGCCGACCCCGCCATTGACGATGAAGCCCACCGGGAACTGCGGCGTGGATTGGCTGAAATCGAGCCAGGCCTTGAAGCCGTCGGTCCAGCCGGTTCCGGTGGGAAGGCCGGTGTTGCCGACGATCACGCCCGCGAACGTCTCCGGGAACGCCGCCACCAGGCGAAGGCCGATCAGGCCGCCCCAGTCCTGGCAGAACAGCGTCACGTCGCTCAGGTCCATCTGCTGGAGCCACCGGCTCATCCAGGCTACGTGACGCTCATAGGTGTAGTCGGCCCGCGCCGCAGGCTTGTCGGAGCGGCCGAAGCCGATGAGATCCGGCGAAATGACGCGATAGCCCCTGGCGACCAGGTCGGCGATGACCTTGCGGTAGAGATAGGCCCAGGACGGCTCTCCGTGCATCAGCAGCGCCACCGGCGCGTCGCGCGGGCCCTCGTCCACATAGTGCAGGCGCAGCTGGGTCCCATCCGCATCGACCACGGTCGCGTAGCGCGGCGCGTAGGGCCAGCCCTCAAGGCCCTCGAAACGCGAGTCCGGGGTTCTTAGGAATTGCATCGTGGTCCCTGCGATTGACTTCCGGGTTCGCGCCCTGGAATATAGTGGCAATCTGCGTGTCACTATATGGTTCCGGCGTCAAGCCGACAGGAGAGCGCTGATGAAGCGATGGCAGGCCGTTGGCCTCGCGATGCTGGTCGTTCTCCTGATTGTCGGCGGCGGGGCCTATGCGATGCGTGGGCCGATCGCCGTCGCGTTGATGGGCCGCCTCTACGCCCACGCCATGGGCGACGATCCCTACGCCGGCCTCGGCGACGGCCTGCATGTGGGCCTCTGCGGCTCCGGCTCGCCGATGCCCGACCCGATAAGGGCCGGGCCCTGCACCGCGGTGCTGGCCGGGAGGCGGCTGTTCGTGGTCGACGTCGGCGCGGGCGCGCAGAAGAACCTGGCGCTGATGAACCTGCCGCCGGCCAGGGTGGACGCCGTCTTCCTGACCCACTTCCATTCCGACCACATCGACGGCCTGGGTGAATTGATGCTGCAACGCTGGGCGGGCGGCGCCCACACCGCGCCCCTGCCCGTCTATGGCCCCACCGGCGTCGACCAGGTGGTGGCCGGGTTCGAGGCGGCCTATGCGCTCGACCGCGGCTACCGCATCGCCCACCACGGCCCGGCCGTCGCGCCGCCCTCCGGCTTCGGCGGCGCGCCACACCCCTTCGCCGAGGCCCGTGGCGGACCCGATATCGTACTCATCGACGACGGCGGCCTGAAGGTCACCGCCTTCCCGGTGGATCACCGCCCGGTCGAGCCCGCGGTCGGCTACCGCTTCGACTATCGCGGCCGCTCGGTGGTGGTCAGCGGCGACACCGCGCCGTCGCTGCGGCTCGAGGCCGCGTCAAAAGGCGCCGATGTCCTGGTTCACGAGGGCCTGGCGCCCAATCTGGTGGCTGTGCAGCATCAGGCGGCGGTGGCCGGCGGCAAGGAAAACCTTGCCCGCATCACGCACGACATCCTGAGCTACCATACCACGCCAGAGGCGGCGGCGGGCATCGCCCAACGCGCCGGGGTACGCTATCTGCTGTTCACCCACATCATCCCGCCCCTGCCGATCAGCGCTCTGGAAGGCCCCTGGCTCGGGAAGAGCCGAGATATCTTTCACGGGACCATCCGCGTGGGCCATGATGGCGACTTCCTGAGCCTGCCGGGCGAGTCGAGCGAAATCCGCCAGACCAACCGCCTGAACCAGTTCCGATGACCCGAGGCGCGATGCGTATGACCGACCCCTTCGCCCTTCCCGGACTGTTCGCTTGAGCGACGCACCGGAAACCAAGCCCGCCTCGAGCGACGGCCGCCGCCGCCGTGGAGAGGACAACCGCGCCAAGATTGTCGCCGCCATGCTGGAGATCATCCACTCCGGCGAATTGGCTCCCAGCGCCGAGCAGGTGGCGGCCCGGGCCGATGTCGGCCTGCGCACCGTCTTCCGTCACTTCCAGGACATGGACAGCCTCTACCGTGAAATGTCCGTGGTGATCTCCGCGGAGGTTCGCGCTTGGGCCGAACGGCCGTTCAGGTCTGAGGACTGGCGCGGGCGCGTGGTGGAACTGATCGAGCGCCGCGCCTACGCCTTCGAGAAGATCGCGCCCTTCATGCGCGCCTCGACCATCTTCCGCCACCGATCGAAGCACCTGGAGGCCGATCACACCCTTTTCGTCATGGCGCAGCGCGATTTCCTCATGCGCCAACTGCCGCCCGCCGAGGCGCGTGATCAGCAGAGGCTCGAAATCCTCGACCTGCTGCTCAGCTACGAAACCTGGTCGCGCCTGCGCCGCGAACAGGGCCTGTCGGCCAAGCGCGCGCAGGACACTCTGGCGGCGGCCGTGCGCCAGATCATCGACTGACTGGGCCCCATCCCACGCAGGTTGGATCAACCTGAGTGGACGAGATGGGCCCAGATATAGCCGACGACCCTGTTTGACCCCGGCTGACTTGATTCAAGTCAGCCGGGACCGGGTCTAGGGGCCGGCCCGCGGCCGCGAACGACCGGTTTACGGGGTCAGGCGTCGATATCCGTGCAAATGCACATATCTGTCCCCAATGAGCAATTTTCTGTCCCCGGATAACAAGCTTCTCCGACGTTAACCCTGTAGGGGAACGGCCGCGAATCACCCCCTCGGGGATGGAACCGGCGGTCGTCAGGCCAAGGCGCCTTCACTGGGTGATCGCTCTCGGAAACCCTAGTTGAAATCGAATCCCGAAATGCGCCCCGAGTTTCTTAGCACCCGCGTTTCCGGCGCGACTTCAAAGACATCCATGGCCCTGAGGAGCGCGAAGGCGCCGCTGCCGGCTGTCGCTCTCCAGGCAGCGGGCGGCGCGCCTGACCTCTACGAACTGCTCGCGGTGATCATCGGCGTCTGCGGGTCCCTGGCGGAGAACCTCAAGAGCGCCCCGCAACACGCCGAACTGGCCCGGGTGGGCATGCTGGCCGCCGATCGCGCGGCAGGCCTTCTGGCTGGTCGCTCGCTCGACGGCGTCTCGGTGAACGACGGTTGCGGTCCTGTCCAGGCCTCACCGGCGGACGACATGGCGCCGCAGAGCCAAGAGCGGGCGCGCAAGGTGTTGCTGGTCGAGGACGATCCGGACCTCCTGCTGCTGCTCACTGCGGCGTTCGTCCGTGAGGGCTTCCAGACCTTTTGCGCCAGGAACGGCCGCGTCGGAGTGGACCTGCTGCAGGCCCTGCAGCCTGACCTGATGGTCACCGATATCGTCATGCCTGAGATGGAGGGGATCGGCACGATCATGGAGGCGCGCCGCGTCGCGCCCGACACCAAGGTCATCGCCATCTCCGGAGGCGGCCAGTACGGCCGCAGCCAGAACTTCCTGGTTTGGGCCCACGAACTGGGCGCCGACGAGGTGCTGGCAAAGCCGTTCCGCATGTCCTCGCTGATCACCGCCGCCCGGGTGGTGCTCGACCGCCCGCCGTCCGGTCCGCCGGGTGACGAGATCGAAGCCTCCGACGGTCTAAGGATCGCGCGCTCCCGATAGGTGCGCCCGGTTCCGTAATCACCTCGTCGACCGCCTGCGCGGCGCCGACCGCCTCTGCCTGCCTACACCCTCAAAGAGCCAAGGAAACCCGGATGCGCGTACTACTGATTGAAGACGACCGCGCCGCGGCGTGCAGCGTCGAACTGATGCTCACGGCCGAGAAGTTCAATGTCGAGATCACCAACTCCGGCGAAGACGGTCTCGACCTGGCCCAGACCTACGACTTCGACCTGATCCTGCTCGATCTGAACCTGCAGGACGTCAGCGGCATGCAGGTGTTGCGCACCCTTCGCCGCGCCAACATTCGGACGCCGGTGATCATCCTGACCGGCTCCAGCGACGTCGCCGTCAAGGTCAGCGCCTTCGCGGGCGGCGCTGACGATTTCCTGGTCAAGCCGTACCACAAGGACGAACTCACCGCCCGGGTCCGCGCCGTCATCCGCCGCTCCAGCGGCCACGCGGATTCCACGATCACCGTGGGCGACATCACCCTCAATCTCGACGCCAGGATCGTTCACGTGAACGGCCTGCGGGTGCATCTGACCGGCAAGGAATACCAGACGCTGGAGCTGCTGGCGCTTCGGCGCGGCAAGACCCTCCACAAGGACGTCTTCCTGACCAGCCTCTATGGCGGCATGGACGAGCCCGGCGGCAAGATCATCGACGTGTTCATCTGCAAGCTGCGTCAGAAGCTGGCGACCGCCTCCAACCGCCAGCACATCGAAACCGTCTGGGGCGGCGGCTATGTGATGCGCGACCCTGACGAAGTCTCCTCCACGCGCGCCGCATGATCCGGGCCAGCGGCCCGGCGTGGGCTTCAGCCCACGTGTATGGGCGCCTCGCCGGTCCCCCAGGCCGGGCGGCTCGCCCGCCTGGCGCGGTAGGCGCTCGCCGTGCAGCCGAACTGGCGCCGGAACCAGTGGGCGAAGGCGCTGAGGCTGGAGAAACCGGCCAGCTCGGCGACGTAATGGAACGGGCGGCCGCTACGGAGCAGCAGGGCCTCGGCAACCTCCCGGCGTGCACCGTTCAGGAGCCCGGAAAAGGTCAACCCCTCGGCGGCCAGGCGCCGGTGCAGGGTGCGCCGGTCCATACCCATGCGCTGAGCCACGCGCTCGACCGTGCAGTCGCCGTTGGGCATCAGCATGAGGATGATCTCGCGAACCTTGTCGGCGAAGCTCGACCCGCGCCCCTCGGCGATCTGCTCCAGGTAGCGGACCATATGGCGCGCCAGCGCCGGGTCGGCGCGGCCGATCGGGCGCTCCAGGTCGGCGCGATCGAAGACCAGGGCTGCGAAGTCCTGCTGGAAACGAGGGATGACGCCGAACACCCGCCGATGGACGTCAAGCTTGGCCGGCGCCGCATGCGGCAGCCACACCTCCTGCGGATGCCAGGCCGCGCCCAGCAGCTCCCGCATAACCGTCATGGCGACGCCCAGGCTGAGCTCGGCGCCCTGGCGCGCAATCCAGGCCGGCGCGCCGATTCGCATCATTGCGACATCCCCGGCCTCCTCCAGGCGCACCGAATAGGCGTCGTTCTGCAGCCAGATGTAGCGCGCCAGCTGCGCGAGCGCCTTCCTGAGGGTGGGCTGTTCGCGCATCACCAAGGCGATCGGCCCAAGGTTGGAGAGCTTGCGCTTCTCGGCGACCCGCAGTCCGAAATCAGGCACGCCGGAACGCTCCGCCGCCAGGTCGTACATCAGGCTG
>DASRRU010000030.1:0-20433 GCA_035656795.1 Phenylobacterium sp. | reverse complement strand
TTCCCACGCGTTACTCACCCGTCCGCCGCTCACCCGAAGGTGCGCTCGACTTGCATGTATTAGGCCTGCCGCCAGCGTTCGCTCTGAGCCAGGATCAAACTCTCAGGTTGAGTTGAGCACTGACTTATAGCTTACCCAATTCCGAGGAACTGGGCTGGCATATAGTCTGCGTATTTCTTGACGAGTTCCCATTCACATCGATGCCCCAAGGCCGAGGCCCGAGGGAATTGATATTCATGGTATTGTCTTCAAGAGACCGCAAGTTCGTCAGTGTCGAGGTTACCTGGTTAAGGTAACCGCCAGGACACCGCCGCCTGCGTTTCTCTTTCCAATTCAACAATGTCAAAGACCCGACCGGCTTCCGCCGACCCCACTGTTTAGCGCCGGTGGTCGGCGGAGGCGGCTATCTATTGGCCGGCCTCTTTCGTGTCAACCGGTCTTTTCAGACTTTTCCGCCGAGCCTCGGAAACCTTGAAAGGTCTCCAAAATTTGGCGCAAAAACCGCACCGGGCCGCCGAGGGGCAACCCTCATACAGTCGGTAACGATTCGGTTGAGGCTCGGGAAAATACCCATCTTCAGGAGAAATGCAAGAGGGTTGTTGGACCCTTTTGCCGTCGCCTGAAGTAGGCCCCGCCCCGAGCGGGAGGCGCTATCTAGGGGGCGCCCCCTTGCCTGTCAATCGCCGTCTTTGGGCGGAATGAATTTCATGGTTCCGTCACGCACCCCTTCCCTTGCCGCCCCACCTGCGCGGCCTAAGAAGGGAGGAGAGGAGCCGCTCGACCATGCTGTCCCAGAAGGCGAAATATGCGCTCAGGGCCCTGGTGGAACTGGCGCGCGCCGATGGCGCCCAACTCACGGCCGGCGAAGTCGCCCTGCGGGCCGACGCTCCACGCAAGTTCCTCGAGGCGATTCTTCTGGAGCTGTCGCGCCACCACCTGGTCACCAGCCGGCGCGGCAAGTTCGGTGGCTATGTGCTGTCGCGCCCGCCGGCCGAGATCAGCTTTGCGGAGATCATCCGGGTGATCGACGGCCCCCTGGCGCTCGCGCCCTGTGTCAGCCCGCGACTGGGCTTCCGCAAATGCGACGACTGCCCGGACCTCGAAACCTGCGCCCTGCGTGATGCGCTGGCGCGCGCCCGCGACGCCACCGCCGAGGTGCTGGAAGCCTACAGCCTGGCCGACGCCGCAGTGTCCAGGGGAGACCCCGGCGCTCAACTCGCGGCGATATAGGCCTTCAGCCCGTCGGCCTCCGCCTCGACCTCGCTGATCTACGACTTCACCAGGTCGCCGATCGAGACGATGCCGACCAGCCGCTCCTTGTCGCAGACCGGCAAGTGGCGGATGCGCCGGTCGGTCATCCGGCCGAGCAGCGAGTCGACGGTTTCGCCGGGCTGGGCGAACAGCACGTCGCGCGTCATGACGCCGGACACGGGCTGACCAAGGGCCGCGGCGCCGCCCTCGGCCACGGCGCGCACCACATCACGTTCCGAGACGATGCCTACCACCTGCTCGGCGTCGAGCACCACGAGAGCGCCGACTCGCCTCGAATGCAGTAGCCCCGCCACCGCCGCGATGGTGTCGGAAGGTGCGATGGTGAAGACGGTGTCGCCCTTGGATCGCAGGATCTGTGAGACAAGCATCGGACGTTCCTCGCTTTCTCTTCATCTGACTCAAAACAACGTCGCGCCGAACTGCGTTCCATACAATGCACGCCCGCGTGAGGCCGCGGCCGCCTACGCCTTAGGCGTGCAGTCCCGAGCTGGCGGCGGGGCCGGCGGCGCAAGCGCGGTGTTCAGCGAGGGCGCGCCCTTGAAGTCGAACATGTCTTCCAGCGTCCAGGCGTTGGCGTCGCGCGCCGTCAGGTGCTGGGTCCTGCCGTCCGGCCCGGTCAGGAACCGCTTCTCGATCAGGGCCAGCATCGAGGTGTGATCGGCGATTCGGTGGGAGACATAGGCCCGCTTGGCGAAGGGCGAGATGACCAGGAGGGGCGCCCGGAACCCGAGCTGGTCGAAGTTGGGACAATCGGCCGGATAGGCCCTGGCTGCGTTGTAGTGCGGACAGATTCCCAGGATCTCGTCATAGGTCGTGCCGATCTTGCGCTCGCGGGCGCAGACCACGCCGCCGCCCTTTTTCGCAGCCGCCGGTACGAACGGCCGGTCGGCGCAGTCGCCTGGGTTGAGCCCGTCAGGTGTCCGCTTGCCGCCTTGCGGCGCCGCCGGCGGCTTGACGTGATCATAGAAGCCGCCAGCCTCATCGTAGGTGATCAAGACCGCGGTATCCTTCCAGTAGGGGCCACGGCGCAGGTCGTTGAGCAACTCCGACACCCAGGCCTGGCCGCGCTGGATGTCGCTGGAGGGATGCTCATCGCTGTTTGAGCCGTGCTGGAAGTAGCCCTTGCGCGCATTGACCCAGACCACGGCCGGCAAGGCCTTCGCGCCCCCCGCGCCGTTCAGCCGGTCCAGGAGTTCAGCGTGCTTGATGAAGTGCGGATCGCCCAGGCGGCGGTAGGCCAAGCCCTCCGGCACGTCCTGGAAGGACTCGGCCCAGTCCACGTTCGCCGCGCTCAGCAGGTCATAGATCGTGCCCTGTGGTGGCCGGTAGCCGCCGGCCGGCGCCGAAACCTCCTCGTTGGTGATGTGGCCGAAGAAGCTGCCGGCCAGGTGGAAGGCGTGATTCGGGTCGCTGGCGCCCAGAAGCGAGCCGAAATAGCGGTCGCTGATCGCGAACTTCTCGGCCAAGTCATAGTAGAAGGGGATGTCGGCCTGGCTGTAGTAGGCCATCGCCCTGCCCCCATCCGCCGGGCCGGTGCGATGTGTGTCCGGCGCCATGATGTCGTTCTGCATCACGAAGCCGTCGTTCCTCGGGTCGCTCAGCGAGCGCTCCGGGTGGGCGAAGTTGGCGTCACGGTGGCTGCCCTGCCACTCATGGTCGAGGTCCGGGGCGATGCAGCGATCGGCCGCGTGGAAGGCGTAGACTCTGCGTCCGTCCGCATGGGCGTTCCAGTCGGCGCAGTTCAACGCCCCATCGGGCGAAAGCCTGCACTTCAGCCCGTCGACGCAGGCGTGGTCGTCGGCCGCGCACGGCCGGCCCTGGTGATAGGGCGAGCCCGGCGCATAGGGCAGCACGCCGAAATAGTGGTCGAAGGAGCGGTTCTCCTGGAAGATGACAATGATGTGCTTGAGGTTGGAAAGCCCGGTGTCCGGCTGCTTCCCGGCCGCCGTCGCCGGCGCCGCGGCGCCGAGCCACGCCACGGCCATCGCCAGCACAAACGCCAGAACTCGCCGCATCGTCCCTCCCCAGCCGCCCGGGCCCGCCCTCGCCATGGCGGACAGAGACCGGCGCCCAGGTCAAGGGTCTGCACCCGCAATGCGAAAAGCTGGTGACGTCAGGCGCGGGGCGCGAGCCGCGCGAAAGGCCCGATCAGCAGCACGCCCGCGACAAAGCCGGCGATATGCGCTTCCCAAGCGACGCCCGCATTGCCCGCCCCTGGCAGGAACCAGCCCCCCACCAGGGCGATGAGCAGGTTGATCGCCACCCAGGCGCCTCCCATCGCCAGCACCGGCTTGGAAAACACGCGCCCCGGCCTGCCCTCCCCGCCGATCAATCGCGCAGCGGCGCCCATCAGGCCTGAGACGGCGCCCGACGCACCGACGATCAGGGCATGGCCGCCGGGGTGGACCGCCGCGTAACCCAGGTTCGCCAGCACGCCGGTCAGAACATAGAAACTGAAGAACAGCAGCGCGCCCTCGATCTTCGGGCCGAACAGGCGAGCCAGCGGCGCGGAGAAGGCCAGCGCAAAGGCGCCGTTCATCATCGCATGCGCCCAGCCGCCATGCAGGAAGATTGAGGTGATCACCGTCTCCCAGCGCCCCGGCGCCAGGTTGGCTGGCGCGAAGGCGTAGGCCGCTAGGATGGCGTCGACTGGGAACAAGGTCTGCAGGCCGTAGCCGCCGACGATCAACACCACGACCGCCACCGCCTGCCACGGCGCGTTGAACACCGGCTCGCGCCCTTGCCGATCCACCGGCTGCGGCTCGGGCGCCGGCGACCATTCGGGCGGCGGCGGCGGCGTCTCTTCAAAGCGTGATTCAGTCATCGATCTCATTTAGGCGGTTTGTCGCAGTTGCGACACCGCCCCCTTCTTGCCTTGCCGCCGCCACTTCGCTTGGCAATGGTGCGGCATCCGCTTTGTTGGACGCCTTCAGGACTTTTCTATGATCCGTTCTCTGCGTGCGGGCGTCGCCCTCGCCGCCGTCCTATCCCTTACCGCGCCCAGCTTCGCGCAAGCCATTGGCTTGCCGCACCTGCCAAAGATCGGCCTGCCGGGCTCAAGTCCCGCGGCAGGCCCGGCGATGGAAAAGCTGCCGCCCGGCGCATGGCCGCAAACCCGCTCTGACGTCAAGGCCGACCCCGACGTTCGCTTCGGCTCGCTTCCCAATGGCATGCGCTACGCCATCAAGCGCCAACCGATCCCGCCGGGCCAGGCCGCGCTGCGCCTGCGATTCGATGCGGGTTCGCTGATGGAGACCGACGCCCAGCAGGGCCTGGCCCACTTCCTGGAGCACATGGCTTTCAACGGCTCGAAGAACGTGCCCGAAGGCGAGATGGTCAAGATTCTTGAACGCCACGGCCTGGCCTTCGGCGCTGACACCAACGCCTCCACGAATTTCGACGAGACCGTCTACAAACTCGACCTGCCCAAGACCGACGACGATACGGTCGACACCTCGCTCATGCTCCTGCGGGAGACGGCTTCGGAGCTGACCCTTTCCCAGGCCGCTATCGACCGCGAGCGCGGCGTGGTGCTGTCCGAGGAGCGCGCCAGCGACAGCCCGGCCTATCAGGTGTTCAAGGCGCGAATGGGCTTTGAGCTGCCGGGCCAGCTCATGCCCAGCCGCCAGCCGATCGGCAAGGTCGACATCGTGCAGAAGGCGCAGGCCAGCGTCATCGCTGACTTCTATCATCACTACTACCGCCCGGAGCGCGCGGTGCTGGTGGCCGTGGGCGACTTTGACCCCGCGGCGATGGAGGCCAAGATCCGCGCCCGCTTCGGAGACTGGAAGGCCGTCGGGCCCGCCGGCCCGGAGCCCGATCTCGGGAAGGTCGCCGATCGCAAGACCGAGGCGAAGGTGGTCGTCCAGCCCGGCACCGCGCTGAACCTGCAGGTCACCTGGATTCGCCCGCCGGACCTGCGGGCGGACCGTCTGGCCAAACGCCGCACCGACGTGATCGAGCAGCTGGGCTTCAATGTGCTGAACCGCCGGCTCTCGGCGCTCGGGCGCTCGCCGCAGCCGCCGTTTATCGCCGCGGCGGCCTTCAAGGCCGACCAGGGGCATTCGGCCGAGATCGCGACGCTTGCCCTGGCGGCGCCCGCCGATGGCTGGCGGACGGCCTTGGCGGCTGTCGACCAGGAGGGACGCCGCGCCGTCCGCTATGGCGTGCGCCAGGACGAACTCGACCGTGAGATCGCCGAGGAGCGCGCCAGCGCCCAGGCCGCCGTGGCCGGCGCAGCGACCCGCCGGCCCGCCCAGATCGCCGATGAGATCGTGGCCTCACTGTCCGACCAAGAGGTGGTCACCAGCCCGGCGGATGACCTTGCCTTCTTCGAATCCGTGGTGAAAGGGCTGAAGGCCGACACGGTCTCCGAATCCCTGAAGGACGCCTTCTCCGGCCAGGGACCGCTGGTCTTCGTCTCCACGCCGAAAGCGATTCAGGGCGGGGAACAGGCCGTGCTCTCCGAATATGCCTCGACTCAGAAAATGGCCGTGGCCGCACCGGTCGCCCCCCACGATGTGGCCTGGCCCTACGCCATTTTCGGCGCGCCGGGCAAAGTCGCCGAGACCAAGGAGGTCGCCGACCTCGACACGGTCTTTGTCCGTTTCGAGAACGGGGTGCGCCTGACCGTCAAGCCCACCAAGTTCCGCAACGACGAGGTTCTGGTGCGCGTCAACGTCGGCGACGGCCTGCAGGACTTGCCCAAGGACCGCCAGAGCCTGGCCTGGTTCGGCAACGCGTTCATCGAGGGCGGCCTGAAGCAGATCAACAGCGAGGACACCGAACGGGTGCTGGCCTCCAAGGTCTATGGCGCTCGCTTCGGGGTCGGCGAGGACGCCTTCGTGCTCTCCGGCTCGACCCGCACCGACGACCTGGCGACTCAGATGCAGGTGCTGACCGCCTACGTCACCGATCCCGGCTGGCGCAGCGAGGCCTTCAGGCGCCAGCAGACCGCCGGCAAGACCGTCCATGACCAGATGGAGGGCACCGACGGGGGAGTCATGGGGCGCGAGCTGTCCGGTCTGCTGCACGCCGGCGACCGCCGCTTTACCTTCCCCAGCCGCGACGACATCGCCAAGGCCCAGCTCGACGATCTGCAGGCGCAGATCGCGCCGCATCTGGCCAAGGACCCGATCGAGGTGGTGATCGTGGGCGATGTGACCGTGGACAAGGCCGTCGAGGCGGTCGCTCGCACGTTCGGCTCGCTTCCGGCCGGCCGCGCGCCTGAACAGGTCCCCTCCACCCAGCGCGCCATGGGCTTCCCCGTCGCGACCGCAAAGCCGGTGCTTCTCACGCACAAGGGCCGCGCCGACCAATCGATCGGCTATGTCGCGTGGCCCACCAACGACCTGTGGGCCAATCCGCAGCAGGCGCTGGAGACCGACGTCCTGGGCGAGATCATGGACCTGCGGCTGATCGACGAGCTGCGCGAGACTCAGGGCGTCACCTATTCGCCGTCCGTGAGCTACACCCACAGCCTCACCTGGACCGGGTGGGGCTACCTGGCCGCCAGCGTCGAGGTGCCCCCTGCCAAGCTCGACGGATTTTTCCGCGACGTCTCCAAGATCGCCGACGACCTTCGCACCAAGGACGTCACGCCGGACGAACTGGAGCGGGCCAAGAAGCCGCGCATCGACAAGATCGAGAAGTCGCGCGCCACCAACCAGTACTGGCTGTCGGAGCTTTCGGAGGCCCAGGCCGATCCCCGGCGGCTCGATATCATCCGCCACATCGTCCCCGGAACCGAGAAGGTCACCGCCGCGGACATCAGACATGCGGCCCAATTGGTGCTGAAGAACGACAAGGCCTACCGCCTGGAAGTCGAACCCGAGGGCAAGATCGCCGAGGCGGCCGCCGGCCGCCAGTAGCAAACGAGGCGAACGCGAAATTGGTAAGCCCAGATTTACCCTGAGCCTGGATGCTTCAGGGATGGGAGCCAGGGCCTTGCCGTTTTCGATGGGCGACCGCGCGCCCGTGGTGCTGGGCGCCGCGGCGTCCGGGCGCTTCTTCTCCCTCGACGCCCAGGCGGGGCGGCCGGTCGTGGTCGTGGCCCTTGGCGCACTCGAGCCGGAGGCCGCCGCGCGGCTGCTGGACCGGCTGCGCGTCGCCGCCCCGCTCGTCCGGGCCGCCGGCGTTGATCTGGCGCCGCTGTGCCCCGCTTCGCCGGCCTTTACCGCCCGCTTTGCGACCGACGCCCAGGTTCGCGACGAGCTCCTTTATGTGACGACCGGCGAGGGCGTCGAGCTCGCCCATGTCGGCGGCGCTGCCGCCGGCGTGCTGGTCGACCGCAGCGGGCGGGTGGTGGACATCATCCCCCTGAGCGAGACGACCGACATTGCCGCGTGGCTGAGCGCCTCGGCGCGGCGAATCTGCGCCGAGCCATCGCAGATCCGCGCCTCCACAGCCCCCGTCCTTATCCTTCCCAACATCGCATCTCCGGAGCTTTGCCGCGCCCTGATTGACCACTTCGAGGCCGCGCCCCACGAGGCCGGCGTCATGGCTTCGTTCAAGGACGGCGGCGCCTACGCCAAGCTGGACGAGGACAAGAAGAAGCGGCGGGACACCGAACTTACGGCCGACATGCCGCTCCACAGCGATGTCGTGGAGCTCTTCGCCAAGCGCGTGATCCCGGAAATCCGGCGGGCCTTCCAGACCGACATGGCCTTCGCCGACCGCATCCTGATCGCCCGCTATGACGACACCGGCGGCTATTTCAAGCGCCACCGCGACAACGCCGCCCCGCACACCGCCTTCCGAGAATTCGCCATCTCGCTGAACCTCAACACCGACGAATATGAGGGCGGCGAGATCCTGTTCCCGGAATTTGACGACCATCGCTACAACCCGCCCGCTGGCGGCGCGCTGGTGTTTTCAGCCTCCTTGCTGCACGAGGCCGCGCCGGTGACCCGCGGCAGCCGCTATGTCCTTCTGTCTTTCTTTGGCGGCGCCGCGGCGCAGGCCAAGCTCGACGCCTGGGTCGAGAACCAAAAAGCTATCGCATCTTAACCATCAGGCAGGGGCCGGACCGTAGCTTCACAGCGCGTCCCCGGAGCCCTGCACGATGCTGATTCGTCGCTCGACCTACGTCCACCTGACCCCGTTGGCCGAGGATCGCGTCCTCATCGTCCACGCCATGAGCCATCTGCGACTGGTGGTGGACGCCGAGGTGGCCGGGATCGTGACCTGGTTCGAGACGCCGCGGGACATGCCAGGCGACCTGGCGGAGCTGCTCAAAGGCCTGACCATCGACGCCGACACCCTGGCCGGCTGCCTGGCCAGCCTCATGGAGCGCGACGTGCTGACGGCCGATGACGCCGCGGCGGAGGCCGCCGGCGTGGCCGCCAAGCTCGTCGAACTGCACGGCCGCGACCCCGGCGAGGCGCTGGACCAACTGCGTCGCCGGGCCGGCGAAGGCTCCAATCCCTACTGGTCGGTCACCGCGGCCCTGGGTGCGGACGACCTGGGCGGCGCAAAGACCCATCGCTGGGACGTGCTCCTGTTCGGCGACTGCGACCTGCAGATGGAGGCCGACTTCCTGCGCCGCGAGGCGGCCGCCCGCGACGTCGACCTGCGCGTGTCGGCGAGCTTCCCCGACGACCTGCGGCTGGCGGCCGAGCGTCCGCACCAGGCGATCTTCATCGGCGCCCTGCGCTCACGCCATCTTGTGGCCAAGGGCACGGCTGCCGATCACGGCGGCGCCCCCTCCGCCCTCTATCTCGCCGAAGCGCGCCAGGTGATCGAAGGCCTGCGCGCCGTCAGCGACGCCCCGATCCTCATCGACAGCCTGCCCGAGCCGTCCGTCCAGCCCCTTGGCCTGGCCGACCGTGGCCCTGGCGGCCACCGCGCCCGCTTCCGCGCCATCAATCAGGGCCTCGAGGTGCTGGCCGACGAATACGGCGGGGTCTACGTCGTCGACGTGGCCGCGGCCCTGGCCGCCGAGGGGACGAGCCGGCTGCTGGACGACGGCCTCGTGGGCTTCACGCACTTCGGCTCTCCCGGCTGGATGCTGCAGCGGCCCTCGGTCGAGCTGCAGGCCGTGCACGGCATCTTCCCCGACACCGCTCCGCTGCAGGACCTGATCGGCCCGGACCTCTATCGCCGCGAGTCCATCGTGGCCCGCGCCCACATGGACCTCCTGGCCGTGGTGATGGGCCTGGGCCGCAAGAAGTGCGTCATCGTCGATCTCGACGGCACGCTCTGGCCCGGAGTCCTGGCCGAGACCGGCGCGCCCTTCGCCTGGACGCCGGAGATCAGCGGCCACAACTCCTACATCGGCCTCTATTTCGGCTTCCACGAGGCGCTGAAGGCGCTCAAACGCCGCGGAATCCTGCTGGCCTGCGTCAGCAAGAACGACGAGGCCCTGGTCCGCGACCTGTGGAAATACCCCGACCACTATCCGCATGACCGCCTGCTCACCCCCGACGACTTCGTCACCTGGCGGGTGAACTGGGACGACAAGCCCTCCAACATCGCCTCGATCGCCGAGGAGCTGGGCTTCGCGCTCGACGCCTTCGTGTTCATCGACGACCACCCGGTGGAGCGCGAGCGGGTGCGCCAGGCCCTGCCGCAGGTGGACGTGCTGGGCGAAGACCCGTTCGCGCTGCGCCGCATCCTGCTCACTGACCCGCGCTTCCAGGTGCTGAAGTTGACCGAGGAATCCGCCGCCCGCACCGACCTTGTGAAGGCCCAGCTCGGCCGCGACCGCCAGCGCGCGGCGGCCGGCGACAGCGCGGACTTTCTGGCCTCGCTGGGCGTCGTCACCGCCTTCGAGCGCCCCACGGACGGCGCGACGCTTACCCGGGTGGGCGAGCTCTTCCAGCGCACCACCCAGTTCAACACCACCGGGCGGACCTTCTCGGAAACCGAGCTCGCCCGCCACGCCGCGGCCGGCAACGTCTTCATCGCCCACTGCAGGGACAAGTTTGGCGACTACGGCCTGGTGGCCGCGGCCGTCGTCGAGGGCTGCGAGATCGCCGCCTTCGCCATGAGCTGCCGCGTCATCGGCCTGAAGGTCGAGCACCAGTTCCTGGGCTTCATCCTGGACGCCCTGGCCGACCGCCATTCAGAGGTGCTGGGCCAGATCCTCGAGACCCCGCGCAACGGCCCCGTCCGCCACCTCTACGCCGACAACGGCTTCGAGCAGGACGGCGTGACCTGGCGCAAGGCGCTGAAGCCCTAACTCTAAGCCCGATCGTCCCGGCGAAAGCCGGGACCCAAGCTGAGGCCCGATCGAGCCGTCAGCGGGGTCAGGCCCCACACTCCGCATGGATCGCGGCTTTCGCCGGGAGAGCGGATGACGTGGGCCTAAGCCGCCCTTTGTCCGTCTCCGTAGACCGGCGCATCCTCCGCCGGCAGGAACGCCCTGCCGCGGATCGCGTCGGAGATCTTCTCGGCGATCATGATGGTCGGCGCATTGGTGTTGCCCCCCACAAGCGTGGGCATGACCGAGGCGTCCACCACCCGCAGCCCTGCGATCCCCTGCACGCGGCACTCGGCGTCGACCACCGCCATGGGATCGCCCGCCGCGCCCATGCGGCAGGTGCCGACCGGGTGATAGATCGTCTCGCCGGTCTGCTTGATCCAGGCGTCGATCTCCGCGTCGGTCTGCACGCCCGCCCCCGGCGCATATTCCTCGCTCCGGTAGGGATCGAGCGCCCCTTGCCCGGCGACCTTGCGCATCATCTTGACCCCCTCGCGCAGGGCGCGGCGGTCCTCCTCGGCGCGGAGGTAGTTGGCGTAGATCGCCGGATCGGCCAGCGGGTCGGCGGACTTCAGCCCCACCCGGCCGCGGCTCTCCGGGCGCAGCTGGCAGACGTGGAAGGTGAAGCCGTCCTTCGGCACCGAGACCTTGCCGTGATCCTGCATGATCGCGATCACGGTGTGGACCTGCAGGTCCGGCCGATCGAGGTCGGGACGTGAGCGCAGGAAGGCGCCCGCTTCGAGACCCTGGGTGCGCCCGACGCCTTTCTTGAAGAGCATGTAGTTGAGGCCGATGCCCAAGGTCTTCAGCAGGCCTTTGCGCTGCGAGTAGATGGTGATCGGCTTGGGGCAGATCCATGACATGCAGACGTCCAGGTGGTCCTGCAGGTTGGCCCCGACGCCCTTCAGGGCCTTGACCACCTGGATCCCGTGCGTCGCCAGCTCCTCCGGGTCGCCGATGCCGGACAGCTGCAGGATGTGCGGCGACTGCACGGCGCCGGCGCAGAGCAGCACCTCGGCGTCGGCCTGGACGATGCGCCGGGCCTTGGTCTTCTCGTCATAGATCTCGACGCCGGTCGCCCGGCCGTCCTCGACCACGATGCGCGTCGTGCGCACGCCGGTCAGGCAGGTCAGGTTCGACCGCTCCAGCACGGGGTGCAGATAGCCCCGCGCCGCGCTCCACCGCTGGCCCTCGTGGATGGTCAACTGGTAGGGCCCGAAACCTTCCTGCTGGAACCCGTTGAAGTCCTTGGTCAGCGGGAAGCCTGCCTCGGCGCCGGCCTGGATCGTGGCCGCGTAGATCGGATTCGGCGTCGAGGCCTTGGAAACCTTCAGCGGGCCCTCGCCGCCGTGCCAGGCGTCGCCGCCGCCGTCCAGGCTCTCCGACTTCTTGAAATAGGGCAGCACGTCGGCGTAGCCCCACCCCGGCAGTCCCATCTGGCGCCACTGGTCGTAATCGCGCGCATGGCCGCGGATGTAGATCATGCCGTTGATCGAGGACGACCCGCCCCAGCCCTTGCCCCGCGGCCACCAGAGCTTGCGGTCGTTGAGGTTCGGCTCCGGCTCAGTCCAGAAACCCCAGTTGGCCGGCCCGGCCTTGCCGATCAGGCCGCCGACTCCGGCCGGCATCCTGATCATCAGCGAATTGTCCTTGCCGCCGGCCTCCAGCAGCAGGACCCGCTTCGTCCCGTCCTCCGTCAGCCGGTTGGCCAGCACGCAACCGGCCGAACCCGCGCCAATGATGATATAGTCGTAGCGATCCATGGGCTTGCCGCGCGTCCCTGAACATCGGGTGGTAGGGCGGCGAACCTGACGTAGGCGTCATCTTCTGGCAAGAGCGCCTGGCCGGGGCCGTGCTAGAGACGCCGCATGAAGGCCTGCGTCGTTATCAACCTCCCCGCCGCCGAGGATCGCCGCCGCGACCTGGAAGCCTCGTTCGCCCTCACGGCGGCCGGCGCCTGGTCTCTGAACGGTTCCAGGCGCTCGGTCCGGCGGACGTGGCCGCGTCCCCGGTGCTCTGACACCAACGGAAAACGCCTGCTTCGCCAGCCACCGCACAGCGCTGGGCGAGCACCTCGCCCGCGACGATCCGGTGCTGATCCTGGAGGACGATGCGATCTTCTCGCCCCAGGCCTTCGGGGGTGTTGGACGGCCTGCTGGGTCAGGCCGGCGACTGGGACCTGACCTTCACCGACGCGGCGCTCTGCGACTTCAACCTGATGGTCCATCTGGCCGCCCGCCGCGAGGGCTTGGTCGTGCGTGGCGAGTACCTGCCTATCGACCTGCGCGGTCGCTCCTACTCCGGCGCCACAGCCTATGCCGTGCGCGGCTCGTCGAAACGGCGGCTGCACGCGGCCCTGGCGGCGGCGGCTGAGCTCAACCAGCCCTACGACCTCTTCCTGCGCGACCTGATCCATTCCGGGCGGTTCAAGGCCGCGGTCGCCTTCCCCCGCCTGACCACGCTTTCGCCCGAGGCCGACGGCTCGCAGAGCCTGGGCGCCGAGGCGGAGGTCTTCGACAGCACCCTGAACGCCTACCGCGGCCTGATGTACGTCGCCCGCGACCTCGACCAGCGCCGCGCCGACGCCGAGCGTCTGGCCGTCCGCACCGACGAGGCCGCGCGTGCGGTGGGCGGCGTCTTCGCGCCGATCGTCTCGCCGGCCTTTCCGATCGACCGAAAGGCTCCTATCGCCCCTTCCACTGCGGCGGCCGCTTCTGCGAAAAGGCCAGCGGCCCCTCCACGAAGTCCTCGCTGCCCACCAGCGCCACGATGCCGGAATAGCTGCGCTGGGTGGCCATCGCCGCTTCCAGGCTGGGTTCGTCGAGCCCCCGGTAGACCGCCTGTTTCGAGGCGCGGATCGACATGGGCGACAGTTCCATGATCTGGCCGGCCCAGCGCCGGGCCGCCGCCATCAGTTCGCCGGGCGCGACCACCTCGTTGACGAAGCCCAGCTCATGGCCCTCCGCCGCCGAAACCCGCCGGCCGGTCAGGATCATGCCCATGGCCCGCTTGGTCCCGATCGCCCGGGGCAGCCGGTGCAGGCCGCCGGCCAGCGCCGCCAGGCCCACCCGCGGTTCCGGCAAGGCGAAAACCGCCGCCTCCGAGGCCACGATGATGTCGCAGGCCAGCGCGATCTCGAAACCGCCGCCCATGGCCACCCCGTTTACCGCCGCGATCAGCGGCTTGGTCAGGTCGAAACGCGTCGTCAGCCCCGCGAACCCCGAGGGCGGATTACCCATCCGGCCGCCTCCGGCCTGGTGCTTCAGGTCGTTGCCGGCCGAAAACGCCCGTTCGCCCGCGCCGGTGACGATCGCCACCCACTGCTCCGGATCGGCGGCGAAGGCGTCGAACACCTGGGCCAGCTCGAAGTGCGCCGGCGAATGCAGCGCGTTCATCACCTCCGGCCGGTTGAGGGTGACGATGGTCAGCGCACCGTCGCGCTCCACCGTGACGAATTCATAGGCCATGACGTCCCTCATCTTTCATTTCCCTCCCCTTCATGGGGAGGGTGTCTGGAGCCAAGCGACAGACGGTGGGAAAGTCGCGTTCAATTGCTCACTCCGCACTCCGGCCCGCGCTTCCCCACCCGTCTCGCTGTCGCTCGCCAACCCTCCCCAAAAAGGGAGGGAAATCAAATCTCCCTAAGCTCCCGCCGGTAGCGCTTCCAGTTCTCCACGTAGTGGGCGGCCCCGCCGGCCAGCATCATCGCCTGCTCCGGGCTGATCTCTCGCACCACCTTGCCGGGCGCGCCCATCACGAGCGAATTGTCCGGGATCTCCTTGCCCTCGGTGATCAGGCAGTTGGCGCCGATCAGGCAGTTCTTCCCGATCCGCGCGCCGTTCAGGATGATCGAGCCGATGCCGACCAGCGAATTGTCGCCGATCGTACAGCCGTGCAGCATCACCATGTGCCCCACCGTCACATTGGCCCCGATGGTCAGCGGCGACCCGGTGTCTGTGTGCAGCACCGAGCCGTCCTGCACGTTGGAGTTTTCCCCCACGACGATCGGATCGTTGTCCCCACGCAGCGTGGCGTTCCACCAGACCGATGCATTCTTCTTGAGAATCACTCGACCGATGACGGAAGCGCTCGGCGAAATCCAGTATTCGTCATCGTTCGGTAATTCCGGTGTCACATTACCCAAGTTGTAAACACTCATCAGCACACCTCGTTTCTTGCGACAATCTGCCCGTTTAACACTTCCGAAACCAAGATAGGATCATTCTAGTGGTGCGATTCGAGGGGGTGAAAGCCCTCCCGGAGCCCGCTGCGGGCCGAAAAGTCGGTCCCGTGTCTCGCGCTGGACGGAGTTGATGGCGCCGAGTGTGTTATCTCCTCGGATCTTCGGATCCGGACCGGCATCCTGGGCAGAACCCCCGGGCCTCGCACGCCGACTGCTTCGATTCATCCCCGACCATCCAAGGGCGCTCCGTTGCGGAGACGCCCTTTTTTCTTGCCCCGACGGAGGCTTTTGATGAGCAAGCGAGCCCTGAAGCGACAGCTGCGCGAAGGCGCGTTCGACGCCGGCCAGTTCGAGGGCGACGATAAGATCCGCCGGCTCCCCGTCGACCGTGGCTGGTCGCCGCTGGCGCACCATAACGACGACCGTGAGCAGAGCTACGTCAAGACCATCAAGGCCAAGTCACCCGGCCAGCAGGAACTGATCGACGCCATCGACGCCAAGAATCTGGTCATGGCCCTTGGTCCGGCCGGGACCGGCAAGACCTATCTGGCCATCGCCAAGGCAGTGGAGGCCCTGGAGGCGGGCTCCGTCGGCCGCATCGTCCTGTCGCGTCCCGCCGTGGAAGCCGGCGAAAGCATCGGCTTCCTGCCCGGCGACGCGGAGGACAAGCTCGCGCCCTATCTGCGCCCGCTCTACGACGCGCTGTCCGATCGCCTGTCCATGAAGCGGGTCAGAGCCCTGATGGCCGAGGGCGCCATCGAGATCGCCCCGGTCGGCTTCATGCGCGGCCGCACCCTGAACAACGCCTTCGTGGTGATCGACGAGGCCCAGAACTGCACCTACACCCAGCTCAAGATGCTGCTGACCCGGCTGGGCTGGCACTCGACCATGGTGGTCACCGGCGACCCCGACCAGTCGGACCTGCTGCCGGAGTTCTCCGGCCTGAAGCCCGTCGCCACCAAGCTGGAAACGCTCCCGAACATCGCCGTCGTCCGCCTGGCCGACCGCGACATCGTGCGCCACCCGCTGGTGGCTGAGATGCTGGGGGTGCTCTGAGTCCGCACTAGGCTTTGGCCCCTTCTCCCCCAAGCGGGAGAAGGGGCCTGGCCCATTGATCCGACAGGCATGGACGCGAGTTAATTTGCGCGGCTTCGCCTTGCGCGCCGATAGTCGCGCGATGAGGACATCCAAATCCCCGGCTTCGAGCCGAGCCGCCGCCGCACGGTCGCCAGCGGGCGCCTGGCTCGCCGGATGCCTGACCGTGATCCTGTCTCTTGCGATCCTGCTGACGCCGCATCCAGGCCACGCGGCGGTCGCGGCCACCGACGCCGACGTCATTGGCAAATGGATCACCGACAGGAACGATCCCACGAGCGACTACGTCATCGTCGCGGGGCCTACGGCCGATTCCCTACGCGTGCTGGCGCCCGCGAAGGCGGTGGGGCGAAAGGTTGGCGAGACCCTCACGCTCCAGCGCGTCGGCCCCGGCGAGTTCGCCACCCCCACGGGCGGCGCGATCTGGGCGAAGCTCACGGTGACCAAGGCCCGCCACGCTACGTTCCAGATGAAGCAGGACGACAAGACGTCGTTCGGCATCATCTACATCCTGCTCGAAAAGCCGTAGCCGGCCTCACGCTCTGAACTGGCCTGACTTTCGGAGCGCGCCACGGCGTGCTCCCTTGATCGCAGCGCGTCATGTCCGTATAGATAGTTCGACAACCTAACTATCACATGTGAGTTTCATGCCTGCGGCCCTGGCCGATCCCGCCATCTTCGCCCTGGCCGAGGCTTTGCGCGGCCCCGTGCTCCGCGCCTCGCGCAAACTGCGCCACGAAGGCCAGAAGGCCGGCCTGTCCGCCCAGGACTCCCTGATCCTCGGCTACTTGAAGAAGCACCCCGGCGCGGGCGTCTCCGAACTCGCCGACTTCGAACAGATCTCGCGCCCGACCATGTCGAGCCATGTGAAGCGACTCGCGGCGGCCGGCTGGGTGGTGCGGGCCGACGACGCTGAGGACGGCCGTCGCCAGGGCCTGACCGTCACGCCCGCTGGCGCGCGCAAGCACGACGCCATCCAGCGCCACCGCAACGACTGGCTGGCCGCTCAGCTCCTGCGCCTGACACCGCAGGAGCGCGACCTGCTGACCGCTGCCGCCGCGCCGCTGCGCAAACTGTCGAGCGTCGAGGCATGAGCACCCGCGCCGAAGAGGTCCTGGCGGGCGACGTCCTCGACGAGGGTGGCGCCGACGCCGCCGCCGTCCTCAACGAAGGCCGCGATTCGACCCTGCGCGGCTGGGTGATACCGGCGATCATTGGCTCAGCCCTGCTGATGCAGACGCTGAACGCCACCTCGATCAACAACGCCCTGCCCGCCATGGCCCGCGCGCTCCACGTCGAGCCGCTCAGGCTGAACATCGCCATCACCATGTACCTGCTGGCGTCGGCGGTGTTCCTGCCGATCTCGGGCTGGATGGCCGATCGCTTCGGGGCCAAGCGAATCCTGATGATCGCCATGGTGCTCTACGCCACGGCGTCGGCTGCCTGCGGCTTCGCCAACAATCTGACGGAGCTGGTGATCTTCCGCCTCGCCCAGGGCTGCGCCGGCGCGATGATGGGGCCGGTTGGGCGCCTTGTCCTGCTTCGCACCACGCCCAAGAGCGAGCTGGTCGGGGCCATGTCGGTCGTAACTATGCCGGCCCTACTAGGGCCCGTCGTGGGCCCGGTGCTTGGCGGCGCCATCGTCACCTTCGTGAGCTGGCGCTGGATCTTCTTCCTCAACCTGCCGATCGCCTTCGCCGGCGTGCTGCTGGTCAGGGCCTTCGTGCCCAACGTCAAGGAACAGGCGGTCTCCCCCATCGACTGGCCTGGCATCTTCCTAACCGGCTTCGGCCTCGCGGGCCTCATCCTGGGCTTCGAGAACCTGGGGCGCGACGCCCTGCCGCCGATTGCGGTCGCGGGACTTTTCGGGGGAGGCCTCGCCTGCCTGGGCCTCTACTGGAACCACGCGCGGAACAACCCGCACGCCATCCTCGACCTCGGCATTTTCCGGATCCGCACCTTTCAGGCCTCGGTGCTGGGCGGCGCCTTCTTCCGCCTGGTGCCCGGCGCGACGCCCTTCCTGCTGGCCATGCTGCTGCAGGTGGGCTTCGGCATGACCGCCTTCGCCGCGGGCCTGATGACCTTCATCTCCGCGGTGGGCGCCCTGGTCATGAAGACCACCGCCCCGCCGATCCTGCGCCGGTTCGGCTTCCGCTCGGTGCTGATCTTCAACGGCGTGATCTGCGCGGCGACCTTCATGGTCTACGCCTTCTTCAAGATCGACACCCCGCACTGGCTGATCATGATCGCGCTGGCGGTCGGCGGCTTCTTCCGCTCGCTGCAGTTCACCAGCCTGAACGGCATGGCCTACGCCGACCTTGAGCAGGCCCAGATGAGCCGCGGCACGACGACTGCCTCCATGGCCCAGCAGTTCGTCCAGTCGGTGAGCATCGGCCTGGCCGCCACCCTGCTGCACTTCCTGATGGTCTCGCGCGGCGAGACGCACCTGACCGGCGCCACCGTCGCGCCCGCCTTCGCCATCATCGGGGCCCTCACCCTGCTCTCGCTGTTCTGGTTCATCCGCCTGCCGGCCAACGCCGGCGACGAGATGAACAACCGGGGACCGAAGCCCGTCTAACCCCGCGAATCAGCCCTCGACATCCGTCCAGGGTCGGTCCTGGCCGTCGGACAGTTCCTCGCGCCACTGGCCATTCGCGTCCTCGTAGACGATGCCGTGGGTGTCGCCCGCGATCCGCTGCTCGCCGGCCGCGCGCCGCGCCGCCCTCAGCGCGCCATCGTGACTGGGGAAGGTCTCCGAATAGGTGCCGTCCGACCGGTAGGCCCAGCCACCGTCGTGTTGGACGATGTGATAGGTGACGTGGCTCATCTCAAATCTCCGGCGAAGCGAAGGGTTCTACATGGCCCGTCCGTCAGGGCGCGACAATCTCGAACCAGAAGTCGAAGCGGTCCAGCAGCGGCAGAATGCGGCCTAATTCCGCTGCGCCCTTACCCGCCACGGCGCCGTCCGCAAGCGCCTTGTCCAGCGAGGTCTCGCCGACCACCAGAGCGATCAGCGCCGGCCGGGTCAGCAAGACCTCCGGACCGCCCTCGCCAGGCTCATGGTGCAGCACGGCGTTCTCGACACTGACCGCGAACCGCTCGCCGGTGTCCGTGAAGACCACCGTCAGCGCCAGATCACCTGCCTCACCGGCCTTGGCCCCGTTCAGCCGCACCGACAGGCTCTCCAACAGGTCGTCGGCCGGCAGGGAGCGCAACTGGCCCGCGGCCCCTTGCCGCGGCGTCTCGGACTTCGGCCGCGGATTGCGCAGCTCCTGCGCGCCGGTCAGGTAGAAGGCCCGCCACGGCCCGCTTTCGGCCTGGTAGCCCATCTGCTCCAGGGCGTCGGCCTGCAGGGCGCGGGCTTCGCTATTGGCCGGATCGGCGAACACCAGGTGGTTCACCAGTTCCGCCACCCAGCGGTACTCGCCCCGCCCATAGGCCTCCTTCGCCTTGGCCAGCAATGCGCCAGCGCCGCCGGCCAGCTCGACATAGCGCTCGCCCGCCTCGACAGGCGGCAGCCTGTGCAGATTGGCAGGATTGCCGTCGAACCAGCCGAGGTAGCGCTGATAGACGGCCTTGGCGTTGTGGCTGAGCGTCCCGTAGTAGCCCCGGGTATGCCACTCCGCCGCCAGGCTGGGCGGCAGGGCCAGCGCCTCGGCGATCTCGCTTGGCGTCAGGCCGTGGTTGGCCATCCGCAGCACCTGGTCGTGGATGTATTTGTAGAGGTCGCGCTGCTGCTTCAGGAACCGCGCCGCCTCGCCCGAACCCCAGCGCGGCCAGTGGTGGCTGGCGAACAGCACCTCAGTGTCGCCGGCGAACATCTCGACGGCCTCGTTGATGTAGTGGCTCCAGGCCCGCGCATCGCGCACCTGTGCGCCGCGGGGCGTGTAGATGTTGTGCAGGTGGCAGGTGCAGTTCTCCGCCATGCACAGCGCCCCGAACTGCGGGAAGAAGAAGTTCATTTCCGCCGGCGCCTCGGTGTCCGGCGTCACCTGGAAGACGATCTCGACGCCGTCGATCGTCAGCCGCTCGCCCGTCTCGCGGATGCTCACCGTCGGCGGGACCAGGCTCACCTGCCCCATGGACACCGTCTTGCCGAGCCCGGAGTCCACGTGGCCCTTGGGGTCCTTGGGAAGCGTGGCGCCGTACATGTAGGTCGCGCGGCGGCCCATGGCGTTGCCGGCCATGACGTTCTCGCTGACCGCCGCCTTCAGGAACCCCTCGGGCGCGACGATCTGCATGCCGCCCGCGATGTCGGCGTCGCTCAGCACGCCGCGCACGCCGCCGTAGTGGTCGACATGACTGTGGGTGTAGATCACACCGGTCACCGGCTTGTCGCCGCGATGCTCGCGCATCAGCTTCAGCGCCGCCGCCGCTGGCTGGGCCGAGGTCAGCGGATCGATGACGACGTAGCCCCGCTCACCCTCGATGAAGGTGATGTTGGAGATGTCGAAGCCGCGCACCTGATAGACGCCGCGCCCCACCTCGAAGAGCCCATGCAGGGCGTTCAGCTTCGCCTGTCGCCACAGGCTCGGATTGACCGTGTCCGGCCGCTCGCCGTCCAGGAACGCGTAGGGCGCCATGCTCCAGGCGCCCGGGACGTCGGCGTTCGCAATGGTGCCGATGAAGCCGCGCTCGGCCTTCGCGAAATCCGATCCGTCGTCGGCCGGCAGCCTCGCCG